>NZ_JBEPNB010000002.1:0-370751 GCF_040546065.1 Micrococcus sp. UYEF5
GCACGTCACTGATCTTCCTCGCCCAGTCCTTGCTTGCCATCGCCCATACCTCCAGTGATTCCGAGAGGGTGTTGCGACGACCGATTGAATCCACCTTGAGACCCCGCGTCGCTGTGACAGCGCAGGTCCTCGTGGCGAGCGCCGCGGGACCAGCGGGCCATCTCGATCGCGTCGAGGACCATCTCGGTGCGCATGTGTGACGCGCACCGCCACCCTACGATCATCCGGGAGAACGCGTCGACGATGAAGCAGACGTACGCGACGCCGGCCCACGTCGGCACGAACGTCAGGTCGGTGACCCAGAGCCGGTTCGGGGCAGGCGCGGTGAACTCCCGCTTCACGAGGTCCGGGTGCCGCGCCGCGGTCGGATCTGGCCGGGTCGTCTTCACCCGCTTCGACCTGGTCGCGCCCTTAATCCCTGCGGCGCGCATGAGCCGGCCCGTCTGATCTCGGCCGATGTCGATCCCGGCGCGACGCGCGGTCTTCCAGAGCTTTCTGACCCCGTAGACGCGGTAGTTCGTCTCCTAGAGCTCGACCAGCTGCGGGATCAGCTCCTCGTCCCGCACCGCGCGAGCCGAGGGGGCGCGGGTCTTGGCGGCGTAGTAGCTGCTCGGAGCCACCTGCAGCAGCCTGCAGATGAGCTCGACTCCGAGCCGGCGAGCGTCGACCAGGTCATCCTTGTTCGCGTCGATGAACGCGACTACTTCCGGTAGTGGCGGTCGAGCTCCGCCCCGAAGAAAGACGCAGCACGCTTGAGGACCTCGTTGGCCCGCCGCAACTCCCGGACTTCCTGCTCCAGTTCACGCACCCGCCGCGCCTCAGCGCTGCTCACGCCAGAGGTGACGCCGTCGTCGATGTCGGCTTGCTTGACCCACATCCGCACGGACTCGACCCCGTACCCGAGCTGCGTCGCGACCCGATTGACGGTCCCATGCTCGGTCCCCAGCTCGGCACGCAGCGTCCTCACCATCCGGACCGCCGCGGCCTTCTCCTCCGGCGAATACCGACGCGTCGTCGGCTTCCCCGCTGTCTGCTCTTTCGGCATAACTCCATCCTCGTTTCCAAGGTCAGGAGCCTCCAACAAACCCAGGGCGCTTCAATCGGTCAGGAAGGCAGCAGGAGCACCTTGATGTCGTAGTCGAGCTTGCAGAGATAGAAGATCAACTCGACGACGGGACGGTGACTATCCCAGCGGGGCTGTGAGGGGCCGATCTCGCAGAACCTTGCGGCAAACTCAACCTTCTCGCGCGCGGCCGGGATCGATGCGCGGAAGGCCGCTTCATCCCATTGCTCTTCGCTCATACTCCCGACCGTAGCGGTGAGTACCGACACGGCCGTGGGAGCTCTCAGCCCCAGAAGATCGGATCCTGGTGGCTGCCGATGTAGTCGAGCAGACTCTGGACGTTCTTCGTCGGGCGCCTCTTCGTGTACTCGTGGAACTTCATGTGCCGGTCACGCCAGTAGATGCTCCACTGGCCGGTCTTGACGGTGTATCGCAGGCGCGCGACCGGGAACCGCGTCCAGTCGCCCTGCCCGTCCCACGGCGGCCGCGTCTCGATGATCGTGACGTGCCGGTCGGCGATCTCGGCTTCTACTCTCACCTGATCCCACAGGTGCTCGGGCACGCGTTCACGGCACCAGCGGCCGATGCGCAGCAGGTCGGTCTCGGGCATAGCCATACGTCCATTATGCTGTCCGATCTCCTCGGTAGCCTCGAAGCTGTGGCGGATACCAAGCAGACGAAGACCATCGGGGAGCATCACGTTGCGGCGGAGCTGGCCCGACGTGGCTGGGCGCCGGCACTGACTCATGACGGTCTGGAACGCACAGACATCCTCGCCGTGCTTGCCGACCCGGATAACCGTCGGATGGTCGAGATCCAGGTGAAGACGGCGCGTGGGTCGGCGTGGAGGTCGATCAGCTGGCCGCTCGGATCGAAGTCGCAGGGGCCGAGCCAGCACCAGCGGGAGTACTACGTCATGGTGGCTGTGTCGCATGACCTCGCCCTGCCGCCACGCAACTTCGTCGTTCCCCGCTCGCACGTCGCCGCCGCCGCATGGATCGAGCACATGAACTGGCTCACCGAACCCGGGATCGAACCGGGCAAGCGGAACGCACCAGTGGAGCGGTCACGGGTGCTGCTCTCCACGTTCGAACGCTACGAGGATCGCTGGGATCTGCTACTGGTCGACGAGATGGCGACGCTGGCGCCCTGGCCGAGGCGCGTGCGACGCAGAGCTCTTCGCGAAAAGTCCTGATCATGAGATAATGAGGACAGGTCGCAACGTTCGGTCGAGCCGGTATGGCTCCCGGTTCCGGCAACCATCGTCGCCCCGCTCCGGCGCGCTCCACCCCGTCTGTCGGTGGCCGTCGGTACGGTAAGACACGCCCCCGAGAGCACAACTTAAGTCGCGCGTCAGCGCGGAGGAGAACCAGTACAGCATGACATCGTTCAGCACCAGGCGGTCGCACGGCCCCAGCAGTACAGCGTGTAACCGTGACGTCCGCCGTCAGGAGGCCACGCGATGACCCCGTCGGTGCCGGACGAGACCCGAGACCTGCACCAAGAGTTGCTCGCTCAACTCCGTGACCTGGTGCCCAGTGCTTTCCTCGACGGTGAGCTCGATCGGGATGCGTTGCTCGGGGCGCTCGGTCTTGACGGTGACTCGAAGCCCGCCTTCTCCTTCACCTGGCCAGGCATCGAGCGAGCACGCCAGGACGCACGCGTGCCCACCACCGCAACGCTGGTGCCTGATGAGGACGCCTCGCTGCGTTGGTCGGATGCCCGGGACGTCCTGATCGAGGGCGACAACCTTCAGGTGCTCAAACTCCTGAAGAACGGCTACTCGCGAGCCGTCAAGCTGATCTACATCGACCCGCCCTACAACACCGGCGACACGTTCACCTACAACGACGACTTCGCGGTGCCCGAGCGGCAGTACCTCGAGGAGACCGGTCAGGTTGATGACCAGGGCAACGCCACCACCAGCCGGATCGAGACCGGCGGGCGCAAGCATGCGCCGTGGCTGACCATGATGTTCCCGCGTCTGGCGCTCGCGCGTCACCTGCTGCGCCGCGACGGCGTGATCCTCGTTTCCATTGATGACAACGAGGTCCACCACCTGCGGCTGCTGCTCGATGCCGTATTTGGCGGAGAGAACTTCGTCGGCAACTTCATCTGGAATGGCGGCCGTAAGAACGATGCTCGTCAGATCTCCGTTGGACACGACTACGTAGTGGCCTACGCGCGTGACCACACCTATCTGCGCGAACAGGACGCGCGCTGGCGTGAGCGCAAGGCCGGTCTCGACGAGATTTACGGGAAGGTCAAAGAGCTACGCGCTGTTCACGGTACAGATTATGAGGCGGCAACGGCGGCGCTACAGGCCTGGTACAACTCACTGCCTGACGAAGCCCCCGCAAAAGCGCACAAGCACTATCGCGTGATTGATGCTCGAGGTGTCTACTTCGCGTCAGATCTAAGAAGCCCGAACCCGAGGGCCAATCTCGTCTACACATTCCGCGGTCACGAACCGCACGCGAATGGCTGGGCCTACGGACGGGAGAAGATGGAGGCGTTCGCCGATGACGATCGCATCGTCTATCCCAAGAAGGAGGGCGGACGCCTTCAGCTCAAGTCCTACTTGCATGAGCATGAGGAGTGGGCACCCGCGTCCGTCTTCTATAAGGATCGCCGTGCCGCATCGAAGGCGCTAGACGAGCGCATGGGAACAACCGTGTTCGACTACCCGAAGGACACGGAAGTGCTCGCCCGCCTGTTCCACGCCATCACCGACGACGGCGACCTGATCCTTGACTTCTTCGCGGGATCCGGTTCGACGGGCCAGGCAGTGTGGGAGCAGAACCCGAAAGACGGCAAGACGCGGCACTGGATTCTGGTGCAGGTCCCCGAGAAGCCTGATGCGTCCGAGGAGTCGGGCAAGAACGCGCTGGCTGCCGGGTACGAGACGATCTTCGAGGTGACGGCGGAGCGACTGCGCCGTGCGGCGGCCTCCCTGCAACAGGAGACGCTCGATGCGCCACAGCTGGGCTTCCGGATCTTCCGCACGCGTCCGACGAACCTCGTCATCGACAAGCCGCTGTTCGCGCTTCCGGAGATGACCGGGCAGAGCTACCTGACGCAGGTGCTCGACCACACGGCGGGCGCTCCGGTGGTTGATGGTGCGAAGCCGCTCGACGTTGCGTGGGAGGTGGCGCTCAAGGCCACGGGAACGAGGCTCGATACGCGCGTGACGACGCATGAGGCGGACGGCTTGGTCGTCTACGAGTTCACGCCTGCCGTGGGCAATGCGTCCACAGGACGTCTCCTGATCTCGCTCGATGCGTTCTCGCTAGCCACGGCCGATGCGCTTGCCTTGAGTGATGACGACACCCTGATCCTTCGTGGTGACCAGGTCGAGGACTCGGTGACGCTGACGTTGGCGCCGCGGTTGCAGTCAAAGCTGATTCTTCTGGAGCGGGTGCCTCGTGAAGTTTCGCTTTGATGATCAGCCGCACCAGTCGGCCGCCGTCTCCGCGGTGGTCGACCTGTTTGAGGGTGCCCTGGTGCCGCCGCGCGATGCGCTTGCTGGGCAGGCACCTGGCGCGGATGGTCACGCGGGCTTCACGCTGGAACGCTCCGTTCTTACCGACAACCTGAGGACGATCACCACCCGTGAGGCTGTTGAACCGCAGGCCCAGCTCGAGCTGCTTGCGGAGACGGATCTCGAGGGCGCGGAGCGCGAGTTCCCGAACTTCTCGGTCGAGATGGAGACCGGCACGGGTAAGACATACGTCTACATCTCGACGGCGCTGCGTCTGGCGGAGCTGTATGGGCTGCGGAAGTTCGTCATCCTGGTTCACTCGATCGCGATTCGTGCGGGCGTGGTGAAGACGTTCGAGCAGACCGAGGAGCACTTCCGGCTGAAGTATCCCGGCGTCCCGTACAAGTGGGGTGTGCTGGGCGAGAATTCGGCACTGAACGACTTCACCGAACCGTCGGGCACGGTGCAGTTCCTAGTTGCCAGCGTGCAGGCGCTCGACAAGCCGGAGAAGAACACGCTGTATGCCAGTGCTGAGCAGCCGCAGCTGTGGGGCGACTCGCTGAGCGGTGTGCAGCAGATCGCGAAGGCTCGCCCCGTCGTCCTGATCGATGAGCCGCAGAATATGGCGACGCCGCTGCGCCGTCAGGCGATTGCCACACTGAACCCGCTGGTGGCGCTGCGCTACAGCGCAACGCACAAGGAGTCGTTCAACCTCGTGCACAGGCTCGGCCCGAAGCAGGCCGCCGAGGCTGGTCTGGTCAAGCGGGTATCGGTCAAGGGAATCGTCGCCGGCGAGGATGGCAAGCCGTACGTGCGCCTCGACAAGCTTCGGAGCGTCCGCAAGCGCCTGATGGCAGAGGCGGTCATCCACAAGGCCGGTGGCAAGCGGGTGCCGGTGGTGCTGCAGAACGGCACCGACCTGTTCGAGGAGTCCGGCAAACTGCCGCAGTATCGCGGGTTGGTGGTCGAGAGCATCGAACGTAAACCCGACCGGGTGATCTTCGAGAACAAGCTCGTCGTGCAGGCCGGGACTGAGACCGGCGTGGATTCCGAGGCTGTCTGGCGTGATCAGATCCGCCATACCATCCGAACGCACCTGGCTCGGCAGGGGCAGATCGACTCGATGAACCGTGGCATCAAGGTGCTGTCGCTATTCTTCGTCGAGCGTGTGGCTGACTACGCCGGTGACGAGGCGGTGCTGCCTGCGATGTTCGACGAGCTGTTCCGTGAGGAGTGGCTCCGGGCAGGCAATTCCGAGAGCGAGATGCCTGACCCTGCCGAGCTGCGGGTCGCCTACTTCCCGTCTACCAAAACGGGCATCCTGAAGGACACATCGGGGCGTGCATCGGACGCCGAGCTGGAGGCGCGGGCGTACCAGGAGATCATCGCGAACAAGGAGCTCATTCTCGACCGCGCCAACCCGCGCGCGTTCATCTTCTCCCACTCTGCGCTCAAGGAGGGCTGGGATAACCCGAACGTCTTCCAGGTCGGGTTCCTGCGTCACACGCGCTCCGAGCTGGAGCGTCGACAGCAGATCGGCCGTGGCCTGCGTCTGCCGGTGGACCAGAACGGTCACCGCGTGATGGACCCGGCGATCAACAGGCTGACGCTCATCGTCGACGAGTCCTTCACGGAGTTCCGCGACGGTCTGAATGCCGAGTACGTAGCCTCGGGTGGTGGCTCCGGCGAGGCCGGCCCCGAGGTCGACAACGCCGACAATGAGGTCGTCGTCCGCAGGCGCCCTGCCCTGTTCGAGAGCCCCGAGTTCGCTGAACTGTGGAAGCGTATTCGCTACAAAGCGCGCTACCGCGTCACCGTCGATCCGGACGCACTCCGCATCGTGGTGGCGGCGTCCGAGCATCTGGCTGACCTCGAGTTCATCGAGCGGCGCGCCAACGTGGTGCAGTCCGCCGATCTCGTCTACGACGACGAGGGACACGTCATCACGGCGGACTCCGCCGTTGCAGAGTCCCGTGGTGAGCGTATCGTCGTCGTAGGCCAGCGCCTTCCTGACGTCGTGCAGCTCATCGAGGATCAGCTGCAGTACGGCAAGTTCCCCCTCCAGCTCACCCGCCCGACCCTGGCTGGGATCGTGCGCGAGATCCTGAACTATCCCGACCGCGACTACGCACGTCACGTCCTCGACGATCCCGACCGCTGGGCACGGATCGTGGCGAACGCCATCCGGATCGAAGCTATCGAGCAGATGGTGCGGGGCATCAGCTACGAACCCATCGACGAGACGGACTGGTGGGATGCCGAGGTCGTGTTCCTCGAGGTCGAGTCCAAGAACCCGCCTCAGCCGCTGCCCGGCAACCCAGACCCGAAGAACGGCGTCATCGCCGCGCCCGAGGGCGGCGTGAACCTCTACGACCACGTCGACTACGACAGCCACGTCGAACGCGCCTTCGCCGCACAGCTCGAGAACAACCGCGAGCACGTCAAACTGTTCACCAAGCTGCCGCGCCGCTTCCGCGTCCGCACGCCTGTCGGTGAATACTCGCCGGACTGGGCCATCGTCTACGACGAGAACGGCGCTCAGCGGCTCTACCTTGTCCGCGAGACCAAGGACACCCGTAATCTCGACGACCTCGACTGGGACGAGGCGATGCGCATCCGCTTCGCCGAGCACCACTTCGACGCCGCACCGCTCGGGCCGGTCGATTACAACTTCACAACCGACAAACACGGACTGCTGATCGGCGGAGCCGGAGGCGATGACTAATGGCCGGCAACCGCAGAGATGACGCAAGTGCATCGATGATCAAGGTCATCTACTTTGATGAGGAGACAGCCTCGGACTATCTCGACATCTCCGCTGGAGGCAAGACAGCCTCCACGAGCGAACAGGTTCAGGAGCGGTCGAAGGAAACTCATGCCAAGGTCGAGGCTGGCCTGATGGCGAAGCTGAGTTGGCTGCCCTTCCTCGGAGCCTCGGGCGAGCTGAGCGCTGGTGCCGGCGCGTCCGCGGCTGGTAAGAGCATCCTCAGCAAGACGTTGTCGAACACGATCCTGACCGACTACCTATCCAAGGCAGATGGCGATTCTCGGGTAGTGCAGCTGCGAGACCTTCGGGTGACGGCACCAAAGGACTCGATGGCGTACGTGAAGATGTTCACGCCTTACATGGTCATGCTCAAGATGGACGACATTCCAGTCGACTTGGCACGGATGGACGAAGTGCTCGTCGGCGCCAAGGGCTACTACGAACTACTTGGCGAGGGCGCTGACGACACCAAGCGCGTACTGCGCTTCAACCTCAAGGCGTTCCGAAACAACTACGGACTCACCGATCTCGGACGCATGCGCCTCGTCTTCCACGGAGTGCTCGTCGGACAGACGCCGGAGCATGCGCTCAGCATGGAGGCCGAGATGTCTGGCAGCCTGGGCGGCACGCCCGTCACGGCCGTCGAACTCGTCGACGGTATAGACACGCAGAGCGACGATCTCCTGGATGTCTACGACGTGATCCTCGCGGGAGTTGAGCATGCCGCGTGATACGACGGTCACCATCTACTACGGCCCGCTGTCGTGGTTCGAAGACCAACTTGGGAAGAAGAAGCGCACGGGTCTTCTCGACATCGTCTATGAGCGCGACGAAGCCAACCGGCGGCATACCCATGTAGTTGAAGGCCAGGAGGCGCCGTCCGAGGAGCCCGCGCCGAGGCCGAAGCGGGTGGCAGCCGAATCGAGCGACTACGCCAGCTTGAACGAGCACGTCATCACGAACTTCGCCGGCCTCGTACGGTCGATCAACCCCGAGCACCTTCACCTGCACAACCCGCCTGCCCTCGTTCACTCACAGCTTGAGCGAGCGTTCACAACCGAGGTGAAGCGCTATGAGTACCCGGCGGTGACGCGGGACACTCTCGTTCGTTTCCGCGACGGCTTCGCCGGACATCTCGTGGGTCAGGCCGCAGTGAAGGAGGCGCTGCTCGCAGCGCTGTACCCACTGACCACGGCACGGCTGACGAAGCCAGTCGTCCTGATGTTTTACGGCCCGTCCGGTGTCGGCAAGACCGAGACTGCGCAGTTCGTCAACGGGCTGCTCGGGGGCACGCTGCTGCGCAAACAGTTCTCCATGTTCCACAATGAAAAGTTCGCGTCGTACCTGTTCGGCGGGACGCACTCCGAGGCATCCTTCGCGCGCGACCTACTCGACCGCGAGTCCGGTGTCATCCTGATCGACGAGTTCGACAAAGCGAACTCGGTCTTCCACAGCGCCTTCTACCAGCTGTTCGACGGTGGCGCGTTTGAGGACAAGAACTACAGCATCGAGCTCGGCCCGTCCTTGATTATCTGCACCTCGAACTACGGCACCGAGGACGAGATCCGCAAGGCTCTTGGCGACGCCCTCTACTCGCGATTCGACTCCTTGGTTCACTTCAAGCCGCTCTCCAAAAAAGAGATCCGTCAGGTCATCGACCGACTTGTTGACGACCGCGTATCCAAGCTCGCGCCCGACGAACGAGCGCGACTGGAACCCGAGACCATCAAGGGCACCCTGTATCCGCTGGCTGATAAGGGCGGCAACGTGCGCAAGCTCGGCAAGCTGGCCGACGAGGTCATCTCGCTGGTGTTGGTGCGCGCCGTGCTAAATGAAGCAGCCAATCCCAGCGGGGCAGCTGTCTCCGGTGACGAGGAGACCGCGGCATGAGGGTCAGACAGCTTGAGATCGAGAACTTCCGCGGCATCACAAAGGGACGCGTGGTCTTCCAGCAGCGCACCTTGCTGGTCGGCGGAAACAACATCGGGAAGTCCACAGTGTGTGAGGCATTGGAACTGGTCTTGGGCCCGGAGCGCCTCTACCGCCGCCCGGTTATCGACGAACACGATTTCTCCCACGGCGCCTACCTTGGCGACGAGGGTGGTCCACGCGAGATTCGCTTTCGCGCGGTTCTCACCGACCTTTCGGACGAGCAACTACGCCGGTTCTTCTAGCTGTTGTGGGTCATGAGGTTCTTGGCACGAGGGCCGGGCTGAGATGAGACGAGTGGGCCTCTCCCGCAGGATGGAAGTTCCTACACCACCGACCTGCCCGAGAAGACCCACTCATGACTCACGCTAATGCACCCCTGACCCCCACCGGCCGTCTCAGGATGGTCCACCGCCACCTGCACGACGGGATCCCGCAGGCACACGTGGCCGCCGAGTTCCGCGTCAGCCGCCCCACGGTGGCCACCTGGGTGGCCCGCTACCGCGCCGAGGGCGAGGCCGGGCTGCTCGACCGGCCCAGCCGTCCGCGCCGTTCACCTGCCCAGCTCGACCCCGAGGTGGTGGCTCAGATCCAGACCCTGCGTCGCAGGGAGAAGTGGTCGGCCCGCCGGATCCATCACCACCTCGTCTCCGAGGGCCACCGGGTGTGCCTCCGAACGGTGGGCAGGTGGCTGCACCGGCTGGCATCTCCCGGTTGCCAGACCTCGCGCCCACGGGTGAGGACCTGCGCCAACGACCACAGAAGATCACCGCCCGCGGCCCGGGGCACATGGTGCACCTGGACGTGAAGAAGATCGGGCGCATCCCTGACGGGGGCGGCTGGCGTGCTCACGGACGGGACTCCGAGAACGCGCGAGCAGCCAAGCGCGGGCCTGGCCGACGGGTCGGCTACACCTACCTGCACTCGGCGATCGACGGGTTCACCCGCCTGGCCTACACCGAGGCGTTGGAGGATGAGCGGACGGTGACCACGATCGGGTTCTTCTGCCGGGCGCGGGCGTTCTTCGCCGCCCACGGCATCACCGTGGACCGGGTGGTCACGGACAACGGGAACAACTATCGGGCTGCGGAGTTCACCGCGAAGGTGGTCTCGCTCGGGGGCCGGCACCACCGGATCCGCCCATACACGCCCCGCCATAACGGGAAGGTCGAACGGTACAACCGGCTGATGGTCGATGAGGTCCTCTACGCCCGCCCGTATACCTCAGAGACAGCTCGGCGTGAGGCGCTGGCCGTGTGGGTGAACCACTACAACTATCATCGGCCTCATACCTCCTGCGGGAACGCCCCGCCGGCCTCACTGGCACCGGCCCGAGTCAACAACGTCATGACCTCTTACATCTAGGACGGACGCCGCCCGGGCCGCGGATGTGATCGGCGTCATCGGGCGGGGAGTTTGCTCTGGCTCCCTCAGGGGAGGACAGTAGATCGGTGGAAAATCCCCAGAATCCTCTCGCGGGCCGCGTGCCCGACGTCGAGCCGTCCGCCCGCGTGGCGGCGTCGACGGCCACCCGTCCCGACGACGCCACCCCCGACTGGCGCGGCCGCCCGTTCCTCGGCCAGCCCGGCCCGCTGGCGAACCTGTTCTCCGTGGAGCTGTGGGAGCGCTTCTCCTTCTACGGCATGCAGGCCATGCTCGTGTACTACATGTCCTGGACCGCCGCGGAGGGCGGCCTCGGGATCGACCCGGCCGTGGCCACGGGCATCGTCGGCGCCTACGGCGGCATGGTGTACGTGTTCTGCATCCTCGGCGGCTGGGTCGCCGACCGCCTGCTCGGTTCCGAGCGCACCATGTTCGTCAGCGCCGTCGGGATCATGTTGGGCCACATCGCGCTGGCCCTCGTCCCGGGCGTCCCGGGCCTGACCCTGGGCCTCGTGCTCGTCGCCGTCGGTTCGGGCGGCCTCAAGGCCAACGCCACGAACCTCGTCGGCTCCCTGTACTCCCGCGAGGACCCCAAGCGCGATGCCGGCTTCTCCATCTTCTACATGGGCGTGAACATCGGCGCCCTCTTCGGCCCGCTGCTCACCGGCCTGGCACGCGACACGATGGGCTTCCACGTGGGCTTCGGCCTCGCCGCCGCCGGCATGGCCATCGGCCTGACGCAGTACGCCCTGACCCGCAAGAACCTGCCCACGGACGTGCACCGGGTCCCGGATCCGCTGCCGCGGTCGCAGTACGGCCGCTGGGGCCTGATCGGCCTGGGGATGGTCGCCGTCGTCGTGGCCCTGTTCCTCACGGACGTCATCACCCTGGACAACCTCTCCGACGCCGTCGTCGTGCTCGCCGCCGTCGCGGCCATCGCGATCTTCGCGGTCCTGCTGACCTCGACGAAGGTCTCGGAGGAGGAGCGCTCGCGCGTGAAGGCGTTCATCCCGCTGTTCATCGGCACGTCCGTGTTCTTCGCCCTCTTCCAGCAGCAGTTCACCGTGATCGCGCTGTACTCCGAGCACCGCCTCGACCGGAACCTGTTCGGCTGGCTCATGCCCATGGAGTGGGTCAACTCCATCAACCCGATCTTCATCATCGTGTTCGCCCCGGTGTTCGCCGCGCTGTGGACCAAGCTGGGCACCCGCCAGCCCGCCACCCCGGTGAAGTTCGGCATCGGCATCGTCCTGATCGGCATCGCCTTCCTGCTGTTCATCCCGGTGGCCGACGTCGCCGCCGTGCCGCTGCTGTGGCTGACGCTGATCCTCTTCGTCTGCACCATGGGCGAGCTGCTCGTCTCCCCGGTGGGCCTCTCCCTGGCCACCAAGGTCGCCCCGCGCAGCTTCCCGGTGATGATGGTGTCGCTGTACAACCTGTCCGTCGCCCTGGGCACGGCCCTGGCCGGCTCCCTGGCCGGCTCCTACTCGGAGCAGAACGAGGTGGGCTACTTCGGCACGATCGGTGCGGTCACCCTCGGCGTGGGCCTGATCGTGCTGGCCATCGCCAAGCCGGTGCGTCGCGGCATGCGCGGCGTGCTCTGAGCACGCCAGTGGCGCGAATCACGCGCCGCTCGGTAGTCTGCGAGACGACGTCATCCCTCCCGACCACACAAAGGACGCGCACTCCATGAGCTCCATCCCCGAAGGCCTGAAGTACTCCGCCGAGCACGAGTGGATCGCCGAGGCCGGTGCCGCCGGCACGGTCCGCGTGGGCATCACCGACTTCGCCCAGGATGCGCTGGGTGACGTCGTGTACGTGGACCTGCCGGAGGTCGGCACCGAGGTCACCGCGGGCACCGCGGTGGGCGAGGTCGAGTCCACGAAGTCCGTCTCGGACATCTACGCCCCGGTCTCCGGCACCGTGGCCGCCGTCAACGACGAGCTCGACGGCGAGCCCGGCCTGGTCAACTCCGCCCCCTACGAGGGCGGCTGGCTGTTCGAGATCACCCTCGCGGACGAGGCCCAGCTCGAGGGCCTCATGGACGCCGAGGGCTACGCCTCGCACACCAGCTGAGCCCCGTCCGCCGTCGCCCCGCCGCCGGCCGGCGGGGCGACGGCGTCCCCTTCGTCTCTCCCTCCGGCGCCGCGGCGCCGGCCCCCGCACAGGAGCACCCCATGAACCAGCCCGGACGTGAACCGGACCTGTCCACCTCCGCCATCAACCTCACCGAGCTGGCGCCGCTGGTCTCGGCGGACCTCACCCGTGAGGAGTCGGACGCGATCCGCGCCCTCCCGGCCGGTTCCGCGCTGCTGCTCGCCCACGAGGGCCCGGACCAGTCGGCCCGCTTCCTGCTGGACGAGGACGTGGTCTCCGTGGGGCGCCACCCGGACGCGGACATCTTCCTCGACGACGTCACCGTCTCCCGTCGTCACGCGGAGTTCCGGGCCGAGGACGGCGGCCACCGGCTCGTGGACCTGAACTCCCTCAACGGCACCTTCGTGAACCACGACCGCGTGGACGAGATCCTGCTGCGCTCCGGGATGCACGTGCAGATCGGCAAGTACCGGCTCACGTACTACGCCGGGCCGGCGCGGGGCTGAGCCGTCATCCTCGTGACCGATCCGCGCCCGCGCCCCGACGCCGTCCCCACCGCCCGCCCTGCGGGCCGGCTGGGCATCGGCGAGGTCGTAGCCTCCCTCGAAGTCGAATTCCCCGGCGTCACCGCGTCCAAGGTGCGCTTCCTGGAGGACCGCGGCCTCGTGCTGCCCGAGCGGACCAGCGCCGGCTACCGGCGCTTCCGGCCCGAGGACGTGGACCGGCTCCGGTTCGTCCTCGCCCTGCAGCGCGACCACTTCCTGCCGCTCAAGGTGATCGCCGACCACCTGGCCGCGCTGGACCGCGGTCAACGCCCCACCGGCCTGCCCGGAACCGCGGCGGTCCCGGCGTCCTCGGACGCGGAGCGGCTCGGCCGCGAGGTCGCCGGGGGCCGCCGGTCGTGGACCCGCGCCGAGCTCGCCGCCGAATCCGGTGCGGGCGAGGAGCTGCTGGCCGAGCTGGACCAGTACTCGCTCCTGCCCGTCGATCCCGACGGCGGCTACCCGAGCCACGCGATGGACGTGGCCCGGGCCGCCGTCGTGCTCGCGGGCCACGGCCTGGAGCCGCGGCATCTGCGCCCGCTGCGGGCCGCCGCCGACCGCGAGCTGGGCCTGGTGGAGCGCGCCGTCGCCCCGCTGCAGGCCCGCCGCGACGCCGGCACCCGCCCCCGCGTGGCCCGCTCGGCACGCGAGATCGCGCAGGCCAGCCTGCGGCTGCATGCGGCCCTCGTGGCCGAGGGGCTGGAGCAGTGGGATGACTGAGCCGCGCCCCGTGCCCGCCGACGACGTCGGCGACGTGCCGCTCTCCGTGCTCGGCGTACGCGTCGAGCTGCCCGAGCAGCACCACGTGATCCTGCTGGTGGATCCGCCCGGCCGCACGATGGTCCCGCTGTGGGTGGGCGCGCCCGAAGCCGCCGCCGCCGCGCTCGCGCTCGAGGGCGTCCGCGCACCCCGGCCCCTCACCCATGAGCTGCTCCTGGCCGCCGTCGACGCCCTGGGCGCCGAGGTCGTGCGGGTGCGGCTCACCGAGGTCCGGGACGAGGTCGTGCACGCCGAGCTCGTGCTCTCCACGGGCGCCCGGGTCGACGCCCGCGCGTCGGACGCCGTCGTGGTCGCCCTGCGCGCCGACGCCCCCGTGCTCGGCAGCCCCGCCGTGCTCGCGGACGCCGGCATGCCGGCGCGGACGGGGGAGGAGGACGCCGGCCAGGAGCGCGCCGTCGAGGACTTCCGCGACTTCCTGGACACGGTGCGCCCCGAGGACTTCGCCTGAGCGGAGCCGGCGCGACACGGCGCGGCCTCGCCGCAAGCTTCGTTGACCGCCCCCGGACCCGCGCGTACCTTCGAGGGGAAGAGGGCCCCGCCACCCGGGGCGCCTCCGTCGTCCTCCCCACGGTCACCGGGGAGCGCCGCCACGGTCACCGGCGGCACATGACGGTCGCGTCCCCTTCCCGCACCGGGGGCCCCGCACCAGGAGGTTCCCCGTGACACCCACTGCAGGTCCTGGCCGGCCCCCCGCGCTCGGCACCCAGGGCACGCTCTTCGACGAGGGCGCGACCCGGGGCGACGACGTCGGCTTCCGCGGTCCCACCGCGTGCAAGGCCGCCGGCATCACCTATCGCCAGCTCGACTACTGGGCCCGCACGGACCTCGTGGTCCCCACGGTCCGCAGCGCCACCGGCTCCGGCTCCCAGCGGCTCTACTCGTTCCGCGACATCCTCGTCCTCAAGGTGGTCAAGCGCCTCCTGGACACCGGCGTCTCGCTCCAGCAGATCCGCACCGCCGTGGGCCACCTGCGCGAGCGGGGTGTCGAGGACCTGGCGCAGATCACCCTGATGAGCGACGGCGCCTCGGTGTACGAGTGCACCTCGGCGGACGAGGTCGTGGACCTCGTCCAGGGCGGCCAGGGCGTCTTCGGGATCGCCGTCGGCCGCGTGTGGCGCGAGGTCGAGGGCAGCCTCGCCGAGCTGCCCCGCGAGAGCGTGGTCGGCGCCCCCGAGCCGGGGGACGAGCTGGCCGGGCGGCGTCAGGCCCGCCGCTCCGCCTGACCCTCCACCGCGGGGCGCCCCGGAGGGCCGAGTCAGTCATCTTTCGTCTCGCAGCGGTGAGTGTGCGCGACACGAGGTGGAACTCCGGCGCGGTGTGACACACTCCCAACCATGACCGCACCTGTCGAGAACTTCACCCCTCCAGAGGACGCGGCCGGGTCGACCGGAGCCGGCGCCGTCTTCTCCAAGGTCTTGGTGGCCAACCGCGGCGAGATCGCCGTCCGTGCCTTCCGCGCCTGCTACGAGCTGGGCGCCCGCACCGTCGCCGTCTTCCCCTACGAGGACCGCAATTCGATCCACCGCCAGAAGGCGGACGAGGCCTACCGCATCGGCGAGGAGGGCCACCCCGTGCGCGCCTACCTCGACGTGGACGAGATCATCCGCGTGGCGAAAGACGCGGGGGCCGACGCGATCTACCCGGGCTACGGCTTCCTGTCGGAGAACGCCGGCCTGGCCCGCGCCGCGGCCGAGAACGGGATCACCTTCGTCGGCCCGCCCGCCGACGTCCTCGAGCTGACCGGCAACAAGGTCGAGGCCCTGCGCGCGGCCAAGCGCGCGGGCATCCCCACCCTGGCCTCCTCGGACCCGAGCGCCGACGTCGAGTGGCTCCTGGAGCAGGCCGAGGAGATCGGCTTCCCCATCTTCGTCAAGGCCGTCGCCGGCGGCGGTGGCCGCGGCATGCGCCGCGTCGAGCGCCGCGAGGACCTGCGCGGCTCCCTCGAGGCCGCGATGCGCGAGGCGGACACCGCCTTCGGCGACCCCACCGTGTTCCTCGAGCAGGCCGTCCTGCGGCCGCGGCACATCGAGGTGCAGATCCTCGCCGACGGCGAGGGCAACGTCGTGCACCTCTTCGAGCGGGACTGCTCGCTCCAGCGCCGCCACCAGAAGGTCATCGAGATGGCCCCGGCTCCGAACCTGGACGAGGAGATCCGGCAGGCCCTGCACCGGGACGCCGTCGCCTTCGCCAAGGAGATGGGGTACGTCAACGCGGGCACCGTCGAGTTCCTCGTGGACACGGCGGGCGAGCGTGCGGGCCAGCACGTGTTCATCGAGATGAACCCCCGCATCCAGGTGGAGCACACCGTGACCGAGGAGGTCACGGACGTGGACCTGGTGGGCGCGCAGCTGCGCATCGCCGCCGGCGCCACCCTGCCCGAGCTGGGCATCACCCAGGACGCCCTCCAGGTCCGCGGCTTCGCCATCCAGTGCCGCATCACCACCGAGGACCCGGCCAACGGCTTCCGCCCGGACACCGGCACCATCACCGCCTACCGCTCGGCCGGCGGCTCCGGTGTGCGCCTCGACGGCGGCACCATCTACGCCGGTGCGGAGATCAGCCCTCACTTCGACTCCATGCTGGTCAAGCTCACCTGCCGCGGACGCGACTACGCCACGGCCGTGCGCCGCGTGCGCCGCGCCCTGGCCGAGTTCCGCGTGCGCGGCGTGGCCACCAACATCCCGTTCCTGATGAACGTGATGGACGACCCGCAGTTCGTCAGCGGCGACGTCGCCACGGACTTCATCGACAAGCACCCCGAGCTGGCCACGGTGAACCGCTCCCAGGACCGCGGCTCCAAGGCCCTGCAGTACCTCGTGGACGTCACGGTCAACCAGCCGCACGGCCCGCGCATCGAGGGCATCGACCCCCGCGACCGCCTCCCGGAGCACCCGGGCGACAAGCACCAGGAGCCGGACCGCTCGCCCTTCGACGGCCCGAGCCGGAACGAGGACGCGGCGCCCCCGCACGGCTGGCATCAGGTGCTGCTGGAGCAGGGCCCCGAGGGCTTCGCCCGCACCCTGCGCGAGCAGACCGCGCTGGCCGTCACGGACACCACGTTCCGCGACGCCCACCAGTCCCTGCTGGCCACCCGCGTCCGCACCCGCGACCTCCTGGCCGCCGCCCCCGCCGTGGCGCACACCCTGCCGGGGCTGCTCTCGGTGGAGGCCTGGGGCGGGGCGACGTACGACGTCGCGCTGCGCTTCCTCCACGAGGACCCGTGGCAGCGCCTCGAGCTGCTGCGCGCGGAGCTGCCGAACATCCCGATCCAGATGCTGCTGCGCGGCCGCAACACGGTGGGCTACACGCCGTACCCCACCGAGGTGACGGACGCGTTCGTGGCCGAGGCCGCGGCGTCCGGCGTCGACGTGTTCCGCATCTTCGACGCCCTCAACGACGTCGAGCAGATCACCCCGGCCATCGAGGCGGTGCGTGCCACGGGCACCGCCGTGGCCGAGGCGGCCCTGTGCTACACGGGCAACATGACGGATCCGAAGGAGACGCTCTACACGCTCGACTACTACCTGGGCCTCGCCCGCCGGATGGTCGACGCCGGCGCCCACGTCCTGGCGATCAAGGACATGGCCGGCCTGCTGCGGCCCGCCGCCGCGCGCGAGCTCGTCACCGCCCTGCGCGCCGAGTTCGATCTGCCCGTGCACCTGCACACGCACGACACCGCCGGCGGCCAGCTGGCCACCCTGCTCGCGGCGGCGGAGGCCGGTGTGGACGCCGTCGACGCGGCCACCGCGTCCATGGCGGGCACCACGAGCCAGGTGCCGCTGTCCGCCCTGGTCGCGGCGCTCGAGCACACGGAGCGGGACACCGGTCTCGGCCTCGAGGCCGCCACCGCGATGGAGCCCTACTGGGAGTCCGTCCGCTCGGCGTACGCGCCCTTCGAGGCGGGGCTGCCCGCCCCGACCGGCCGCGTGTACCACCACGAGATCCCGGGCGGCCAGCTGTCCAACCTGCGCACGCAGGCGATCGCCCTCGGCCTGGGGGAGCGGTTCGAGGCCATCGAGTCGATGTACGCCGCGGCCGACGACCTGCTCGGCCACCTCGTCAAGGTCACCCCGTCCTCCAAGGTGGTGGGCGATCTGGCGCTGCAGCTGGTCGGTTCCGGCGTGGACCCGAAGGAGTTCGCGGAGCGTCCGCAGGAGTTCGACATCCCGGACTCCGTGATCGGCTTCCTGCGCGGCGAGCTCGGCGACCCGCCCGGCGGCTGGCCGGAGCCCTTCCGGACCAAGGCCCTCCAGGGTCGCCGCGAGGGCGCGGGCATGGTGGAGATCTCCGCGGAGGACTCGAGCGCCCTCGCCGAGGCCGGACAGACCCGCCGCGCGGTGCTGAACCGCCTGCTCTTCCCCGGCCCCACGAAGGAGTTCGAGGCGCACCGCGAGGAGTTCGGGGACACCGTCACCCTGCACACCCGCGACTTCCTCTACGGCCTCGTCCCCGGGCGTGAGCACGTCATCTCGCTCGGACGCGGTGTCCGGCTGCTCGCCACCCTCATGTCCGTCTCCGAGCCGGACGAGAAGGGCATGCGCACGGTGATGGTCACCCTGAACGGCCAGCTGCGCCAGATGACCGTCCGGGACCGCTCGATCGAGTCCACCGTGCGGACCGCGGAGAAGGCGGACCCCGGCACCCCCGGCCACGTCGCCGCCCCGTTCGCGGGCTCGGTCACCGTCCAGGTGGCCGAGGGCGACGCCGTCGAGGTCGGCCAGGCGGTGGCCACGATCGAGGCGATGAAGATGGAGGCCACGATCACGGCCCAGGCTGCGGGCACCGTGCGCCGCGTGGTCACGGAGGGCGTCACGCCCGTCAACGGCGGAGACCTGCTGCTCGTGATCGAGTGAGCCCCGCGTGAGCCCGCCGCCGGCGGGCCGCCCCACGGGCCCGGACGCCACCGCGTCCGGGCCCGTGCCTATCCTGGGAGGCATGGCCACCTCTGCGGAACACCACGACCTGCTCATCATCGGCTCCGGATCGGGGAACTCCCTGATCAACGAACACTGGAAGGGCCGGAGCGTCGTGATCGCCGACTCCGGCACGTTCGGCGGCACCTGCCTGAACGTCGGCTGCATCCCCACCAAGATGTACGCCTACCCGGCCGGCCTGGCCGCGCTGCCCCCCGAGGCTCGGAGCCTCGGGGTGGGGCTGGAGTTCACGGGCGCCGACTTCCCGGCCATCCGGGACCGCATCTTCACGCGCATCGACGGCATCAGCCGCGACGGGCTCCGCTACCGCCGGGACGATCTGGACTACACGAGCGTGATCCAGGAGGAGGTCCGCTTCGTCGGCCCCCGCCGCGTGCGCACCGCCTCGGGCCGGGAGATCACGGCGGACCAGGTGGTGGTCGCCGCGGGGTCTCGGCCCACCCTCCCGGCGATCCCGGGCCTGGACCTGCCGTCGGTGCACACCTCGGACACCGTCATGCGGATGGATCGGCTACCGCGGCGGCTGCTCGTGGTGGGCGGCGGGTTCATCGCCTGCGAGTTCGCCTCCGTCTTCGCCGGGCTGGGGACCGAGGTCGTCCAGGTCAACCGCGGCCACCGGCTGCTCAAGCAGCACGACATGTCCGTGTCCACGACGTTCACGAAGATCGCTGCCCGACGGTGGGACCTGCGCACGGGGTGGACCCTGGCCGGGATCGAACCGGTCGAGGACGCCGAGCGGGCCGCGGACGGCTGGGTCCGGGTGCACCTGGATCGCGCGGAGGGCCAGGAGCAGACCGGCATCGTGGAGGAGGCCATCGAGGCGGACGCGGTGCTGATCGCGGTCGGCCGGACGCCCAACACGGACCGCCTCGACCCCGCCGCCGCGGGACTGGACGTCACCGACGGCGGCGTCCTGGCCAGCGACCAGCACCAGCGCGCGCTCTCCGACGGTGCTCCGGTGGAGGGGGTCTACGTGCTCGGGGATGTCGCCAACACGTGGCAGCTCAAGCACGTGGCCAACCACGAGGCCCGCGTCATCGCGCACAACCTGGAGCATCCGGACGACCTCCGCGCCAACACGCTCGGCCCCGTGCCGGCGGCCGTGTTCACCCATCCGCAGGCGGCCTCCGTCGGGCTCACGGTGGAACAGGCGCTCGCCGACTACGGCGCGGACGCGATCACGGTGAAGACCCAGTCCTTCGGGGACGTCGCCTACGGCTGGGCCATGGAGGACACCGAGGGCGTGTGCACCGTCGTCGCGGAGAAGGCCACGGGACGGATCCTGGGCGGGCACATCCTGGGGCACGAGGCCGCGAACCTCATCCAGCCGCTCGTGACCGGCATGGCGTTCGGCATCGACGCCCACCGGCTCGCGCGGGGCCAGTACTGGCCCCACCCGGCCCTCACCGAGGTCGTCGAGAACGCGCTGCTGGGCCTGGACGTGCCGGACTCCGGCCTGCTCTGACCGGACCCGCGGGGACGACGACGCCCGGCCGCGGGGGCCGGGCGCCGTCGTCGAGGGGCGTTCAGTTCTGCGGGGCGGGCTCCCCGTAGATGTCCGCGATCTGCGCGGCGAAGTCCTTCATGATCGCCGACCGGCGCATCTTCAGGGACGGGGTCACATGGCCCTCCTCCAGGGAGAAGTCGCGGTCGAGGATGCGGAACTCCCGGATCCCCTCGGCGCGCGAGACCAGGCTGTTGGCCTTGTCCACGGCCTCCTGGATGTGACGGCGCACCGCGTCCTCGCGTGCGGCCGCAGCGACGTCGAGGTCCTTCGGCAGCCCGTTCGCGGCGAGCCACGCGGGCAGGGTGTCGGTGTCGAGGGTGACGATCGCCGCGATGAAGGGCTTGCCGTCGCCGACCACCATCACCTGGGAGACGAGCGCGTCGCTGCGGATCGCGTCCTCGAGCATCGCCGGTGCCACGTTCTTGCCGCCGGCCGTCACCAGCAGCTCCTTCTTGCGGCCGGTGATCGTGAGGAAGCCGTCGTCGTCCAGGGCCCCGAGGTCGCCGGTGCGGAACCAGCCGTCTTCGAAGGCCTCCTCGTTCGCCTCCGGCCGGTTGTGGTAGCCGCGCATCAGCGACGTGCCGCGCGTGAGGATCTCGCCGTCCTCGGCGATCCGCACCTGGTTGCCGCCGAGGGGGTGTCCGACCGTGCCGATCTTCAGCCGGTCCGGCCGGCCCACGGTGATGGGGGCCGTCGTCTCGGTGAGGCCGTAGCCCTCGAGGATGGTCACGCCCACGCCGCGGAAGAAGTGCGCCAGGTCGGTGGAGAGGGGGCCGCCGCCGGAGACCGCGTACGCGAGCCGGCCGCCCATGGCCGTCCGGATCCGGCGGTAGACCAGCGCGGAGTAGAACGCGCGCTGCAGCCGCAGGGGCGCCGTCATCTGGCCCGAGTCCAGCGCCCGGGACCAGCGGATCGCCACGTCCGCGCCACGGCGGAAGATCTTCTCCTTGCCGCCGCTCTGCGCGTTGAGCAGCGCCGCGTTGTAGATCTTCTCGAACACGCGCGGCACGGCCAGCACGAAGCTCGGCTGGAAGGTCTGCAGCGAGACCGAGAGCCGCTTGATGTCCGAGACGTGCCCGCAGCGTGCGCCCGCGGCGACGGTGAGCACCGAGACGAAGCGCGCGAACACGTGCGCCAGGGGGATGAACAGCACGGTGGAGGTGTCCTCGCGGACGACGTCGCCGAGCGAGGAGGACAGGGTCTGGTTGACGAGCTCCGCGAAGTTCTCGTGCGTGAGCTCGCAGCCCTTGGGCCGGCCCGTGGTGCCGGAGGTGTAGATGATGGTCGCCAGGTCGGCCAGGCCGGCGGAGGACCGGCGCGTCTCGAGCTCCTCATCGGTGACGTCCGCGCCCAGGGCGACGAGCGCCTCGAGGCCGGAGCCGGGGGCGCCGTCGGCCGGGTCCATCGTCCACAGGCCGATCAGCTCCGGCAGGCCCTCGCGCTGCACCGCGTCCCGCACCGTCTTGGCGAGGTCCTCGTTCCCGGTCACGACGGCGCGCACGTCCGAGTCCTCGATGATCCAGGACACCTGGCTGACGGAGGAGGTCTCGTACACGGGCACGGTGGCCGCGCCGGCATACCAGATGGCGAAGTCGACCAGTGTCCACTCCAGGCGGGTGGAGGCCAGGAGACCGACCGTCTCCCCGGGCTGGATCCCGGCGGCGATGAGCCCCTTGGCCAGGGCCCGCACGCGTTCGCGGGCGTCCCGGGCGGAGACGTCCGTCCACTGGTCCTGCGCGTCGGGCACCGCGAAGAGGCCGTGGTCGGGACGCTCCGTGGCCTGGCGTTCCAGGAAGTCCGTGATGTTCGCCTCCGGGGACAGGCGGGGGTGGTACGGCTCGCTGATCTCGTGCATGGGACTCCTCGGGCGTCGGGTCGGTCCCGCCGACCGATGGTCGGCGGAACGGAAGTATGTGTGAGTCGTGTCACGCACACTCTACAACCGGCAGCGGCAGGGTCCGGGCGCGACTCAGTGCGTCGTCATGGCGGCGACCGCGCTCCGGCCGTGGTCGATCAGCAGCGGCAGGTCGTAGTCGAGCGTGGCGACGTGGCGGCTGCGGGGCAGTCCCACCACCTCCACGGGGGCCTGGCGCAGGCCCCGCACCAGGGTCCGGTGGCTCGAGGCGGGCACGACGGCGTCGCGGGCGGACCGGTAGACCGTCACGGGAGCGGTGATCCGCGGCAGGGCGCGGCGGGCGGCCCGCTGGATGCGGCCGAGGGCGGCGACGCCGGCCACCGGCGTGCGGGGGTAGGCGCGCTCGCGCGCCGTCGGGTCCGCGATGTCGTCAGCGATCGGGGCGACCGTGGGGACGAACGGGGCCAGCAGCGGGGCGAAGGGGGCGAGCGGGCTGGCGAAGCGCAGCGCGGGGTTCACCACGAGCACCCCGGCCACGGGTCGGTGGGCGGCGGCGTCCAGCGCGAGGGCGCCGCCCATCGAGATGCCCGCCATGACCACGCGGCCGTGTCGGGCGAGCTCGAGGTCCACGACGGCCCGGACGGCGGCGCGGATCTCGTCCGCACCGGTGGCGGCGAGGTCCTCCCACCGGGTGCCGTGCCCCGGCAGCAGGGGCACGCTCACGGGGGAGCCGCCTGCCGCGAGCCCCTCGGCCCAGGCGCGGACGGAGGCCGGAGTCGAGGTGAACCCGTGCAGGAGCACGACGCAGTGGTCGCGCCGGGCGGGAGCGGCGGGCATGAGGCGCAGGGGGAGGTCTTCGGGGGCGACGGCGACGGGGCGGGGCATGGTGCCAGGATAAGGCAGGCGGACCATACGATGGGCAGGCACCCGACCGCCCCGACCGGAAGGCCCTCGTGTCCACGTTCTACTGGTCCGCCAAGACGTTCGCCGTGGCTCCGGCCACCCGCCTGCTGTTCCGCCCCTGGGTGAAGGGCCTCGGGAACGTGCCGGCCGAGGGCCCGGCGATCCTGGCCAGCAACCACCTGTCCGTCTCGGACTCGGTGTTCATGCCGGCCATGCTCGACCGCCAGGTGCACTTCCTGGCCAAGCACGAGTACTTCACCGGCCCGGGCGTGAAGGGCTGGGTCACCCGCCGGTTCTTCGAGGCCGCGAACCAGCTGCCCATGGACCGCTCCGGCGGAGAGGCGTCCCTGCGCTCGCTGAACGCGGGCCTCGAGGCGCTGCGGGAGGGCCGGCTGCTCGGGATCTACCCGGAGGGCACCCGCAGCCCGGACGGGCGGCTGCACCGCGGCAAGATCGGCGTGGCCAAGCTCGCGCTGGCCTCGGGCGCGCCCGTGGTGCCCATCGCGATGATCGGCACGGACCGGGTCCAGCCGATCGGCCACGTGCTGCCGCGGATCCGGCGCCTGGGCATGATCTTCGGTGAGCCGCTGGACTTCTCCGACCGTGCCGAGGCCGCCGGCGACCCCCGGGTGCTGCGGGAGGTGACGGACGAGATCATGGAGGCCATCCGGCGCCTGTCGGGCCAGGAGTACGTGGACACCTACGCGGCGGACGTGAAGGCGGGCCGTACGGCCGCTCCGCCACGCGCCCGCGACTGAGCGGGGCCCGCGCGTCGTCATCCGGGGACGCTCAGACCGGGGCGCGGCACGCGGCCCCTAGCCTGGTGCACATGACTGAAGACCCCCGCGAGAAGATCCTGGCCTTCGGCACCGCCATCTCGGAGGGCGCCGCCGACATCCCCGGCCTGGACCACTGGCGCTCGCTGCCGATCGCACAGGCGCCGTCCTGGGCGGACGAGGCCGATCACCGCGCCGCCGTCGCCGAGCTGAGCGCCCTGCCCCCGCTCGTCTTCGCGGGCGAGGTCGACCTGCTGCGCGCCCGTCTGGCCGACGTCGCCCAGGGCCGCGCGTTCCTCCTGCAGGGCGGCGACTGCGCCGAGACGTTCGCCGGGTCCACCGCCAACCGGATCAGCGCCCGGGTGAAGACCATCCTGCAGATGGCCGCGGTGCTGACCTACGGCGCCTCCATGCCGGTCGTGAAGATGGGCCGGATCGCCGGCCAGTTCGCCAAGCCGCGGTCCTCGGACACGGAGACCCGCGACGGCGTCACGCTGCCCAGCTTCCGCGGCGAGATCGTGAACGGCTACGAGTTCACCGAGCAGGCACGCCGGCACGACGCCCGACGGATGGTGCAGGCCTACCACACCTCCGCCTCCACCCTGAACCTGGTCCGCGCCTTCACCCAGGGCGGCTTCGCCGATCTGCGCAGCGTGCACCAGTGGAACCAGGGCTTCATGGCCAACCCGGCCTACGCCCAGTACGAGGAGATGGCCGCCGAGATCGACCGCGCGGTCCGCTTCATGAACGCCGCGGGCGTGGACTTCGAGGCCATGCGCCGCACCGAGTTCTACTCGGCCCACGAGGCGCTCCTGCTCGACTACGAACGCGCCCTGACCCGCGTGGACTCGCGCAGCGGCGACCCCTACGCCACGAGCGCCCACTTCCTGTGGATCGGCGAGCGCACCCGCCAGGTGGACGGCGCCCACGTCGACTTCCTCTCCCGGGTCCGCAACCCGATCGGCGTGAAGCTCGGCCCGACCACCACGGTCGCGGACGCGCTCGAGCTCGCGGAGCGGCTGGACCCGGAGCGCGAGCCGGGCCGCCTGACCTTCATCACCCGCATGGGTGCGGAGCGGATCCGGGACGTGCTCCCCGGCATCGTCGAGGGCGTCCGGGACGCGGGGCTGGAGCCGGTGTGGGTCACCGACCCCATGCACGGCAACACCGTGACCGCGGCCAACGGCTACAAGACCCGCCGGTTCGAGGACGTGATGGACGAGGTCAGCGGCTTCTTCGAGGTGCACCGCGAGCTCGGCACGCATCCGGGCGGCATGCACGTCGAGCTGACCGGCGACGACGTCGCCGAGTGCCTGGGCGGCTCCGACCCGATCAACGAGGCCGACTTCGACGCCCGCTACGAGACGCTGTGCGACCCGCGGCTGAACCACCAGCAGTCCCTGGAGATGGCGTTCAAGGTCACCGAGGCCCTCTCCCACCCCGAGCGTCGCGCGCCGCGGGCCTGACCGCGCGGCCGGGCACGCCCCGGCTCAGCCGACCCAGACGTGGACCGCGGTGCCCTCGGGCAGGGCGGTCCCGGCGGCGGGGGACTGGTGCAGGACCCGGGACTCGCCCCGGCCGGAGAGCGGCAGCGGCAGGCGATGCACGCGGGCGTCCCAGCCGTCGTCCGCCAGCGTCGTGCCCGCCGTCTCCGGATCCTGCCCGGTCACGTCCGGCACCGGGCGCACGGCGCGGCCCTCGGAGAGCACCACGCGGACCGCGGTGCCCGGCGTCGCCTGCTCGCCGGGGGCCGGGTGCTGCTCGATCACGGCCCCGGCCGGCACTGCGGGATCGGTGCGGCGCTCCGCGACCTCCACGGTGAATCGGGCGTCCCGGGCCACGCCGTGGGCCCGCCGGATCACGACGCCGGTCAGGTCCGGCACCGGCACCGGCGCGGGGCCGGCGGAGACGGTGAGCTCGACGGGGGTGCCGCGCCCCGCCGGCTCCCCGGCCGCGGGCGAGCTGGCGACGACCGTGCCCTCCGTGCGGAGTTCGTCGTGCCGGGCCGTGACCGCCGCGGTGAAGCCCGCGGCGGTCAGCCGTTCCTCCGCCGCCTCCCGGGCCAGCCCGTCGAGGTCGGGGACCACCGCCACACCTCCGACTCCGAGGCCGCCGGAGCCCAGCGTCCAGCCCAGCAGCAGGGCGACGCCGGTGAGCAGCAGGGTCACGGCCGCGCCGATCGCGGCGGCCCGGCCGGTGCCCTGGCCGAGGTCGAGCGCGGGACGGCGGGCCGCCCGACGCAGCCGCCGCTGGGAGCTGCGCCCCGGATGCCGGTCCGCCGGAGCGGGGTCGAGCCCGAGCGGGCCGATCGGCTCCGCCGGGTGCGCGGCGGGCCGCGGGTCGCCCCCGTGCGTCGCCACACGGGTGTCGATGATGTCGGTCATGTCCGCGTCGAGGTCGGACTCGGCCAGGGCGGGGAGCAGGCGCGTCGCGTGGTGGTCGCCGGCGTCGAGGGCCCGGGTCTCCAGGTTCCCGTCCGGGGCTGCGTCCTCGGGGCCATCGGCGGCGGGGGCGCCCACCGCCGGCTCCGCATCCGGGCCCTCGGCGGGGTGGCGGTCCGGTTCGTCGGGGTCCAGGCCCGCCGCCACGGCGTCGATGCGGTGCAGGAGCTCGCCGGCACCGGCGGGCCGGTCGGCCGGGTCCGGCTCGGTGCACCACAGCACGAGGTCGTCGAGATCCTCGGGGAGCCCGGGGTGCAGCGTGGACGGCACGGGGACCCGCTCGTGGACATGCCGGTAGGCGACCTGCAACGCGGTCGCCGCGGTGTACGGCTGGCGGCCCGTGAGCAGCTCGAACAGGATGATGCCCACGGCGTACACGTCGGAGCGGGCGTCGGCGGGCGCCCCGGCGATGTGCTCGGGGGCGAGGTAGGCGGGCGTGCCCACGACGGCCTGCCCGGCCAGGGTGTGGGCCGTGGCGGCACGGGACAGGCCGAAGTCCGCGACCGTCACCCGCCCGTCGTCGCGGACGAGCACGTTCTCGGGCTTCACGTCCCGGTGCACCAGCCCGGCGCGGTGCGCGGCGGCCAGGCCGTCGACGAGCGGACGCAGGAACCGCAGCGCCTCCCGGGGTGAGAGCGGTGCACGGTCCCGGATGACGGTGCGCAGCGTGCGGCCGGGCACGTGCTCCATCACGAGGTAGGCCAGCACGTCGCCGTCCTCGGCCTCGGTGTGGCCCTGGTCCAGGACCGCGACGACGTGCGGATGGGACAGCCGCGCCGCCGTCTTGGCCTCCTGCTCGAACCGGCCGACCAGGACGGGGTCCTCCGCCAGGTGCGGATGCATGACCTTGAGCGCCACCTCGCGGTCGAGACGCTCGTCCACGGCCAGGTAGACGGTGGACATGCCGCCCCGGGCCAGCCGCTCGACGACCCGGTAGCGGCCGTCGACGATGCCCCCCACGAGGGGGTCCCGGCGTGCGCTGCTCATCGTCCCAGGGTAGGACAGGCGGCGGACCCCCTCGGGGCGGTCCGCCGCCGGCGGATCAGAACATCGCCATCGCGGCACGCACCTTGGCCACGTAGTCCCGTGCCTCCGGGTTCAGGCCGCTGTCCAGCACTCCGCCGAGGCCCTGGTAGTAGGCCCCGATGCCCTGGTCGAGGGTGGGGGTGCGGTCCTGCACGTACTTGATGAACGCGACGCCGGCCACCGCGTTGTCGTAGGGGTCCAGCAGGTTCAGCTCGCGGCCCACCAGCTCCGAGGCGAACTCGCCCGTGATCGGGATGACCTGCATCGCCCCCACGGCGTTGCCGGGGGAGACCGAGGCCATGCGGAAGCGGGACTCGGTGTACGCGTGGCCCAGGGCCAGGCGGGGGTCCACGCCCATCCGCTCGGCGGTCTCGCGGATGATCTGCTGCATCTGCTCGGGGGTGGGCTGCGGGACGGAGCGCAGCAGGCGTAGGTTCTCGTTCGCCGAGGCCGTGACGTGCGGCGCGTAGGTGCGCCCGAGGAAGGTGTCGCCGACCGCCTGGACGGCGGAGACCGGCTCCACCTCGAGGGTGCCGTCGGAGATCACGAGCACGTCGCCGGGGTGCAGCGTCGAGGCCCGCGTCAGGCCGTTGAGCTCGCGCAGACGGGGGATGGAGACCTCGAACCGCTGGGAGATCCCCCAGAGGGAGTCGCCGGAGACCACGGTGTACCGGATCGTCCCGCCGGCCGCCGCCGGGGCCGTCGACGCCGGCGCGGAGGCCGGGGTCGTGGCCGGGGTGGTCGACGCGGGGGCCTTCGGCGCGGCGGCCGTGCGCTGCGTGGTCAGGACCATGCCCGGGTGGAGCATGCTCGACGCGCTCATGCCGTTGAGGCGCTGCAGCTGCGCGGCGGAGACACCGGTGCGGCGGGCGATGACCCACCACCCGTCGTTCGGCTGCACCGTGTAGGTCCCGGCGGCCGGGGCCGGGGCCGCCGCGCCGGTCAGGCGGAGCTCGTCACCCGGGTAGAGCACGGTCTCCAGGCCCAGGCCGTTGAACCGCAGCAGGTCGGCGACGGAGACGCCGCGGGCGGCCGAGATCCGGGTGAGGGTGTCGCCCGGGCGCACGGTGTGCACCGCCGCCTCCTGGGCGTGGGCCTGGGTGGGCAGAGCGGTGAGCAGCAGCAGGGGCACCGCGCCGCCGGTCAGGACGGAGCGCAGGCGGCGGGAGCGGACGGGGTGTGGGACACGGCAGACCTCGGCATCGGATCGGACGGATGGAACACGACGGGGAAGTGACGGGCGGGACCCGTGGCCCCCCGCGGTCGACCGACGACGTCGGCGCCCGGCCGTGGAGCCTCGGCGATGTTATCGGAATGTGATCTTCGTGACCATCCTGAGATCTATGCCGTCCGGAGCGCGGTGGGCCGGGCCCGTCGGCGGCCACGTAGGCTGGCGCCCGTGAGCACCACTTCCTCCGACACCCCGGTCCCCGCTGACGCGATCCCCGCCGAGCTCGACGCCCTCGTGGGCGAGTGGCTCTCCGTGCCCGACGTGGCGGAGCGCCTCGACCAGCGCGTGACCCGCGTCCACAACCTCGTGCATGATCGCCGCCTGCTGGCCGTGCGTCGCCCCGAGCCCGCGGTGCGGTCCGTGCCGGCGCTGTTCCTCACCGAGACCGGCGTGCTCGATTCCCTGCAGGGCACGCTCGTGTTGCTGGCCGACGCCGGCTTCTCCGACGAGGAGGCCCTCCGCTGGCTGTTCACCGAGGACGAGTCGTTGCCCGGCCGGCCCATCGACGCGCTCCGGGACGGTCGGAAGACCGAGATCCGGCGCCGCGCCCAGGCCCTGGCCTGGTGAGCCGGCCCCGCGGGCGACGATCCGCCCGCGGGGTCCGTCGCCGCTCAGTGGCGGCGCGACGTGTAGGCGTCGATCAGCCGCGTGAGCTCGGCGCTCACGTCCTCGGGGACGCCGTGCGCGAGCAGGCCCGCCACGGCCCCGGCCGCCTCGTGCGAGAGCGCCGCGACCCGCTCCTCGACGGCCCGGCGCGCGCCGCACGCCTCGAGGACGCCCTGCCAGTGGGCCACCCGGTCCGCGCCGAGGTCCGGGTCGCCGAGGTCCGCGTCGAGCGCGGCGGCCTCGTCCGGGGCGAGCAGCTCGACGGCGCGGGCGATGAGCACCGTCTGCTTCCCCTCCCGCAGGTCGTCGCCCGCGGGCTTGCCCGTGGTCGCCGGATCGCCGAACACGCCGAGCAGGTCGTCCCGGTACTGGAAGGCCATGCCGAACGGCAGCGACACCCGGGCGAACGCGGTCACCAGCCCGTCGTCCGCCCCCGCCAGCAGCCCACCGAGGGCCAGAGGGTGCACGGCCGAATAGCGCGCCGACTTGTGCTCCACGACCGCCTCGGCGGCCGCCTCGGCCTCGCGGGCATCGCGCGCCGCCGGGGCCATCTCGGCCACCACGTCGAGGTACTGACCCGCCATCACCCCGAAGCGCATCCGCTCGAGCTCGGCCCGCGCCCGGTCCTCCCGGGGGGTGCCGGCGAGGACGCGCGCGAAGGCCGTCTCGCTCATCCCCAGGGCGACGTCGCCGGCGAGGATCGCGGCGGAGACGCCGAAGTGCTCCGCGGCGTGGCGCCAGCCCGCCTCCCGGTGGAGGGACTCGAAGCGGCGGTGCACGCTGGGCATCCCGCGGCGGGTGTCCGAGCGGTCCAGGATGTCGTCGTGGATCAGCGCCGCGGCCTGGAACAGCTCGAACGCCGCCCCCGCCTCGGCGATGCGGGGGTCCTCCGCCTCGCCACCGGCCGCCCGCCAGCCGAGCCAGGCCAGGACGGCGCGCAGGCGCTTGCCGCCCGCGGTCAGGTCCGCGATCGCGTCCACGAGGGGCGCGGTCAGCGGGTGGACGTCCCGGGCGAGGTCCCGGTGCTCCGCCAGCAGGCGGTCGAGGGCGTCGGCGACGGCGGCGCGGAAGCGGTCCTGGTCGGCGGGACGGGGGCGGGGGACGGCGACGTCGGCGGGCATGGCCCCACCCTAGCCGCGCCGCGCGACGGATCGCCCGTCCCGATAGGCTCGGTCCATGTCCGAGACCGCGCCCGCTGCACCCCGCGATGAGGCGACGATCCTCCACGTGGACATGGACGCGTTCTTCCTGTCCGTCGAGCTGCGCGAACGGCCCGACCTCGAGGGGCGTCCCGCCGCCGTCGCCGCCCCGAGCGGCCGGTCCGTGGTGCTCTCCGCCTCGTACGCGGCGCGGGCCTACGGGGTCCGCTCGGCGATGCCCCTGGCGCACGCCCGCGCCCTGTGCCCGCCCCTCGTGGTCATCCCGCCGCGCCAGCAGCTCTACCGGGCCGTCTCCGCCGAGGTGATGGCCGTGCTCGCGGACGTGACCCCCGTGATGGAGCAGCTCAGCGTGGACGAGGCGTTCCTCGACGTCGCCGGCGCCCGCCGCCGGCTCGGCCCGCCCGAGCACATCGGCCACCTGATCCGGGAGCGCGTCCGCTCCGCGCTGGGGCTGCCGTGCACCGTGGGCGGCTCGGCCGTGAAGTTCGTGGCCAAGACGGCGTCCACCGCGGCCAAGCCCGACGGCCTGCTGATCGTGCCGCCGCAGCGCACCCTGGACTTCCTCCATCCGCTGCCCGTGGGCCGGCTGTGGGGCGTGGGCCCCAAGGCGGCCGAGCGGCTCGCCCGGCGGGGGGTGGCGACCATCGGTGACCTCGCCCGGGTGGACCCCGCGCGGCTGGAGGCGTCGTTCGGGGCCGCCGGCCGGGAGTGGGCGTCGCTCGCCCGGGGCATCGACCCGCGCCCCGTCGCCCCGCGCCCGGCGGCCCGCAGCATCGGGGCGGACCACACCTTCGACGTCGACCCCGTCGACGTCGCGGGCGTCGACCCGGAGGTCCTGCGCCTGTGCCACCGGGTCGCGGCCCGGCTGCGTGCGGAGCAGGTCACCGCCGGCGCGGTCACAGTCCGCCTCAAGGCGCCGGACGGGTCGGTCCGCAGCCGCACCGCCCGCCTCGCCCGGCCGACCGCCACGGGCCACGACCTCCTCGGCCCGGCGCGGCGACTCGTCCGCGAGCTGCACGCCGAACGGCCGCATCCGGTCCGGCTCGTGGGCGTGCGCGCCGAGCGCCTCGGGGACGAGGCCGATCAGCCCCCGGCCCAGGAGGCGCTCTTCGGCGGTCCCGCCTGGGGGACGGAGGGCGAGGCGTCGGAGGCGGGCGACTGGGCCGGTGCCGAGGCCGCCCTGGACGCCGTCGCCCGGCGCTTCCCGACGGCGGCCGTGCGGCCGGCGTCGCTGCTGGGTCGCCGCGAGGCCCGCGCCGACGCCCGCCGGGACGCGCCGCGGCCGGGCCCCGGAGGCCCGGACCGGGAGTGAGGGGTTCCGGGGCCGGCGACGTCGCCACCTGGCTGGGGTGGGGCGGCAGGTCCTATCCTGGAGGGCAAGTCGGACGCGCGGGCGTCCCCTCCCGGTCCCGGAGGTGTCGGAGGCCGCGTTCGAAGGAGTCGCCATGCCCCTCTCAGAGCATGAGCAGCGGATGCTGGACCAGCTGGAGCAGCAGCTGCGCACCGAGGACCCCCGGCTGGCCACCCAGATGGCGGACACGGGGCGGCATCGGCTGCCCGTGGGTCGCGTCGTGGCCGGGGCCGTCCTCGCCGTGGTCGGGCTGCTCGTCGTGGTCCTCGGGGTCGCCAACCACGCGATCCTCCTGGGCGTGCTCGGCGTCGTCGTCATCGGGGCCGGCATCTTCCTGCTGACCACGCGGCCCCGCGCTGTCGCCTCCGGGGCCTCGGGCCCGGAGGCCCGCCGGTCGGGCGCACAGCGGCGGCAGGGGAGCGGCGACTTCATGGGCCGCCTCGAGCGGCGCTGGGACGAGCGGCGCGCCGGAGGCGACTGAGCGCCTGGCCCGCCGGGCCCCCACTATCCTCCACTCCAGGCCCCGATCCGCTCCGGATCGGGGCCTTTCCGCTGCCCGAGGCTCCGTCGTCGCCGCGGCCCTCCACCGGGGGCCCACCGGTCCTCCACTTCCCTCCACGGCGACGCCGGCCCCGGGATCCGCGGGATGGCGCGCCGGACCCGGGGGCCTCGACACGCCCGTGGCGCCGTGACCCGCGTTCCTGGGTTGATGGTGGAGGGAAGTGGGGTAATGTGGAGGAAAGGAGAGAGCATGGGTCCCGACCTTGGTCGGGAGGGACCGCTCGACGAGCCAGGGGGTGTGCCGTGTTCTTGGGCACGTACACCCCCCGGCTCGACGAGAAGTCCCGGCTGATCCTCCCCGCCAAGTTCCGCGAGGAGCTGGCGGAGGGGCTGGTCCTGACCCGGGGTCAGGAGCGCTGCATCTACGTGTTCAGCGCTCGTGAGTTCGAGCGGGTCCACGAGCAGATGAGGTCGGCTCCACTGTCCTCCCGCCAGGCCCGTGACTACATCCGCGTCTTCCTCTCGGGGGCGTCGGACGAGGTCCCGGACAAGCAGGGTCGGGTGACCGTGCCGGCGCCGCTGCGGCAGTACGCGGGGCTGGACCGGGACGTGACCGTGATCGGCGCGGGGACGCGAGTGGAGATCTGGGACTCGGAGTCCTGGAACACCTACCTCGCCGAGCAGGAGGCCGCCTTCTCCGAGACCGACGAGGACGTCCTGCCCGGCGTCTTCTGACCGTGACCACCCGACCTCGAGCGAGACCTCCAGCCGACGCCGCCGCACCTGACCCGTCTTCCCCTGGGCCAGGCGTGGCGGCGGACGGATGGGGATCCCGCCCGAGGTCCGCCAGGACCGCGATGTGAGCAGGAGGTCGAGAGTGGACGCAGGCCAGCCGCGCCCCGAGGACCGCCACCTGCCCGTGATGCGGGACCGCGTCGTCGACCTCCTCGCCCCCGCCGTCCAGGCCGCGCTCGAGGCCGGCCGCACGCCCGTCGCCGTCGACGGCACGCTGGGCATGGGCGGGCACACCGAGGCCCTGCTGACCCGGTTCCCCCACCTGCGCGTCATCGGCATCGACCGCGACGTCCACGCCCAGGCCATGGCCGCCGAGCGCCTCGGCCCCCTCGCCGACCGTCTGATCCCCTTCCACGGCACCTACGACCGGGTGCCCGAGGCCATGGCCGCCGCGGGCGTCACGAAGGTCGATGCCGCGCTCTACGACCTCGGCGTGTCCTCCTATCAGCTGGACGACCGGGAACGCGGCTTCGCCTACTCCTACGACGCTCCGCTGGACATGCGCATGGACGACACCGCCGAGCGCTCCGCCGCGACGCTCGTGGCGGAGCTGGACGAGCAGGAGCTGCGCCGCATCATCCGTCGCGACGGCGAGGAGCGCTTCGCCGGCCCCATCGCACGGGCCATCGTCCGGGCCCGCGCCGAAGCCCCCATCGAGACCACCGGCCGCCTCGTCGAGGTGATCCGCTCGGCCGTCCCCGTCGCCGCGGGGGCCACCGGCGGGCACCCGGCCAAGCGCACCTTCCAGGCCCTGCGCATCGCCGTGAACGAGGAGCTCGACATCCTCGACGCCGCCGTGCCCGCCATCCTCGACGCCCTCCACGTGGGCGGCCGCCTCGTGGTGATGAGCTACCACTCCCTCGAGGACCGCATCACGAAGCGGCATCTGAGCGCGTGGGCCACGTCCACGGCGCCCCCGGGGTTCCCGGTGGTGCTGGAGGAGCACGAACCCGTGGTGCGGGTGCTCACCCGCGGCACCGAGAAGCCCACCGAAGAAGAAATCTCAGAGAACCGTCGCGCCTCCTCCGCGAAAGTGCGTGCGGTTGAGAAGATCAGGACGTCCAGGACCACGGCATGACGCTGCACGAGGAGATGAGCATGGCCGCACACGCACGGATCGCAGAGTCGCTGCGCCCCGGGTCGACCCCCGTCGCCCCCGCGCGGCCGGCTCCGCAGGAGCGCACGCCGCTCTCGGTGGTGCCCGCCCCGCTGCCCCGATCCCGCTCCGGGGTGACCGTGCTGTGCGTCCTCGTGGTGCTCGCCGCGCTCGCGGCGGTGCTCGTCATGAACATCACCATGTCCAACCGGCAGTACGCCCTCCTCGACCTGCGCCAGGAGCAGCAGGCCGTCACCGAGACCAATGAGCGGCTGGCCGAACAGGTGGGCCACCTCGAGGCGCCGCAGAACCTGGCCGCGCGCGCCGACGCCCTCGGGATGGTCGCCCCCGCCGGCACCGCCTCCGTGGACGCGGGCACGGGCGAGTTCAGCGGCGAGGCCCAGGCGGCCCAGGACGGCGACGTCTCCGCCACCTACGTCGCGCCGCCGGCGGACGCGGACGCGGTCCGCCAGGGGGCGTCCGACGACGGCCAGGACGAGATCGAGGGACCGCGCACCTTCAGCGGCGAGGACGCCTCCGCCGCCGACCAGGACGCCGCCGACCGTTGATCGACCGTCCCGCCTCGCACCTTCCCCGCGGCGGATCGACGGTCGGGCCCGCTCCCGGGCACCCCGCCGTGCGCACCCGCATCCTGCTGCTGCTCGTCCTCGTCCTGCTCGGCGGGCTCGCGCTGCGGCTCGTCTACGTGCAGGGCATCGACCCCACGGGGCAGGCCGCGGCGGCCATGGATCAGCGCCTGACCCACCAGGAGACCCTGCCGCAGCGCGGGTCCATCCTGGACCGTGACGGCGACGTGCTGGCCGCCAGCGTGCGCCGATACGACATCGTCGTGGACCAGCGCCTCGTCAAGGACTTCAACGAATGGGACCGCGAGGCCCGGGAGACCGTGCTGGTGGACGTGGACTCCCGCCTGGCCAGCCTGGCCGAGGTGCTCGGCATGTCGGAGGAGGAGGTGCGCGAGGCCACCATCGGCTCCCGCCCGTACGCCGTGGTGCGTCGCTCCGTGACCCCGGAGGTGCGGGACAAGGCCATGGCGCTCAACGTGCCGGGCCTGCTCTCCGAGGCGGTGGACCGCCGCACCTACCCGAACGGGTCGGTCGCCGGCAGCATCATCGGCTTCATGGGTGGCGACGGCACCGCCCTCGAGGGCCTCGAGCTCAGCCAGGACGACGTCATGACCGGCACCCCGGGCACCCGCACGTTCGAGGTGGGCGCAGACGGCATCCGCATCCCCAACGCCCCGCTCGAGGAGGTTCCGGCCGTGGACGGCGCCGACCTGCGCCTGACCGTGGACAAGGACGCCCAGTGGTTCGCGCAGGAGACCCTCGGCGCCCTCGCCGCCGAGTACGAGGCGGAGTGGGCGAACGCCGTCGTGATGGACGTGAAGACGGGCGACGTGATCGTCATGGCGGACTCCACCACGGTGGACCCCGCCGACCCCGACGCCACCGAGGGGAACTTCCGCACCTCCACCGTGATGAGCACCCCGTACGAGCCGGGCTCCACGGGCAAGGCGCTGCCGATCGCGGCCGCCGTCGACGCCGGGAAGGTCACCGCCACGGACGGCTTCACCGTCCCCAGCAGCCAGGACTTCGACAGGCAGACCATCCGGGACTTCTCCCCGCACCCGACGTTCGACATGACCGTGGCCGGCATCTACGCGCGCTCCTACAACACGGGCACGGTGCAGATCGCCGAGAAGATCACGGACGAGCAGCGCTACGAGTACATGCGCTCCTTCGGCGTCGGCCAGCCCATCGACCTCGGCCTGCCGCAGCAGGCGGGCAGCGTCCTCGTCCCGCCCGAACAGTGGGACGGCCGCCAGCGCCTGACCACGGCCTTCGGCCAGGGCTACACCCAGACCACCCTGCACACCGCCCAGATGTACCAGGCCCTCGCCAACGGCGGCGTGCTGATCCCGGCCCGGCTGATCGACGCCACGGTGGACGGCGACGGCGCGGAGAAGCGCTGGGAGTCGTCCGCGGAGCCCCACCGCGTGGTCTCCGAGGAGACGGCGGCGCAGATGCTCCGCATGATGGAGACCGTCGTGACGCAGGGCACCAGCAAGGCCGCCGCGATCCCCGGGTATCGCGTGGGCGGCAAGTCCTCCACCGCCGAGGCCGCGAGCGACACCGGCACGTACGACGGCTACAACTTCGGCTTCACCGCCGTCGCCCCGCTCGACGACCCCCGCTTCGTGGTGTCCGTGTCCCTGCATCGGCCGCCGTCGAAGCAGGGCTCCCGGGACGTGTCCGTCGCGGCCGCCACGATCATGGAGTACATGCTCCGCCAGGCGGACGTGCCCGCCACCGGAGCCGAGCCGAACGACTACCGCGTCTTCGTGGACGATCCGCAGGACCGGCCGTGGTGACCCACGGCTCCGGCCCCGAGCACCCCAGGAGCACCCCCATGACCACCCCGAGCGACCCCTCTGCTCCGCTGACCCCGGCCCAGCAGGACGCCGCCTTCCGGCCCTCCCGCACCCCCGCCGCGCCCTGGCCCGCCCTCGCACAGGCGCTGGCCGGGGCGGGGATCGCGGCCCACGTCCACGGCGCGGCCCCGGCCGACGGCGTCACGGGGGTCAGCCTCGACTCGCGTGTCGTGCGCCCGGGCGACCTCTACGTCGCCGTGCCGGGGGCGCGCGCCCACGGTGCGGCGTTCGCGGCCACGGCGCTGGAGGCCGGCGCCGTCGGCGTCCTGACGGACGCGGCGGGTCGCGCGCTCCTGGCGGAGCAGGGTCTGGCCGACGTCCCGGTGCTCGAGGTCGACGCCGTGCGCACCGCCGCAGGCACCGTGGCGGCCCGCGTGTACGGCGGCGGGGGCGACGCCGGCCCGCGCCTGGTCGGCGTGACCGGCACCAACGGCAAGACCACCACGAGCTTCCTCGCCGCCGCCCTGCTCGAGGCCCTGGGGCGCCGGTCGGGCATCGTGGGCACGATCCTGATCCGCGCGGGGGAGCGGGAGGTCCCCTCCACGCTCACCACGCCCGAGGCCACCCAGCTGCACGCCCTCATGGCGCTCATGCGCGAGGAGGAGGTGGACACCGCCGTCATGGAGGTCTCCTCCCACGCCGTGGCGTATCAGCGGATCGCCGGCCTGCGCTACGCGGTGGCCGGGTTCACCAACCTGACCCAGGACCACCTGGACATGCACGGCTCGATGGAGGAGTACTTCGCGGCCAAGGCCGGTCTGTTCGACCCCGCCCGCACCGACCACGCCGTCATCACGCTCGACGGCGGCGAGGGGCCCCGCTGGGGCGTCGCCATGGCCCGGGCCGCCGGCGCTCCCGTCACCACGCTCGCCCTCGGGCCGGCCGCGCCGACGCCGGGCGCCCTGGCCGACCACGACCCCGGTTTCCGGGCGGACTGGGAGGTCGCCGAGCTCGCGCCGGACGGCCTCGGCCACCGCTTCACGCTGCGCCACGCGGCCACGGGCCGGGAGCTGCGGGCCTCCGTCGGTCTGCCGGGCCGCTTCAACGTGGCCAACGCGGCCCTCGCGGTCCTGCTCGTGCTGCACGCCGTGGGGGAGGAGCACCTGGACACGCTCGCCGCCGTCCTGGACGTGCCCGCGGGCGAGGGCCCTCTGGCCGCCGCCGTCCCGGGGCGGATGGAGGTCGTGGGCCGCGAGCCGGACGCCGTCGTCGACTTCGCGCACAACCCGGACGGCATGGTCCAGGCGCTGCGCTCCCTCGCCGACGCCCGGGCGGCGGCCGGGACGCGCGGCCGCACCCTGATCGTGTTCGGCTCCGCCGGTGACCGTGACCGTGACAAGCGGCCCGTGATGGGCGCGATCGCGGCCCGGGCGGCGGATGTGGTGATCGTCACCGACGACACCCCCCACTCGGAGGACCCGGCCCCGATCCGTGCCCACATCCTCGCCGGCGCCCGCGCCGAGGCCGACCGCATCGCGCGGGAGGAGCGCCGCACGGTCGTGATCGAGGAGGTGGCCGACCGTGCCGCGGCCATCCGCCGCGCCGTGGAGCTGGCGGGGCCGCAGGACGGCATCCTCCTGGCCGGCCGCGGGCACGAGACCACGATGGACTACGACGGCGAGCTCGTCCCGCTGGACGATCGGGTGGCCCTGCGTGAGGCCCTGGCCGCCCGTGTCGCGGCGGCCTCCGCCTCGGGCTCCGGCCCCGCCCGCGAGGGTAAGGTCATCGAGTCATGATCGCTCTCACCGCAGCCCAGATCGCCGAGGCCGTGTCCGGCACGCTCTCGGCCACCCTCGACCCCGCCGCCGTGCTGGTGCACGTCACCCCCGACTCGCGGGAGGTCACCGCCGAGGGCACGCTCTACGTGGCGAAGCCGGGGGAGCGCGCCGACGGCCACGACTTCATCGACGCCGCGCTGGGTGCCGGCGCCGCCGCCGTGCTCGCCGAGCACGTCACGCACGCCCCCGACGGCGCCGCGCACCCGGCGATCATCGTGGAGGACGCCGTGCTCGCGATGGGCGCGCTCGCCCGGGAGGTCGTGCGCCGCGTCCGGGGGCACTCCCCGACCACCGTCATCGGCATCACCGGCTCGGCCGGCAAGACCACCACGAAGGACCTGCTCGCTGCCCTGCTGGCCACCCAGGGCCCCACCGTCGCACCGGTCGGCTCGTACAACGGCGAGGTCGGCGTGCCGCTCACGGTGTTCCGGGCGGAGCTGGACACGCGCTTCCTCGTGGTCGAGATGGGCGCGGACCACGTCGGCAACATCGCGTACCTCTGCGACATCGTGCGCCCGGACATCGGCGTCGTGCTCATGGTGGGCACCGCCCATGCGGGCAGCTTCGGCGGCGTGGCGAACATCGCGCGCACCAAGGGCGAGCTCGTGGAGGCCCTCGGCCCCGAGGGCGTCGCCGTCCTCAACCTCGACGACGAGCGTGTCGCCGGCATGGCGGCGCGGACCGCCGCCCCGATCACCTGGTTCACCGCGGACGAGCGGGGCGTCGCCCGCGCGGCCGAGGACGTGGCCGCCGGCCGTGCGTCGGGACTCGTCGCCGCACGGGACGTGCGCGCCGACGACCAGGAGCGCCCCGTCTTCGACCTGCAGGTCGGGACGGATGAGGCCGCCGTGCGGCATCCGGTCGCCTCCGGACTGACCGGCCTGCACCACGTGCACAACGTGCTGGCCGCCGCCGCGGCCGCCCACGCCGCCGGCATGGACCCGGCCGAGATCGCCCGTGGTCTCGACGGGCTCGGACCCGCCAGCCGCTTCCGGATGGAGCGCACCGACCGCGCGGACGGCGTCACGGTCATCAACGACGCGTACAACGCCAACCCCGAGTCCATGCGCGCCGCGCTCCGGACGCTGGCCACCCTCGGCCGCTCCAGCGGCCGCCGCACCTGGGCCGTCCTGGGGGAGATGCTCGAACTCGGCGATGCCCGCGTCCGTGAGCACACCCTCGTGGGCGAGTCCGTGGTGCGCCTGAACATCGCCCAGCTGCTGGTGGTGGGCGCCGGAGCCCGGCCGCTCTACATCGGCGCCCTCAACGAGGGCAGCTGGGGCGAGGAGGCGCACTTCGTCGACGACGCCGCGCAGGCCGAGGCGTTCCTCGCCGAGCACCTGCGCCCCGGCGACCTCGTCCTCGTCAAGTCCTCCAACGGCGTCGGGCTCGCGGCCCTCGGCGAGCGCCTCGCCACGGCCGACGCCATCGCCGCCCCCTCCGCCTCCCCGAAGGAGTCCCGACCGTGATCGGACTGCTCATCGGCGGCGTGCTCGGCCTGGTCCTCTCGGCCGCCGGCACCCCGCTGTTCATCCGGTTCCTCGTCAAGCGCGGGTACGGCCAGTTCGTCCGCGACGACGGCCCGACCACCCACAAGACCAAGCGCGGCACGCCCACGATGGGCGGCGCGGTCATCATCGGCTCCCTCGTGCTGGCGTACCTGATCACCCACGGGCTGCTCGCGGTGCTCGGCGTCGACTTCGGCGGGCCCACGGCCTCCGGCCTCATCCTGCTGCTGCTCACCGTGGGCATGGCCTTCGTCGGCTTCGTGGACGACTTCACGAAGATCACGAAGCAGCGCTCGCTCGGCCTGACGCCGCGCGGCAAGATCATCCTCCAGGCCCTGATCGGCACCGCCTTCGCCGTCCTCGCCCTGAACTTCCCGGACGAGCGGGGCCTGACCCCCGCCTCGACGGCGATCTCCTTCGCCCGGGACGTCCCGTGGCTCGACCTGGCCTTCGCCGGACCTGCGATCGGCGTCATCCTGTTCGTGATCTGGTCGAACCTCATCACCACCGCCACCACGAACGCCGTGAACCTCACGGACGGTCTCGACGGGCTCGCCACGGGCGCCACCGCCATGATCACGGGCGCTTACGTCCTGATGTCGCTCTTCCAGTCGAGCCAGTCCTGCGCGCTCGAGGGCACCCGCGGCTGCTACGAGGTCCGCGACCCCATGGACCTCGCCCTGCTCGCGGCGATCCTCACGGGCAGCCTGCTGGGGTTCCTCTGGTGGAACACCTCCCCGGCCAAGATCTTCATGGGGGACACCGGCTCCCTGGGCCTGGGCGGCGCCCTGGCCGGCTTCGCGATCTTCACGCGCACCGAGATCCTGGTGGCCGTGCTGGCCGGCCTCATGGTCGCGATCACCCTCTCCGTCATCATCCAGGTGGGCTGGTTCAAGGTCTCCGGCGGCAAGCGCGTGTTCCTCATGGCGCCGCTGCAGCACCACTTCGAGCTCAAGGGCTGGGCCGAGGTGACCGTCGTGGTCCGCTTCTGGCTGCTGTCCCTGATGTGCGTCACCGTGGGGCTCGCGATCTTCTACGGCGACTGGCTCATCCGCCAGGGCGGCCTCGCGGGGGTGACCCCGTGACCGGCCCCGCGTCCGACGCCGCGCCCGCACCGGTGCGCCGGCCCCGCGCCGACACCGCCCGCACCGCCGACCTCACGTCCTGGGACGCCCCGGGGTGGGCCGGCCTGCGCGTCGTCGTCACGGGCCTGGGCCTCACCGGCTTCTCCGTGGCCGACACCCTGGCCGAGCTGGGCGCCGCCGTCGTGGTGGTGGACGGCGACGACGGTCCCGAGAACCGGGCGCGCGCCGAGACCCTGCGGATCGTGGGGGTCCGCGAGGTCCTGCTCGACCGGGCGGCCACGCAGGTGCTGCCCGAGGTCGACGGCGCCGCCGCGGACCTCGTCGTGACCTCCCCGGGCTGGCGGCCGGACCAGCCGCTGCTGATGGCCGCCCACGCGGCGGGCCTGCCGATCTGGTCCGACGTCGAACTGGCCTGGCGGCTGCGCGAGCGCGCCGGCCGGAAGACCGCCGACTGGGTCTGCCTGACGGGCACGAACGGCAAGACGACGACCGTGACGATGGTCGAGGCCATCCTGCGGGCGGACGGCCGTCGGGCGGTGGCCTGCGGCAACGTCGGCACCCCCGTGCTGGACGCGATCCGCGACCCGCAGGGCTTCGACGTGCTGGCCCTCGAGCTCTCCAGCTTCCAGCTGCACTGGACGCACGGCCTGGCCCCGGCGTCGTCGGCGGTGCTGAACCTGGCCGAGGACCACGTGGACTGGCACGGCTCGATGGAGGAGTACGCCGCCGCCAAGGGCAAGGTGTACGCGAACACGCGGGTGGCCTGCGTGTTCAACGAGCAGGACCCGGTGACCCGCACCCTCGTGGAGCGCGCGGACGTCCAGGAGGGCTGCCGCGCGATCGGCTTCACCACGGACACCCCGGGCCTGTCCGACATCGGCGTCGTGGACGGGATCCTCGTGGACCGTGCGTTCCTGGACAACCGGCGCCACGAGGCGATCGCCCTGGCCGAGCGCGCCGACCTGGGCCCGGTGGCGCCGCGCCACACCATGGCCAACGCGGCCGCCGCGGCGGCGCTGACCCGGGCCGTCGGGGTGAGCCCCGCGGCCGTGGCCGAGGGCCTGCGCTCCTATGACCGCGGGGAGCACCGCATCCAACTCGTGGCCACCTCCCGCGACATCATGTGGGTCAACGACTCCAAGGCGACGAACCCGCACGCCGCGGACGCGTCGCTGGCGGCGTTCAGCTCCGTGGTGTGGCTGGCCGGCGGCCTGCCCAAGGGCGTGACCTATCACGAGCTGGTGGCCGCGCACGCCCACCGGCTCCGCGCGGTGGTGCTCCTGGGCAGGGACACCTCGGCCCTGCGCGCTGCCCTGGCCGCGCACGCCCCCGAGGTCCCCGTCCACGCCCCCCTCGCCGCGGCCGACGGCACCGGCCCCGCCGACGGCGCGGCCGTGATGGCCGAGGCGGTGCGCGTGGCCGACGGCCTGGCCCGCCCCGGCGACACCGTGCTCATGGCGCCCGCCGCGGCGTCGATGGATCAGTTCCGCTCCTACGCGGCCCGCGGCGACGCGTTCATCGAGGCCGTCGCCGGGCTGATGCGCGAGCACGGCTGGGACGTGCCCGACGACGCCGCGCCCGACGCCGACTGACCCGCCGCCCACCCGACCGTCTCGCTTCCCCCGTGAGGAGGGCCATGTCCCCGATCGAGCTCCGCCCGGTCCGTCCCCGCGCGGACGACGACGCCCCCGAGCACCGGGAGCGGCTCCTGCGCCGGATGTGGCGGGTCCTCGAGGGCCGCCGCGCCCTCGACCTGTCGGTCCTGCTCATCAGCGGCTGCACCGCCCTGCTGACCGTGCTGGGCCTCGTCATGGTGCTCTCCTCGTCCTCCGTCGAGGCGATCGGCACCGGCGGCGGCTCGTACGCGCTGTTCCTGCGCCAGAGCGCCTGGGCGGTGGCGGGCGTGGCGGCCCTGCTCGTGTTCTCGCGCCTGCCGGTGCGCGTCCTCAAGGCGATGGCCTGGCCGGCGTTCGGCGTGGCCGTGATCCTGCTCGCGCTGGTCGCGTTCTCCCCGCTCGGCGTCACCGTGGGCGGCAATCGCAACTGGCTGGGCATCGGCGAATTCCGGATGCAGCCCTCCGAGGCCGCCAAGCTCGCCCTGGCCCTGTGGGCGGCGGCGGTCCTGGAGCGCAAGCACCGCCTCGTCACCCAGGTGCGGCACGCACTGATCCCGGTGCTGCCCGGCGGCCTGCTCCTGCTGGGCCTGGTGATGGCGGGCAGCGACCTCGGGACCGCGATCATCCTCGCGATCGTGCTGGCCACGGTGCTGTACGTGGCCGGCACCCACTGGGGGGTCTTCCTCACCTTCCTGGCGCTGAGCGTGCTGGGCATCCTGGCCCTGACCCTCCTGGCCCCGCACCGCATGGTCCGGGTGCAGGCCTGGCTGGGGGACTGCTCCGACGCCACCGACCCCTGCTTCCAGCCGGCGCACGGGATGTACGCCCTGGCCTCGGGCGGCTGGTGGGGCGCGGGCCTCGGCCAGTCCCGCCAGAAGTGGAGCTACATCCCGGAGGCCGAGAACGACTTCATCTTCACCATCCTCGGCGAGGAGCTCGGGCTCGTGGGCACGCTGGTGGTGCTGCTGGCCTACCTCGGCCTGGCGATCGGCATCTACCGCGTCGCCGCCGGGACCACGTCCACGTTCATCCGCCTCTCCACGTGGGGGATCCTGGCCTGGCTGGTGGGCCAGGCGGCCGTCAACATCGCGATGGTCTCCGGGATCATCCCCGTGGTGGGCGTCCCGCTGCCCTTCATCTCCTATGGTGGTTCCGCGCTCACCCTGTCCTTGAGCGCGGTCGGCATCGTGCTGGCCTTCGCCCGCCACGAGCGCCGCCGTGCCGTCCAGCCGGACGCCCGCCCGCAGGCGGACGAGCCGGACACCGACCCCCTCCCCGTGATCCCCACCCCCGCCCTCCAGGAGCCCCGATGACGCAGACCTCTCATCCCTCCGGACCCCTGCGGGTGGTGCTGGCCGGCGGCGGCACCGCCGGCCACATCTCCCCGATGCTCGCGATCGCCCGCGCCCTGGAGGACGACGGCGGCGGTCCCGTCGAGTGCACCATGGTCGGCACCGCCTCCGGCATGGAGACGCGTCTCGTCCCCGAGGCGGGCTACGAGCTCGACCTGATCGACCGGGTCCCGATGCCGCGCCGCCCGTCGATGGACGTCGTCCGCTTCCCGGCCCGCATGCGCGCCGCGGTCGCGACCGCGGCCCGGATCCTGCGGGACCGGCGCGCCGACGTCGTCGTGGGCGTGGGCGGCTACGTCGCCACCCCCGTGTACCTCGCCGCGTTCCGGGCCGGCGTGCCCGTGGTGGTCCACGAGGCCAACGCGCGCCCCGGCCTGGCCAACCGCATCGGGGCCCTGCGGGCCACGCACGTCGGCACCGCCCTGCCGGACACCCGCCTCCGCGGCGCCCGCTGGGTGGGCATGCCGATGCGCCCCGAGATCTCCGGCCTGGACCGGGCGGCCGCCGGCCGTGCCGCCCGCGAGGCCCTCGGCCTCGACCCGGACCGGACCACCGTCGTGGTGACCGGCGGCAGCTCGGGCGCGCTGGCCGTGAACCGCACCGTGCGCGCCGCGCTGGGCGACCTCCTCGACGCCGGTCTGCAGGTCTTCCACCTGACCGGGCGGGACAAGGCCCTCACCGAGGACGACGGCAGCCTGCTGGTCCGGGACGGCTACGTCCAGCGGGAGTACCTGGCGGGCATGGAGCAGGCCTACGCCGCCGCCGACCTGATCGTCGCCCGCTCGGGCGCCGGCACGGTCTGCGAGGTGTCCGCGGTCGGCCTGCCCGCCGTCTACGTCCCCCTGCCCATCGGCAACGGCGAGCAGGCGCTCAACGCCCGCCCCGTGGTGGAGGCGGAGGGTGCGCTGCTCGTCCGCGACGACGCCTTCGGGCGCGCGTGGGTGCAGCGTCAGCTGATCCCGCTGGCGACCGACCCCGAGCGTCTCGCGCGCATGGGGGAGGCGGCCGCCCGCTTCGGCGTCCGGGACGCGGACGTCACCATGGCCGGCCTCGTGCGCTCGGCCGCCCAGGAAGGAGCCCGGCGATGAGCCGCGACGAGAGCAGCCGTCCCGCGGCCGAGGGCCGCTTCGCCGACCTGGGCCGCGTGCACCTGCTGGGGATCGGCGGTGTCGGCGTGTCGGGGGTCGCCCGCATCCTCCAGGAGCAGGGCGTCGCGGTGTCCGGCTCCGACGCGAAGGACCTGCCCGTGATGCGCGAGCTCGCCGCGGGCGGCGCCCGGATCACGGTCGGCTACGACGCCGCGCACCTGGGCGAGGACGTCACCACGGTGATCGCCTCCTCGATCGCCGGGCCGGGCAACCCGGAGCACGACGCCGCCGTGGCGCGCGGACTGCGCGTGCTGCACCGTTCCGAGGGCCTCGCCCTGGCCATGCGCGGCCACCGGGTGCTGGCCGTCGCCGGCACGCACGGGAAGACCACCACGTCCTCCATGGCCGCCATGGCCTTCTCCGACGCCGGCTGGGACCCCACGTTCGCCGTCGGCGCCGCCGTCGCCGGGCTCGGCACCAACGCCCGGGCGGGCCGGGGCGAGTGGTTCATCGCGGAGGCCGACGAGTCCGACGGCACCCTGGTGAACTACCCGAGCACGATCGGGATCGTCACGACCGTGGAGGCCGACCACCTGGACCACTACGGGACCGAGGAGGCGGTGCACCGTGTCTTCCGGGACTTCGCGGGCGGGCTGCCGGCCGCCGCCCAGGGCGGGGTCCTCGTGACCTGCCTCGACGACGCCGGCGCGGCGGACCTGGCCGCGTGGGCCCGGGACCACGCGGCCGCCGACGTCGTGACCTACGGGTCGGCGCCCCGCGACGGCGTGACGCCGGACCTGCTGGTCACCGACCTCGCGGTGGAGCCGGGCGAGACCGGAGTGGGCCAGCGCGCCACGTTCCGGATGGCGGACGGACCGGAGCGCACCCTGCACCTGCAGGTGCCCGGCCGGCACAACGCGCTGAACGCCGCCGCCGTGGTCCTGGCCGCCGTCCGGGCGGGCATGGCCTTCGAGGCCGCCGTGCGGGGCGTCGAGGCCTTCCGGGGCACGGCCCGCCGATTCGAGTTCCGCGGCGCCGCGCGCGGCGTGCGGGTCTTCGACGACTACGCGCACCATCCCACGGAGGTGACCGCCGCGGTCTCCGCCGGCCGTGCCGTGGCCGGCGACGCCCGCGTGCACGTCCTGTTCCAGCCCCACCTGTTCTCCCGCACCCGGGACTTCGCCGCCGAGTTCGCCGCCGCCCTCTCCGGGGCGGACGCGGTGCGCGTGCTGCCCGTGTACGCGGCTCGGGAGGAGCCGATGCCCGGCGTCGACTCGTCCCTCATCGCCTCCCGCCTCACCACGGGCGCCGCCGAGGACCGTGTCGTCGCCGAGGACCGCGCCGAGGCGGTGCGCTCGCTCGCGGCGGGCGCCACGGCCGGCGACGTCGTCCTGACGATGGGCGCGGGGGACGTGACCACCCTGGGCCCGGACCTGCTGGCCGAGCTCGGCCGGGACGCGGCGCCCGGCGTCGCCCACCCGTGAAGCTCGGCCGCGGGACGCCGCCGGTCGCTCCGGCCGGGGCCGACGCCTCCACCGTGGTCCGATTCCCGGGCCGCACCGCGCGCCGGCGCCGCGCCACGCGCTGGGGTGTGGCGGCCGGGGTGCTCGCGGTGCTGACCGTCCTGGGCTGGGTCGTGTTCTTCTCGCCCGTGCTCGCGGTGGACCGCGTCGAGGTCACCGGCACCCGCCATGTCTCCGCCACCGACGTCCAGGAGCGCCTGGAGCCCGTGTACGGCGTGCCGCTGTCCCGCGTCGGCGCCGGCCGTGTGGACGAGCTGGTCGGTGGTCTGCCCGGAGTGGCCGAGGTCCAGACCGTGCCCCGCCTGCCCACCGGCCTGGAGGTCGCGGTCCGGGAGCACGAGGCGCGGGCCCGGCGGGACGGCGACGACGGCGTGCAGCTGCTGCTCGCGGACGGCACCGTCCTGACGGGAGTGCCGGAGGAGCGGCTCGAGGGCGAGGACCTCCCCGCGTTCTCGGAGGAGCTGCCGCAGCGGGCGCAGGAGGAGCGCGCCGAGGTGGCCGAGGTGCTGGCCGCCCTGCCGGAGTCCGTGGCGGATCGTGTCGAGACGGCCGACTCCCGGGGCCCGGGCCAGGTCCGTCTGGCGCTCGAGGGCGGGGTGACCCTGGTCTGGGGCGACGCGCAGGACGCCGGCCTCAAGGGGTCCGTGGCCGAGGCGTTCCTGGCGGACGAGCGGCACGGGTCCGCGGCGGGCGGCGTCGCCGAGATCGACGTCTCCGTGCCCACGCGGCCGATCACGCGCTGAACCGGGGCCACAGGAGTCTCCAGTAGAACGTGAAGGTGAAGGTCGGGGCGCGGGGCCTCGCGCGAGTCCGGGTGCCATCACCGCGGCGGCTGGTCCTTCGAGTCTCACGTGAAGGTTGATGCGGAGGCCGTCTTTTCCGCGTGGACACGCCGTTTTCTTTTGCACGTGACGCGGGCCTCCCAGTACGGTGGACCCGAACGCGCGCGAGGCTCGCTTCACGCTGTGCTTGAAGGTGTCCACCCCGGGTGGCCGCCGATCACCGGGGCGTTGTGCCTCGCGCTGACCTCTCGAGATCTCGAACAAAGGGAACCAACACCGTGGCTGCACCCCAGAACTACCTGGCCGTCATCAAGGTCGTCGGCATCGGCGGCGGCGGCGTGAACGCCGTGAACCGCATGATCGAGGTGGGGCTCCGCGGCGTGGAGTTCATCGCCATCAACACGGACGCCCAGGCGCTGCTGATGTCGGACGCGGACGTGAAGCTGGACGTGGGCCGCGAGCTCACCCGTGGACTCGGCGCGGGCGCGAACCCCGAGGTGGGCCGCCAGGCCGCCGAGGACCACGCGGAGGAGATCGAGGAGGTCCTGCGGGGCGCGGACATGGTGTTCGTGACCGCGGGCGAGGGCGGCGGCACCGGCACCGGCGGGGCGCCCGTCGTGGCCCGCATTGCGCGCTCGCTCGGCGCCCTGACCATCGGCGTCGTGACCCGCCCGTTCACGTTCGAGGGCCGCCGTCGCGCCGGCTCCGCCGAGGCGGGCATCGACGCCCTGCGGGACGAGGTCGACACCCTCATCGTGATCCCGAACGACCGCCTGCTGTCCATCTCGGACCGCAACGTCTCGGTCATGGACGCCTTCCGTCAGGCGGACCAGGTGCTCCTCTCCGGCGTGCAGGGCATCACCGACCTGATCACCACCCCGGGCCTGATCAACCTCGACTTCGCGGACGTGAAGTCCGTGATGCAGGGCGCGGGCTCCGCGCTCATGGGCATCGGCCACGCGCAGGGCGAGGACCGCGCCGTCAAGGCGGCCGAGCTGGCGATCGCCTCGCCGCTGCTCGAGGCCTCCATCGACGGCGCGTACGGCGTGCTGCTCTCCATCCAGGGCGGCTCCGACCTCGGCCTCTTCGAGATCAACGAGGCCGCGCGCCTGGTCCAGGAGGTCGCCCACCCGGAGGCCAACATCATCTTCGGCGCGGTCATCGACGACGCCCTCGGCGACGAGGTGCGCGTGACCGTGATCGCCGCGGGCTTCGACAAGGTGGACGTCACCTCCGCCCCGGCCGCCCCGCAGGCCGTGCAGCAGCAGGCGGCCCCGCAGCGGGCCGCGGCCCCCACGCAGCCGCAGCCCGTCCCCGCCCAGCCGCAGCCCGCCCCGGCCCAGCCGCAGCAGGCCGAGCGTCCCGCCGTGCGCGGCACCGTGCCGCTGGCCCCGCAGGAGCAGCAGCCGCGCCGCCAGCAGGACCTGCCCACCGTGGTGGAGCCGGACCTCGGCGCCGGGTCCTCGGACCTGGACGTCCCGGACTTCCTCAAGTGACGGCCGCGGAGGGGTCGGCCGGGACCGTACGGGTCCCCGCCGGCCCCTTCGTGCACCGCGAGACCGTCCGCACCGCGACGGGCGCCGTGCACGTGGCCTGGACGTCCGTGGCCGCCGGCAACCTCGCGCTGCACGTGGTCCCGCCGGACGAGGCCGAGGGGCTCGCTCGCGTCAGCGCCGCCCGTCGCGCCCTGGAGCGCGTGATGGGGGTTCCCGAGGACGCGACGCTCTATTTGGACCAGGTGCACTCGGCCGACGTCGTGTGGGCGGACGGACCCGGGCGCGGCGGTGCCCCGGCCCCCGTGGCCGACGCCGCCGTGAGCCGCGACGGGTCCCGGCCGCTGGCCGTCATGGTGGCCGACTGCCTCCCCGTGGTCTTCGTCGACGAGACGACCGGCGCGACCGCCGTGGCCCACGCCGGGCGGCGCGGGCTGCTGGACGGCGTCCTGGAGGCGACCGTCGATCGTCTGCTCTCCCTGCGCCCGGAGACCGACCGGACCGGTCCCGGCCTGCGCGCCTGGATCGGTCCCGGCGTGTGCGGCCGCTGCTACGAGGTGCCCGCCGCCATGCGTGCCGAGGCCGCCGCCCGCCTCCCGGCGACCGCGGCCACCACGTCCTGGGGCACCCCCGCCCTCGACCTGCCCGCCGGCGCCGCACAGGTCCTCCGTGCCCGCGGGGTGGCCGCCGCGACGATCGACGTGTGCACGCGCGAGGACGAACGCCTGTTCTCGCACCGCCGGGCGCCCGGTGAGGGCCGGTTCGCCGGCCTCGTCTGGCGCACCGACCCCGACGCCACCACCCCGAGAGGAGAGGCATGACCGCCCCCGCCACCGCCGGGCCGACCCCGACGGACCCCCGCGCCCGGGAGATCGCCGACGCGCTCGCCGCGGTGCGCGCCCGCATCGCCGACGCCGCGCGGGACGCCGGGCGCGAGGCGGAGCCCGCGCTCGTCGTCGTGACCAAGACCCACCCCGCCGAGGACGTCGTGCGCCTCGCCGCGCTCGGCGTGACCGACGTGGGGGAGAACCGCGACCAGGAGGCCCGGCCCAAGGCCGAGGCCGTCGCCGCGGCCCTGGGGGCGGACGCCCCGCGCTGGCACTTCGTGGGCCAGCTGCAGACCAACAAGGCCAAGTACGTGGTGCGCTACGCGTCCGTGGTGGAGTCGGTGGACCGACCCGAACTGGCCGAGGCGCTCTCGCGAGCGCTCCTGCTGCGGCGCGAGCGCGAGCCCGAGGCCGCGATCCCCGACCTGGAGTGCCTCGTGCAGGTGGACGTCGACGACCGCGCCGACGAGGACCGCCCCGAGGGGATCGGCCCGCGCGGCGGCGCCCGTCCCGAGGACGTCCCCGCCCTCGCGGACGTCATCGCCGGCCTGCCGGGCCTGCGGCTGGGCGGGCTGATGTGCGTGGCACCGCGCGGCCTGGACCCGGAGGACGCGTTCCGCCGGCTCGCCGCTCTCGGCGCGGGCCTGCGGCAGACGCATCCGGAGGCCACCACGCTGTCCATGGGGATGAGCGCGGACCTCGAGGCGGCCGTGCGCGCCGGGGCGACACAGGTGCGCATCGGCTCCGACGTTCTGGGGGCCCGGGACGCGGTGGGCTAACGTTGACCCCGCGCGTCCCGGCGGGACGCGACAGGACCGCGCGGACGCACGCGCACCGACGACGAACGACGGCGGCCCCCGGGGCCGGAGGACGTGGTGAAGGAAGACTCATGGCTGGCGCCCTGAAGAAGACGATGATCTACCTCGGCCTGGCCGACGGCGACGAGTACGACGAGCAGCCGCGTGCCGCCGAGCGGGAGACCGCGCCCCGACACGAGGTCGTCGAGGCGCGCCGCCCCGCGGAGCCGGACACCGACCCCCACATGGAGGCCGTCCGCCCGGCTGCGGTCCGCGATCCCGAGCCGGCCGAGCGGCCGGAGCCCGTAACCCCGTCCGGCTCCACCGCGGCCGATCCCGTCGAACCCCGGCGTCCGGCGCGTCCCGAGCCGGTCGACCCGGGCTACCGGGCCCCGGTGACCCCCATCAAGCGAGCCGCAGCGTCGTCTGCCGAAGGAGCCTCCGTGCACACCCTGTCCACCGTCCATCCCCGCTCCTACAACGACGCGAAGGCGATCGGCGAGTCCTTCCGCTCCGGCGTCCCCGTGATCATGAACGTCACCGACCTCGGTGAGAACGAGGCCAAGCGCCTCGTGGACTTCGCGGCCGGCCTCGTCTTCGGCCTGCACGGCTCGATCTCCCGCATCACCAGCAAGGTGTTCCTGCTGACCCCGGCCACCGTGGACGTCGTCGGCGCCGAGCAGGGCGAGTCCGGCGAGGCCGACTCCCCGTTCGACGGCGACTGAGGCGCCCATGCAGCTGCTCCTCGCCCTCGCCTACCTCGCCCTGACGGTGGTGCTCGCGGCGCTGACCGTGCGGATCGTCCTGGACGTCACCCAGTCGTTCGCCCGCCACTGGCGCCCCACCGGGGCGGCCCTCGTGCTGGCCAGCGGCGTGTACGGGGCCACCGATCCGTTGCTGCGCCCCGTGCGTCGTGCCGTGCCGCCGGTGAACCTGGGCGGCATCGGCCTGGACGTGGCCTTCCTCATCGTGTTCCTCGGCGTCGTCCTGCTGCGGGTCCTGGTGGTGAGCCTGGCCGGCGTGGCCTGACCCGCGGCCCGGGGCGGCTGTCGGCCCCGGTGGTAGTCTTCGCGGCAGGGTCGGCGCCGCCCCTCACCGGCGCGCCGACCGCCGACGCGCCGGGCCGCCCGGCCGTCCTAGAGCACCGAGCAGAGAGCGAGACGGTTCCATGGCGCTGTCCTGGGAAGACGTGGTCAACAAGCAGTTCCAGCCCACGAAGTTCCGCGAGGGCTACGACCAGACCGAGGTGGATGACTTCCTCGACGAGATCGTGGCGGAGTTCAAGCGCCTGATCGCCCTCAACGAGCAGCTCGAGTCCGAGAACGCGGAGCTGCGCGCCGGCGGCGCCGCCGCGGCCGCCGCCCCCGCTGCGGACACCCCGGAGGCCGCCGCGACGCCGTCCTCCGTCGAGGAGCCGGCCGCGGCCCCCGAGGCCGCCGACGCGGCCGCGACCTCCGCCGCCGGCGTCCTGGCCATGGCCCAGCGGCTGCACGACGAGCACGTCGCCGCAGGCGAGCAGCGCAGCACCGAGCTCGTCGCCGAGGCCGAGGCCACCGCGGCCCGGCTCGTCAGCGACGCCGAGGAGCAGAAGGCCCGCACCCTCGAGGCCCTGGCCGAGGAGAAGGCCGGCCTGGAGGGCGAGGTCGAACAGCTGCGCAGCTTCGAGACCGACTACCGCAGCCGCCTCACCTCCTACATCGAGGGCCAGCTGCGCGAGATCCGCGCCCAGAAGCGCGTCGAGCCCCCCACGCCCGCGGCGTGAGCCGAGCCGTCGACGCCACGTCGGCCCCGCGATCCCCTCGCGCGGGCCGGCGAGCCGTGCTCACCGCCCTCATCGTGGCGGTGCTGGCCTACGCCCTCGACCAGCTGACCAAGTACGCGGTCGAGAGCACGATGCAGCTGGGGGACTCCGTCGCGGTGATCCCCGGGGTGCTGCGCTGGCACTACATCCTGAACCCGGGCGCGGCGTTCTCCATCGGCGAGGACCACACCTGGGTGTTCACCGTCATCCAAGCCGTGGTGGCGGTGGCCGCCCTCGTCGGGATCGCCCGCGTGCGCTCGACGCCGTGGGCCCTGGCGCTGGGCGGGCTCGCCGGCGGCGTGCTCGGCAACCTCACGGACCGGCTGTTCCGGCCCCCGGCGTTCGGGCGCGGCCACGTGGTCGACATGATCTCCGTGCCGCACTTCGCGATCTTCAACGTGGCGGACTCGTTCATCGTCTGCTCCGTCATCGGCGTCGCTCTGCTCGTGATGACCGGCCGCCGCCTGGACGGCACACGGGAGGCGTGAGGACATGGGCATGAGACCGGGACTCACCGAACGGCTCGAGGTCACCGAGGCCGAGGCGGGCCGGCGGGTCGACGCGGTGCTCGCCGACGCGTTCGGCGTCTCCCGCTCGCTGCTGGCGGACTGGTTCTCCCGGGGCCTGGTGCGGGCCGAGTCGCGCTCCGGCCGCCGGGACCGCGTCCTGGCCAAGTCCGCGAAGGCCGTGGCGGGGGAGACCCTCGCCGTCGACGTCCCCGACGACCCCGACCCCCTGGAAGTGAGGGCAGAGCGCGTGGACGCGCTGAGCATCCTGTACGAGGACGAGGACCTGGTGGCCGTGGACAAGCCCACCGGCGTGGCCGCGCACCCCTCGCCCGGCTGGGTCGGGCCCACGGTGGTGGGCGCCCTGGCCGCCCTCGGCTACCACATCACCACCTCGGGTGCCCCCGAGCGCCAGGGGATCGTGCACCGGCTCGACGTCGGCACCACCGGGGTCATGGTCGTGGCCAAGACCGAGCGCGCCTACACGGCCATGAAGGACCAGTTCCGCGAGCGCGTGCCGGAGAAGGTCTACCACGCCGTGGTCCAGGGCATCCCGGACCCGCTGAGCGGCACCGTGGACGCGCCCATCGGGCGGCATCCCGGCCACCACTGGAAGTTCGCGGTGCTCGACGACGGCCGGCCGTCCGTGACCCACTACGAGACGCTCGAGGTGTTCGGCCGGGCCACCCTGCTCGAGGTCCACCTGGAGACCGGGCGCACCCACCAGATCCGCGTGCACACCTCGGCGCTGCGCCACCCGTGCGTCGGCGACCTCACGTACGGGGCGGATCCGCGACTGGCGGCCGAGCTCGGGCTGACCCGCCAGTGGCTGCACGCCCACCGGCTGGCGTTCCCGCACCCGGTCACGGGGGAGCCGGTGACGATCACCTCCCCGTATCCGGACGACCTCGCCCACGCCCTGGCGGCGCTGCGCGGCGACGAGGACTGAGCCGGCACCGTCGACGTGACCCCCGTCCCGGTCCGGCCCCGCCGCCCGGGCACCACGAGTAGGCTGGTGCGGCCCCGCCGTCCTCCCCGTCGAAAGGCCCACCCCGCATGACCGTGTCCGCCGACGCCCGCGCCGACGCCGTGAAGGACGGCGGCTTCGTCCACCTGCACACGCACACCGAGTACTCCATGCTCGACGGCGCCGCGAAGCTGGACGACCTGTTCGCCGAGGCTCAGCGGCTGGGCATGGACTCGCTGGCCATCACGGACCACGGCTACCTCTTCGGCGCCTACGACTTCTGGTCCAAGGCGACGGCGGCGGGCGTCAAGCCGATCATCGGGCTCGAGGCCTACGTGGCCCCCGGGCAGCAGCACCGCACGGACAAGGAGAAGACCCGCTGGGGCGAGCCCCACCAGCGGGGGGACGACGTGTCCGGCGGCGGTGCGTACACGCACATGACGCTGCTGAGCGAGACCACCGAGGGGATGCACAACCTGTTCCGGATGGGCTCGATCGCCTCGCTGGACTCGGTGTACGCCAAGTGGCCGCGGCTGGACCGGGAGCTGCTGAGCCAGTACTCGAAGGGCCTGATCGCCACCACGGGCTGCCCCTCCGGCGAGGTGCAGACGCGCCTGCGCCTGGGCCAGTACCGGGAGGCGATGCAGGCGGCCTCGGACTTCCGGGACATCTTCGGCAAGGACAACTACTACTGCGAGATCATGCACCACGGCCTCGACATCGAGCGCCGGGTGATGACGGACCTGCGGCGGCTCGCCAAGGACCTGGGCCTGCCGTTCGTGGCCACGAACGACCTGCACTACACCCACGAGCACGACGCCAAGGCGCACGAGGCGCTGCTGGCCCTGCAGTCGGGCTCGAAGCTCAACGAGCCCAGCTACGACCAGGGCGGCTCCCGCTTCGCGTTCTCCGGCACCGAGTACTACCTGAAGTCCCCGCGGCAGATGCGCGAGCTGTTCGCGGAGCTGCCCGAGGCCTGCGACAACACGCTGCTCATCGCCGAGCGGTGCGAGGTCGAGTTCGACACGAAGGCCAACTACATGCCGGTCTTCCCCACGCCGGAGGGCGAGGACGAGACCAGCTGGCTCATCAAGGAGGTCGCCTCCGGTCTGGCCTACCGCTACCCGGACGGCGTGCCGGACCACGTGCGCAAGCAGGCGGACTACGAGCTGGACGTCATCATCTCGATGGGCTTCCCCGGGTACTTCCTCGTCGTGGCCGACTTCATCAACTGGGCCAAGGAGAACGGCATCCGGGTGGGCCCGGGCCGCGGCTCGGGCGCCGGATCGATGGTGGCGTACGCGCTGCGCATCACGGACCTGGACCCGCTCAAGCACGGGCTGATCTTCGAGCGGTTCCTCAACCCGGACCGCGTGTCCATGCCCGACTTCGACGTCGACTTCGACGACCGCCGTCGCTCCGAGGTGATCGACTACGTCACCCGCAAGTACGGCGACGAGCGCGTCACCATGATCGTCACGTACGGCACCATCAAGACCAAGCAGGCCCTGAAGGACTCGGCCCGCGTGATGGACCAGCCCTTCTCGATGGGCGAGTCCCTCACCAAGGCGCTGCCGCCGGCGGTGATGGCCAAGGACATCCCGCTCAAGGACATCGAGGACCCCGCGGCCCCGCGCTACGGGGAGGCCGCGCCCTTCCGCGAGCTGATCGCGACGGACCCGGTGGCGAAGGAGGTCTTCGAGACCGCCAAGGGTCTCGAGGGCCTGAAGCGGCAGTGGGGCGTGCACGCGGCCGGCGTGATCATGTCCTCGGTGCCGGTGATCGACGTCATCCCGATCATGCGCCGCCTGCAGGACGGCCAGGTCATCACGCAGTTCGACTACCCGATGGCGGAGTCCCTGGGCCTGATCAAGATGGACTTCCTGGGGCTGCGCAACCTCACGATCATCTCGGACGCGCTCGAGAACGTGAAGGCGAACCAGGGCGTGGACCTGGACCTGGAGACCCTCGACGTGGACGACCCGGCGGCCTACGAGCTGCTGGCCCGCGGCGACACCCTCGGCGTGTTCCAGCTCGACGGCGGGCCCATGCGCTCGCTGCTGAAGATGATGCGCCCGGACAACTTCGAGGACATCTCGGCGACCATCGCCCTGTACCGCCCCGGCCCCATGGGCGCGAACTCGCACACCAACTACGCGCTGCGCAAGAACGGGCAGCAGGAGATCACCCCGATCCACCCGGAGCTGGAGGAGCCGCTGCGGGAGATCCTGGACACCACCTACGGCCTGATCGTGTATCAGGAGCAGGTCATGGCGATCGCCCAGAAGGTGGCGGGCTACTCGCTCGGCCAGGCCGACATCCTGCGCCGTGCGATGGGCAAGAAGAAGAAGTCGGAGCTGGACAAGCAGTACGAGGCGTTCCACCAGGGGATGCTGGACCGCGGCTACTCGGAGGCCGCGGTGAAGGCCCTGTGGGACATCCTGCTGCCCTTCTCGGACTACGCGTTCAACAAGGCGCACTCGGCCGCCTACGGCCTGGTCTCCTACTGGACGGCCTACCTCAAGGCGCACTACCCGGCGGAGTACATGGCCGCGCTGCTCACCTCGGTGGGCGACGACAAGGACAAGCTGGCCATGTACCTCAACGAGTGCCGCCACATGGGCATCACCGTGCTGCCCCCGGACGTGAACGAGTCCCACCTGACCTTCACCCCCGTCGGCCGGGACATCCGCTTCGGCATGGGCGCCGTCCGCAACGTGGGCGCCAACGTGGTCAAGGGCATGGTCCAGGGGCGCGAGGAGAAGGGCTCGTACACGGGCTTCGGCGACTTCCTGGCGAAGGTGCCGCTCGTGGTGTGCAACAAGCGCACCATCGAGTCCATGATCAAGGCCGGCGCCTTCGACTCCCTCGGCTACGCCCGCCGCGCCCTGCTGGCCGTGCACGAGGAGGCCGTGGACGCCACCGTGGCGCAGAAGCGCAAGGAGGACCACGGCGAGTTCACCTTCGACCTGTTCGCGCTCGGCGGCGGCGACGAGGACGACTCCGACGCCGCGGACGGCGTCGCCGTCCCGGACCTGCCGGAGTGGGCCAAGAAGGAGAAGCTCGCGTTCGAGCGCGAGATGCTGGGTCTGTACGTGTCCGACCATCCGCTGCAGGGCCTCGACGGCGTCCTGGCCCAGCACGCCGACGTCCAGATCACCCGCGTCCTCGACGACGACGGGCCCGCGGACGGCGCGATCGTCACCATCGCGGGCCTGATCACCACGCTCGAGCGCCGCATCGCCAAGTCCTCGGGCAACGCGTACGCGCGCTGCGAGATCGAGGACCTCGGCGGCTCGATGGACGTCATGTTCTTCGGCCAGGTGTACGCGCCCATCGCGATGATGCTGGCCGAGGACCTCGTCGTCGCCGTCAAGGGCAGGGTGCAGCGCCGGGACGACGGGTCGGTGTCCCTGTCGGCGATGGAGCTGACCATCCCGGAGCTCTCGGACGGCCCCGGCGGCCCCGTGCGGATCACGCTGCCAGCGTTCAAGGCCACGGAGCAGGTCATGGGCCAGCTGGCGGACGTGCTGCGCACCCATGAGGGCTCCTCGGAGGTGCGGCTGTCCCTGGTGGGCCAGCGTGCCACGCAGGAGTTCCAGCTGGGCCCGCAGTTCCGGGTGAGCCCGAACCCGGCGCTGTTCGGCGACCTCAAGATCCTGCTGGGTCCGGCCTGCCTCGGCTGAGCGGACGTAGCATGGGAGTGCCCCGCCCAGGAGGAGAGAGCTGATGCACTGCCCGTTCTGCCGCCATGAGGACTCGCGCGTGGTGGATTCGCGCTCCCTCGACGACGGCTCCGCCATCCGTCGGCGTCGGCAGTGTCAGGCCTGCGGCAAGCGGTTCACCACCATGGAGACCACCGCCCTGACCGTCGTCAAGCGCTCCGGGGTGGCGGAGCCGTTCGACCGCTCCAAGGTGATCAACGGCGTCCGGAAGGCGTGCCAGGGGCGGCCGGTGACGAGCGACGACCTGGCCATGCTCGCCCAGGAGGTCGAGGAGACGGTCCGTGCCACGGGCAACGCCGAGGTGGACGCCCACGACGTCGGCCTGGCCATCCTCGATCCGCTGCGCCGTCTCGACCAGGTGGCCTTCCTGCGCTTCGCCTCCGTCTACCGGGACTTCGAGTCCCTCGACGACTTCGAGGAGGCCATCGCCGAGCTCCGGGCCGGTGACGGGGACGACCGCGGCCGTCCCGCCGTGCAGCCGCGGCTGTTCACCCGCTGACCTGGGCCGATGCGACGGCGCCGCCGGGATCGACGGTGCAGTGGTGCGCACGGCCTCCAGACGCTACAGTGATCCCCGGGCCGACCTCGGTCGGCCCGGCAAGACTGCCGAGGGCGGTTCCGGAGGGGAAGCCGGAACCGCCCTCGGTGTCTGCGCCCTCAGTTGCCGTCGGCGAGCGAGCCGTGCGCGGCCAGGGCGGCGCCCACGATGCCCGCGTTGTTCTGCAGCTGGGCCGGGACGATCGGGGTGCGCAGGCGCAGCAGCGGCAGGTAGTCGTCCGGCCGCTTGGAGATGCCGCCGCCGACGATGAACAGGTCGGGCGAGAAGATCCGCTCCACGTGGGAGAAGAAGCGCTGCAGTCGCTCGGCGTACTCGGCCCAGCTGAGCTGATCGCGCTCCCGGGCCTTCGCGGAGGCCCGCGACTCGGCCATCACGCCGTCGAGCTCCAGGGAGCCGACCTCGAAGTTCGGGACGAGCACGCCGTCGTGGATCATCGCGCCGCCGATGCCGGTGCCGAGGGTGATCACGTGCACCAGGCCGCGCACGCCCCGCCCGGCCCCGTAGCGGGCCTCCGCGAGGCCGGCCGCGTCGGCGTCGTTGACCACGGTCACGGGGCGGCGCAGGTGCTCCTCGAACCTGCCGCGCAGGTCCGTGCCGATCCACGAGTGGTCGATGTTGTTCGCGGACAGGCACACCCCGTCCTTGACGATCGAGGGGAAGCACACGCCCAGCGGGGCGGAGGGCTTCGGCGCCTTCTCGCGCCCGTCGAGCTCGGCGGTGATGGCCGCCAGGGTCGCCGCCACGGGCTCGGGCATGGCCGGCTGCGGCGTGGGGATGCGGAAGCGGTCCCCGCGCAGGGTGCCCGCCTTCGGCCCCGACCCGAGGCGGACCAGGCCGCCCTTCATGCCGGTCCCCCCGACGTCGATGCCGATCGTCGTGGGGTATTTGGAGGAGCGCTGGGCGGTGCTGGTGTGCGTCGTCACGGCCCCCAGCTTAGTGCCGGGTCACGGCAGCGTGAGAATCTCCGCGCCGTCGTCCGTGACCACGATCGTGTGCTCGAACTGCGCGGTGCGACGGCGGTCGCGGGTCACCACGGTCCAGCCGTCGTCCCACTGGTCCCACTCGATCGTGCCGAGGGTGAGCATCGGCTCGATGGTGAACACCATGCCGGGCACGAGCAGGCGGTCGTGGGCCGGGGCCGCGTCGTAGTGGGGGATCACGAGGCCGGAGTGGAAGTCCACGCCCACGCCGTGGCCGATGAAGTCGCGCACCACGCCGTAGCCGAAGCGCTTGGCGTAGGACTCGATGGCGCGGCCGATCACGTTGACCTGACGGCCGGGCTTCACGGCGCGGATGCCGCGGCGCAGGGCCTCCTCGGTGCGCTCGACGAGCAGCCGGGACTCCTCGTCCACGTCGCCGACCAGGTAGGTGCGGTTGTGGTCCCCGTGGACGCCGTCCAGGTACGCGGTGATGTCCAGGTTGACGATGTCCCCGTCCTCCAGGACGGTGCCGTCCGGGATGCCGTGGCAGATGACCTCGTTGATCGAGGTGCAGATGGACCGCGGGAAGCCGCGGTAGCCCAGGCAGGACGGGTAGGCGCCGCGCTCCACGAGGAAGGCGTGCGCGATCCGGTCCAGCTCGTCCGTGGTGACGCCCGGGCGGATGTGGGCGGCGGTGTGCTCCATGGCCTGCGCGGCCAGGCGGCCGGCGGCGCGGATCCGCGCGACGCCGGCGGCGTCGTAGACGTCCGAGGCCTTGCCCTCGTCCGGGGTGGCCTTGCCGACGTACTCGGGGCGCGGGATCGCGGCCGGCACGGGCGGGGCGGGGGACGGGGCCCCGGGCGTCAGCGTGCCGACGGGGGCGAGCGACCCGGGCTCCGGCGCGGTGGGGCCCGCAGGGCGGGGACCGTTGTGGCTGGACGGGGCGACGGGGTTCTGACGCTGGGACATGTCCTCCAGCCTATCGGCCCGGCTACTGTGGCCCCCATGACCGAGACGAGCGAGTTCTGGTACAACGTCAACACGCATCAGGTGGAGGTGGGCGCCCAGTCGGACTGGTCCCAGCTGCTGGGCCCGTTCGGCACCCGCGAGGAGGCCCAGGCCGCGATGGACCGCGTGCGGGCGAACAACGAGACCGCCGACGCCTGGGACGAGCGCGACGACGACTGGGACAGCCGTCCCGTCGACGACGCCTCCTGACCGCGGCGCCGGACGACGCCGGGCCCCCGTCCCTCGGACGGGGGCCCGGTCGTCTCACGGGGCGGGTTCAGCCCTCGAAGCCGTGCTCCGGGGCCGGGAACGCGCCGTCGAGCACGTCCGCGCGATAGGCCCGGACCGCGTCGCCCACGACCTCGTGCAGACGGGCGTACTGACGGACGAACCGGGGCACCCGTCCCTCGCGCAGGCCGAGCATGTCCTGCCACACGAGCACCTGGCCCGTGGTGCCCGGGCCCGCGCCGATGCCCACGGTGGGCACCCGCAGCGCGGCGTCGACGGCGGCGGCGACGTCCGAGGGGACCATCTCCATCAGGACGGCGAACGCCCCCGCGGCCTCGAGGGCCCGGGCCGACGCCGTCATCCGCTCGGCCGCCCCCGCGCCGCGGCCCTGCACCCGGTAGCCGCCGAGCACGTGCTCGGACTGCGGGGTGAAGCCGATGTGGGCCATGACCGCGACGCCGGCTGCCGTCATCGCGGCCACGTGCTCGGCGAAGCGCTCGTCGCCCTCCACCTTGACGGCGTGCGCGCCGGACTCCTTCACGAGGCGCACGGCCGACTCGACGGCCTGCCGCGGGGAGGCCTCGTACGAGCCGAAGGGCAGGTCCGCGACCACGAGGGCACGCTCGGCACCGCGTACCACGGCCTGGGTGAACAGGATCATCTGGTCCAGGGTGACCGGCAGGGTGGTGGGATGGCCCAGCACGGTGTTGCCCACCGAGTCGCCCACGAGCAGCACCTCGACGCCGGCCTCGTCGAACAGGGCCGCCGTCATCGCGTCGTAGGTGGTGAGCATCGCGAAGCGCCGGCCCTCGTCCTTGGCCCGCTGCAGGTGGACCGTCCGGTACCGGGACGGGGCGGGCGGACCGTAGGGGGCGGTGTCGTCAGGCTGCCGGGGGGACTGGGGAGCAGACATGGGCCGGAGTCTACGCGGCGCGTCTAGAGTGGCGGCATGGATCGACAGCAGGACTACGTGCTCCGCACCATCGAGGACCGGGACGTCAAGTTCGTCCGGCTCTGGTTCACGGACGTGATCGGCACCCTGAAGTCGGTGGCCCTGTCTCCGGCCGAGGTGGAGAACGCCTTCACGGAGGGCCTGGGCTTCGACGGCTCCTCGATCGACGGATACACCCGCATCTCCGAGTCGGACATGCTGCTGCAGCCCGATCCCTCGACCTTCCAGATCCTGCCCTGGCGCGGCGACCAGGAACAGAGCTCCCGGATGTTCTGCGACGTGCTCACCCCGGACGGCCGCCCCGCCCCCGCCGACCCGCGGCACGTGCTGCGCCGCGTGCTGGACCGGGCCGCCGATCGGGGCTTCACGTGCTTCACCCACCCGGAGATCGAGTTCTACCTCCTGCAGTCGGACCAGCCCGGCCCGGACGGGGAGCCGGTGCCCGTGGACCGCGCGGGCTACTTCGACAACGTGCCCGGCTCCGACGCGGCCGACTTCCGCCGCGACGCCGTCAGCCTCCTCGAGGGCATGGGCATCTCCGTCGAGTTCAGCCACCACGAGAACGGCCCCGGCCAGAACGAGATCGACCTGCGCGCGGCGGACGCGCTCACGACGGCGGACAACGTGATGACGTTCCGGACCGTCGTCAAGGAGGTCGCCGCCGCCCAGGGCACCTACGCCACGTTCATGCCCAAGCCGTTCTCCCACCACCCGGGCTCCGGCATGCACACCCACTTCTCCCTCTTCGAGGGCGACGCGAACGCGTTCTACGACCCCGCGGACGAGTTCCGGCTCTCCGTCACGGGCCGCCGGTTCATCGCGGGCCTGCTGCGCCACTCCGTGGAGATCACCGCGGTGACCCACCAGTTCGTCAACTCCTACAAGCGTCTCTGGGGCGGGGGAGAGGCCCCGTCGTACACCTCGTGGGGGCACAACAACCGTTCCGCCCTCGTGCGCGTTCCCCTGTACAAGCCGGACAAGGCCGGCTCGGCCCGCATCGAGTACCGCGGCATCGACGCCTCGGCCAACCCGTACCTGGCCTACGCGCTGCTGCTGGCCGCCGGCCTGAAGGGCATCGAGGAGGGCTACGAGCTGCCCGAGTCCGCCGCCGAGGACGTCAGCGCGCTCACCACCCACGAGCGGCGCGTGCTCGGCCACGTCCCCCTGCCCGGCACCCTGCACGACGCCCTGCGCGCCGCCGAGGAGTCCGAGTTCGTGGCGTCCGTGCTGGGCGAGCACGTCTTCGACGCCCTGCTGCGCAACAAGCGCCAGGAGTGGGACGACTACCGGGTGGAGGTCACGCCGTACGAGCTGCGGCGCTACCTCTCCGGCCTCTGAGGCGCCGGCCGTGTCCGCCCTGCCCGACGCGGCGACCGCCGACGCCCCGGACCGCCGCACCCTCGCGCACGCCGGCGTCGCCGACGCCGGCCGCGTGCAGACGCTGCTCACCTCGCCCGAGTTCGAGGGCGTGGACGTGCGTCCCCTCGTCGAGCTCCTCGGCCACGCCGCCGATCCCGACCGGGCCCTGCTGCTGTGGGTGCGCCTGGCCGAGCGCGAGCCCCGCGTCCACCACGCCCTCCGGGACCCCGGGACGACGGCCCGCCTGCTGCGGCTGCTCGGCGCCTCCGAGGCCCTCGGCGAGTTCCTCATCCGCCGTCCCGAGCACCTGGACCTCGTCCTCGACCCGGACGCGGCCGCCGCCACCGCGCCCGCCCTCGCCCAGCCCGACCCGACCGCCGGCGAGCCCTGGGGTGATGCGTCCGCCGCCCTGCGCCGCCTGCTCCTGGACTCGGTGGGCGCCGACCCGGACGCCGACCGCCCCCTCGCGGCCGTCACCGGCAAGGACGCCGCCGTCGCCCTGCGCCGCGCCTACCGCCGCCAGCTGGCCGCGATCGCCCTGCGCGACCTCGACTCCGCCGAGCCCACGGCGGCCATGCCCTCGGTGGGCCGCTGGCTCGCGGACCTGGCCGGCGCCGCCGTGGACGCGGCGCTCGCCGTCTCACGGGCCGTCCTCACCGAGCGGGAGGGCCCCGTGGTGGACCGCCTGGACCTCGCCGTGATCGGCATGGGCAAGTGCGGCGCCGGCGAGCTCAACTACGTCTCGGACGTGGACGTCGTGTTCGCCCACGCCGTCCGCGAGGCCGCGGACGGCGCGGACCCCGACGCCCAGGTCCCGGACGGGCCGCGCGCCGCCGCGCTCGCGGCCGAGCTGGCCGCGGGCATCGGCCGCGTGATCCAGGGTGCGGCCCCCGAGCCGGGACTGTGGGAAGTCGACGCCAACCTGCGTCCCGAGGGCAAGGACGGCGCCCTGAGCCGCACCGTGGAGTCCCACGCCGAGTACTACCGCCGCTGGGCCCACGGCTGGGAGTTCCAGGCCCTGCTCAAGGCCCGCCCGATCGCGGGCTCGCCACAGCTCGGCGAGCGCTACATCGCGGAAATCTGGCCCCGGGTGTGGGAGTCCTCCGCGCGCGACGGGTTCGTCGAGTCCGTCCGGGCCATGCGCGCCCGGGTCCTGGACACCCTCGCCCCCGCGGAGCGCGAGCGGGAGATCAAGCTCGGGCCCGGCGGTCTGCGCGACGTCGAGTTCACGGCCCAGCTGCTCCAGCTCGTGCACGGCCGTGCGGACGAGTCGCTGCGGGTGCGCGGCACGCTCGACGCGGTGCGGGCGCTGCACGCCGCCTCCTACGTCACCACGCGAGACGCGCGGGCGTTCGACGAGCACTACCGGTGGCTGCGCACCCTCGAGCACCGCATCCAGCTCGTGCACCTGCGGCGCACCCACCTGATGCCGGTCAAGGAGGAGGCCCGCCGCGTCGTCGCCCGGTCGATGCGCGGCGCCGCCGACCGGGGCCCCGCCACCGGCGAGGACCTCCAGGCCGAGTTCACGCGCGTGCGCCGCGCCGTGCGCGGTCTCCACGAGACCGTGTTCTACCGGCCGCTGCTGTCGACGACGGCCGCCCTGTCCGCCGAGGACGTGCGGCTGTCCGCGGAGGCCGTCCGCGACCGCCTGGCGGCGCTGGGCTACCGCGACCCGCAGGGCGCCCTGCGGCACATCGAGGCCCTCACGCAGGGCGTCTCGCGCCGGGCCGCGGTCCAGCGGCAGCTGCTGCCGGCCATGCTCGGGTGGTTCGCGCGGGGCGCCGACCCCGACGGCGGCCTGCTCGCCTTCCGCCGGCTCTCCGAGTCGCTGGGCGGCACGGCCTGGTATCTGCGGATGCTCCGCGACTCCTCGGACGCCGCCCGGCGGCTGTGCCTGGTCCTGTCCGGCTCCCGGTTCGTGGGGGACCTGCTCGAGCACTCGCCCGAGGCCGTGGCCTGGGTGGGGGACGACCGGGAGCTCGACCCCCGGGGCGCCATACAGCTCTGGCGCCAGGTCGACGCGCGGCTCGACCGCCGCGTGGCCGCGCAGGAGGCCCCGGCCGCCGTCCGCCACGTGCGGCAGGTGCGCCGCAGCGAGACCCTGCGCGTGGCCCTGGCGGACATCTCGGGGCTGCTGGACCTCGAGGCCGTCACCGGGGCCCTGTCGGACATCGACCAGATCACCGTCGTCGGCGCCCTGCGCGTGGCCTCGCGCGCCGTCGTCGGGGACGCCGACCCGCTCACCGACGTGCTCGTGGTGGCCATGGGCCGCCAGGGCGGCCGGGAGATCACCTACGGCTCGGACCTCGACGCCCTGTTCGTGCACCGGCCACGCCCCGGCGTCGACGAGGGGCGGGCGCGCGAGCAGGCCGAGGAGGTCGTGCGGACGCTGATGTCCCTGCTGCACCGCCCCGCGACCCCGCCGCTGCCCGGCGAGCGGCCGCTCGAGGTGGACGCCGACCTGCGCCCCGAGGGGCGCCAGGGGCCGCTCGTGCGCACCCTGGACTCGTACCGGGAGTACTACGGGCGCTGGGCGGAGGTGTGGGAGCGTCAGGCGCTGCTGCGCGCCCGGCCCCTGGCCGGCGACGACGACCTCGCCACCGACTTCCGGCGGTGGGCCGACGGGGTCCGCTACGCCGGGGACCTGACCACCGCGGACGCGCGGGAGATCCGGCGCATCAAGGCCCGTGTGGAGGCCGAGCGCCTGCCCCGCGGCGCGGACCCCTCCCGGCACGTCAAGCTCGGCCGCGGCGGGCTCTCGGACGTGGAGTGGCTGGTGCAGTCCCTGCAGCTGCGCCACGCGGGAGAGGTCGAGGACCTGCGGGTCACCGGCACGCTGCCGGCCCTGCGGGCGATCGCCCGGCACGGGCTGCTGCCCGAGGCCGAGGTCGCCGTGCTGGAGGAGGCGTGGCTGCTGGCCACCCGGATCCGCGCCGCCCTGCTGCTGTGGACGGGCAAGGTCTCGGACGTGCTGCCCACGAACATGCGCGACCTCGAGGCCGTGGCCCGCCTCAGCGGGGTGGGCACGGCCGGCGGGGAGCTCGAGGAGCGCTACCTGCGGGTGACCCGCCTGGCCCGTCAGGTGTTCGAGACCCGGTTCTACGGGCTCTGAACGACGCCGGCCCGCCACCTCGACGGGGTGGCGGGCCGGCCGTGCTCCGGTGTCGCGAGCGCCGGCTCAGGCGCGCACGACGTGCTCCCCGAGCAGCTCCAGGGTGCGTCGCCGCACGCCGGCGTCCTGGGCCGCCGTCGTGATGATCAGCTCGTCCGCCTGGACCCGCGCCGCGAAGTCGTGCAGCCACGCCGCCGTCGTCGGGCCGGTGCCCACGGCCGTGCACTCGAGCATCCCGAGCACCTGCTGACCGGCGGGGGAGTGCAGCAGCATCTCGACCTCGTCGTCGGTGAGGGTGCGGCCCCGGCCGAGCATCATCCGGATGCGCGCCCGCTGCGCGGCCTGCCACTCCCGCTCGGCCACCTCCTCGGTGTCCGCGGCGATCACGTTGGCCGCCGCGATGAAGTGCGGCTCCGCGAGGGCCTCGGAGGGCTCGAAGTGCTCCCGGTACAGGCGCGCCGCATGCTCGAGCATCTGCGGTGCGAAGTGGCTCGCGAACGCGTAGCCCAGGCCGAGCTGCGCGGCCAGCTGGGCGCCGAACGCCGAGGAGCCGAGGATGTACAGCGGCACGTTGGTGCCCTTGCCGGGGTAGGCGTCGATGCCGGGGATCAGGCTCTGGCCGGTGAGGTAGCCCTGCAGCTCGAGCACGTCCTGCGGGAAGCGCTCGGCCGCCGACGGATCTCGGCGCAGCGCCTGCAGCGTCCGCTGGTCGGTGCCGGGGGCGCGACCCAGGCCCAGGTCGATGCGGCCGGGGTGCAGCTCGGCCAGGGTGCCGAACTGCTCGGCGATCACCAGCGGCGAGTGGTTGGGCAGCATGACGCCGCCGGAGCCGAGGCGGATCGAGTCGGTGTGGGCGGCCACGTGCGCGATGAGTACGGCCGTGGCGGAGGAGGCGATGGAGGGCATGTTGTGGTGCTCCGCGTACCAGACGCGCCGGAAGCCGGCGGCCTCGGCGACGCGGGCCTGCTCCACGGATTCGGCGAAGGCTTCGCCCATCGGGGCGCCGTCGCGGACGAGGGCGAGGTCCAGCAGGGACAGCGGCAGGGGGGTGGGGGCGGTGTGCTCGGTCATGGTGCTCCTGGTCTGCGGGCCGCCCGGCCGGGCGGAGGTCTCCACAGATCCAGCGACCACCGGCCCCGGACTATTCCGCGGCCGGGCACGACGACGGCCGCCCGCCTCCGGCGTGGGAGACGAACGGCCGTCGTCGGGGCCGCGGCGGGCGGATCAGACCGAGTAGTACAGCTCGAACTCGTAGGGGTTCGGGCGCAGGGCCAGCGGGGCGATCTCCATCTCGCGCTTGTACGCGATCCAGGTCTCGATCAGCTCTTCGGTGAACACGTCGCCGGCCAGGAGGAACTCGTGGTCCTCCTCGAGGGCGTTCAGGGCCTCGTCCAGGGTGGCGGGTGCCTTCTGGATGTCGGCGGCCTCCTCCGCCGGCAGCTCGTAGAGGTCCTTGTCGATCGGCTCGGCCGGCTCGATGCGGTTGCGGATGCCGTCCAGGCCGGCCATCAGCTGCGCGGCGAACGCGAGGTACGGGTTGCCCGAGGCGTCCGGGGCGCGGAACTCGATGCGCTTGGCCTTCGGGTTGGAGCCGGTGATCGGGATGCGGATGCCCGCCGAGCGGTTGCCCTGCGAGTAAACCATGTTCACGGGGGCCTCGAAGCCCGGCACCAGGCGGCGGTAGGAGTTCACCGTGGGGTTGGTGAAGGCCAGGACCGCGGAGGCGTGCTTCAGCAGGCCGCCGATGTACCAGCGGGCGGTGTCCGAGAGGTTCGCGTAGCCCTTCTCGTCGAAGAACAGCGGCTCGCCGCCGTTCCACAGGGACTGGTGGCAGTGCATGCCGGAGCCGTTGTCGCCGAAGACGGGCTTGGGCATGAAGGTCGCGGACTTGCCGAACATGTTGGCGACGTTCTTGACGACGTACTTGAACTTCTGCAGGTCGTCCGCCGAGTGGGTCAGCGTGTTGAAGCGGTAGTTGATCTCGGCCTGGCCGGGCGCGCCCACCTCGTGGTGCGAGCGCTCCACGGTGAGCCCGACCTCGGCGAGGACGGCGCAGATCTCGTCGCGCAGGTCGGCCTGCTTGTCCGTGGGGGAGACGGGGAAGTAGCCGCCCTTGAGGCCGGTCTTGTGGCTCAGGTTGCCGCCCTCGTCCTCGCGGGAGGCGTTCCACCAGGCCTCGTCCGAGTCCACGGCGTAGAACGAGCCGCGGGGGGAGGACTCGTAGCGGACGTCCTCGAAGATGAAGAACTCGGCCTCGGGGGCGAAGAACGCCGTGTCGGCGATGCCGGAGGAGCTCAGGTAGGCCTCCGCGCGCTGGGCCACGCCGCGCGGGTCGCGCAGGTAGGGCTCGCCGGTGCGGGGGTTCACGATGGAGAAGTTCATCGTGAGGGTCTTGCGGACCCGGAAGGGGTCCACGAAGGCCGTCGCGACGTCCGGGATGAGCTGCATGTCGGACTCGGCGATGCCGGCGAAGCCCCGGATGGAGGAGCCGTCGAAGAGCTGGCCGGTGACGAAGAAGTCTTCGTCGACACTCGAGGCGGGCACGTTGAAGTGGTGCTGCAGCCCGGGGAGGTCGGTGAAGCGGACGTCGACGAACTCGACCCCCTCTTCCCTGATGTACGTGAGGACTTCCTGGGGGGAGGTGAACATGGTTCGCTCCTGGCCTTCCTGTGTGTGGCGGCGACGCCTGCGACGGCGGACGCCTCTATACTACGCGCCCGGCGTGGCCCCGCCAGACCGGCGCGCGTGCCGTGGTCGCGCACTACGCTGGTGGGGTGGCACGCAGAGCACCCGACCCCCAGGACCGCACCGAGACGACCGGCCGAGCGGAGCCGCTGATCACGCGCCGCGATCTGGCCGGCTGGGTGGACGGTCCCGGCGGGGGGCGCGCCGGCGGCCGCTGGCCGGGGGACCTGCTCGGCCTGCCGGAGCGCGGTCCGGCCTCCATGGCGACGGCGGCCCGCCGCATGGGCGCCCTCGTCCTCGACTGGTTCATCGCCCTGGGCATCTCGTGGCTGGCCTTCGACGCCGACGCGATCGCCACCCTCCTCGTGTTCGCCGCGATGCACGTGATCGGTCTCACCCTGCTGGCCACCACGGTGGGCAAGGCCGTGTGCCGCATCCAGGTCGTCCGCGTCGGCGGCCGCCCGGCCGGCCTGCTCCGGATCCTGCTGCGCACGGCCCTGCTGTGCCTCGTGCTGCCGGCCGTCGTCGTCGGGCCGGACGGGCGCGGCATGCACGACAAGCTCGCGGACACCGTCGAGATCCGCATGTGACCGTCCCGCCCGCACACGACAGGGGCGCCCCGCCGTGCGTCGGCGGGGCGCCCCTGTCGTCTGCGGCCGGTTCAGCGGCCGCGCATCGCGCGGCGGCTCGGGCGCACCTTGTTCGGGTCGACGCCCTTGGGGATGGGCAGTCGGTTGGTGTTGAGCGCGGTCAGGCGCTTGTCCACGGCCTGGACCTCCTGTGCCGTGAGGGCCTTCTTCATGCCCTTGAGCGTGCCGGGCAGCTCGTGCAGCGGGACCTGGCCCTGGCCGTTGCCGGACTCCACCACGGTGACGGGCACGCCGGGCAGGAAGCGGCGCATGGCCTTCTCCTCCTTGACCACCAGCGCGGCGACGCGGGGGGAGGGGCCCTCCGTCACCAGCACGACGCCCGGCCGGCCCACGGCGCGGTAGACGAGGTCCTGGGTCTTCGGATTCACGGCGGCCGGCTGCTCGGACACGATCCAGCCGCGGCCCAGCGTGGAGAGCGCGGCGCCGGCGGCGCCGGGGCGGCCCTCGAGCTGGGCGAACCCGGCGCGGCGCGCCTTCCGGTTCAGGATGACGACGGCGGCGAGCACACCGAACGGGATCGCGATGAGCAGCCACGTGATCCAGTTGTCCAGGAGGAAGCCGATGACGAGGCCGACGACCAGGGCGCCCAGGAAGGCCAGCAGCATCCACAGTCCGACCTTGGGGTCGTGCGCCTTGGTCATGGCGTAGGCCTGCTTGAGCTGGGAGATCACGCCCGGGCCCTTCGTGGCGCGCTTGTCCCGGCGCTGGGCCTTCGCCTGCTCCTTCTCGCGGAGGCGACGCTCGCGCTGCATGGCCTTGACCTCCTTGAGCGTGGCGGAGGTGGAGCCGGAGGAGGACGCGGGGGGCTGGCTGTTCTTCGTCATGACGGGGTCCAGTCTAGTCGGGCGGCTCAGGACATCTGGGCGACGACGGCGGAGGCCTCCTGGCGGGCGGTCTTCTCCCCGGCCAGGTGCGCCAGGTTCTCCGGCAGGGTCCGGCCGAGGCGCTGCATGGCCTGCGCGTAGAGCTTGCCCGCGCGGTACGACGAGCGCACCAGCGGGCCCGCCATGACGCCCTGGAAGCCGATCTCCTCGGCGCGCTGGGACCACTGGACGAACTCCTGCGGCTTCACCCAGCGGTCGATGGGGTGGTGCAGCTTCGAGGGCCGCACGTACTGCGTGATGGTGATGATGTCGCAGCCGGCCTCGTGCAGGTCCACCAGGGCCTGGTCGATCTCGTGGTCCTCCTCGCCCATGCCCAGGATGAGGTTGGACTTGGTGACGAGCCCGTCGGCCTTGGCCATCGTGAGCACCTTGAGGGACTTCTCGTATGTGAAGGCCGGGCGGATGCGCTTGAAGATGCGCGGCACCGTCTCCAGGTTGTGCGCGAACACCTCGGGCCGCGCGTCGAACACCTGCTGGACGAGCTCCGGCACCGCGCCGAAGTCCGGCGGCAGGATCTCGACGCCGGTCCCCGGGTTGAGCGCGTGGATGCGGCGGATGGTCTCCGCGTAGAGCCACGCCGCGCCGTCCTTCTGGTCGTCACGGGCCACGCCCGTGACGGTGGCGTACCGCAGGTCCATCTCGCGGATGTTCTCGGCGACCTTCTGCGGCTCCTCCATGTCCAGGGGACGCGGCTTGCCGGAGGTGATGTCGCAGAAGTCGCACCGGCGGGTGCAGATGTCGCCGCCGATGAGGAACGTGGCCTCGCGGTCCTCCCAGCACTCGAAGATGTTGGGGCAGCCGGCCTCCTCGCACACGGTGTGCAGGCCGGCGGACTTGACCTTGTTCTTCAGGCCGATGTACTCGGGGCCCATGTGGACCTTGGCCTTGATCCACTCGGGCTTGCGCTCGACGGGCACCTCGGCGTTGCGCGCCTCCACGCGCAGCAGGCGGCGGCCTTCGGGGGCGAGGCTCATGCGGGGATTCCTTCCGTGGGGGTGACGGCGATGTACGCCGGCCCGAGCTCGTCCAGATGACGGGTGAGCACCGGGACGACGTCGGCCGGCGTGATGGTCCGGCCCGTCTCGACCGACAGGGTGGTGGTGGCGGCGTCCGTGATGCCGCACGCGATGATCCCCTCGTAGGGGGCCAGGGAGTTGGAGCAGTTCAGCGCGAAGCCGTGCATGGAGACGCCGTCGTGGATGGACAGGCCGATGGCGCCGACCTTGCGGTCCGGGCGGGCCGTGCCGTCGTCGTCCCGGTCCGCGAGGACCCAGATGCCTGCCCGCCCGTCCACGCGGACGGCCGTGACGCCGAACTCGGCGGCGGTGCGGATCAGCAGCTCCTCGAGGAACCAGACGTAGTCCTTGACGTGGGCACGGTCGCGCAGCCGGACCACGGGGTAGCCGACCAGCTGGCCCGGCCCGTGCCATGTGATCTTGCCGCCGCGGTCCACGTCCACGACGGGGGCGCCGTCCGTGGGGCGCTCGGCGTCCTCGGTGCGACGACCGGCCGTGTAGACGGCTTCGTGCTCCAGGAGGAGGAATTCGCCGTCGGAGCGGCCGGCGACGACGTCCGCGTGCAGGGCGCGCTGGGCGTCCCAGGCGGCGTGGTAGTCCACCAGGTCGGGCGCCAGGCCGAGCACGCGCAGGGGCGGCAGGGGTGTCTCGGGCATGACGTCCACTGTAGTCCTCGGGCCCGGACCTGTGGACAACCGCCGTGACGCTCGGGGACATGCGGCACCCTGGGCTGGAACGGACGGCGCGGCGGAGAGGGGAGACCGATGCGGGACTGGGACGAGGCGGACGGCGGCGCGGCCGGACGCGTCGGCGGCGGGCCGGAGACCGAACCGGAGAGGTCGTCGGAGCCGGGCACGGCTGCGCCGCGCGCCCCGGGCTGGGAACCCGTCCGGCTGCTCGGCGCGGGCGCCCAGGCGGAGGTCTGGCTCGTCGAGGACGGTCGGGGCGTCCGGGCCGCCCTGAAGGTGCCCCGTGCCGGCGCGGCGCCGGATGCGCTGGCGGCGGAGGCGCAGGCCGGACGGGTCGCGCATCCCCATCTGCTGCGCGTGCTCGGCGTGGTGGAGACGGACCGGGGCCTCGGGGTCCTCACCGAGCACCGCGCGGCCGGCACGCTGCAGGACATGGTGCAGCGGGTCGGACCCCTGAGCCCGGGGCAGGCCGTCACCGTGCTCGTCCCGATCGCCCAGGCTCTCGCGTGCCTGCACCGCGAGGGGGTGGTGCACGGCGACGTGTCCCCGGCGAACGTCCTGTTCGGCGTCGACGGCAGCCCGGCCCTCGCCGACCTCGGCGTCGCCCGGGTGGTCGGCGGGGCGTCGGGGGCCGGGGCGACGCCGGGCTTCGCGGCCCCCGAGGCGCTCGCCGCGGTGGAGGGGGCCGGGGCGGAACCGGGGGCGTCTCCGGCGGTGGGGGCGCCGAGTGACGTCCATGCGTGGGCCGCCCTGGGCTGGTACGCGCTCACCGGTCGGGCGCCGGGCGCCGCCGGGCATCGGGCGCCGCTGCCCGTCCTGGTCCCCGAAGCGTCCCCCGAGCTCGCGCTGCTGCTCGATGCGGCGCTCTCCCCGGACCCGGCGGCGCGGCCGAGCGCGGAGGAGGCCGCCGCAGCCGTATACGCGACGGCCCGGCCCGAGCCGGTCCCGCTGGGAGAGGCCGCCCCCGCCGAGGTGGCGCACCTGCTGCCCACGGTGCTGCCGGGCTCCGGGCCCACGCGGCGACGCCGGGGACGACGCGCGGCTCCGAGACGGCGCGCGCTCGCGCGCCGACGGGGGGCGGCGCCACGCCGGGGCGTCCTCGTGGCCGCCGGGCTGGCCACCGCGCTGGCCGTCGGCGGCGGCACCGCCGGGCTGTGGTGGCCGGCGTCCCTGGGCGACGCGACGGAGGGGGCGCCGGAGCCGGCGGGCGCGGTGCCGGCCGGCACCTCGGTGGACGCGGCGCGCCCGGCGGACGGGACGCCGGAGAGCGGGACGCCGGCGAGGGTGCCGGACGCGGGTGCCCCCGGGGAGGACGCCGCCGGGGAGGACGCCGTCGACGTGGGCGAGGCGCTGGCCGCGGTCGGCCACGCCCGGACTGCCGCGCTCATCGACCCGGAGCCTGCGCGACTGGACGCCTACGCCGTGCCCGGGGGACCGGCGTGGGAGAACGACCGGGATCTGCTGCGCCGGCTGACGGACGAGGGGTTCGCCTTCTCCGGCCTCGAGGTGACGGTGGAGCAGGCCGGACCCGCCCGGCGGGCCGGGGACGACGCGCTGCGTGTCGACGCCGTGCTCCGGACGTCGGCCCACACCGTGCTGGACCGCGCGGGACGCGTGGCGGCGCATCGGGAGGCGACGGCCGAGGAGGTCGTGCTGGTCCTGCGCAGCGGCCACGGAGAGGGCCCCGAGGGGCGGGACGGCGGCGCGGCGGGTCGGACGTGGCGGGTCGAGACCGTCGATCCGCGCTGACCCCGGGCCCGGATCCAGCGCCGGAGGCCGGCGGTCCAGACGGGGGGACGCCGCGGGCCCCGGGGAGAAGCTCCCCGGGGCCCGCGGCGTGGTGCGGCGTCAGCCGCCTGGGCTGATCACTGCCAGAGGACGGCGACCAGGATGTTCACCAGGCCCAGACCGCCCACCGCGTGGGCCAGGCCCGTGGGCACGACCTCCCCGCGGTTGGACTTGCGGCGGCCGATCAGGGCGGCCACGAAGACGATGACGCCGATCAGGAACTTGACGCCCAGCTTCATGTGGTTCGGCTCCCCGCTCATGGCGAGGCCGAAAAGCACCACGCCGGAGACGATCATGCCCACGGAGCCCCACCACTGCGAGGTGGTGACGGTCGGGTTGCGGAAGTGCGCGAACCAACCGCCCACGATCGCTGCGGCGGACACGATGTGCACGGCCACCAGGATGCTGTGCAGGATATCCACAGTCCTTCTCCCTTTCCGTCAGAGACCCAGCTCGTTGGCGAACTCGCCGCCCTCGAGACGCTGACGCAGCGTCGTCAGGAAGCGGCCCGCGTCGGCCCCGTCCACCAGGCGGTGGTCGTAGGTCAGGGACAGGTACATCATGTGGCGGATGGCGATCGAGTCGTTGCCGTCCGCGTCGGTCACCACCATGGGGCGCTTCACGATCGCACCGGTGCCCAGGATCGCGACCTGCGGCTGGTTGATGATCGGCGTGTCGAACAGCGCGCCCACGGAGCCGATGTTCGTGATCGAGAACGTGCCGCCCGAGAGCTCGTCCGGCGAGATCTTGTTCGTGCGGGTGCGCTCGGCCACGTCGGCGATCTTCTGGGCGAGGCCCGTCAGGTTCAGGGAGCCGGCGTCCTTGATGACGGGAACCAGCAGCCCCTTCTCCGTGTCCACGGCGATCGCGATGTCCTCGGACGCGTGGTAGGTGATCTCCTCGTTGTCCTCGGAGAACGACGCGTTCAGCTTGGGGTGCTGCTTGAGGGCCTCGGCGACCGCCTTGGTGATGAACGGCAGGTACGTCAGGTTCACGCCGGCCTGCTGCTGGAAGGAGGCCTTGGCCTTCTTGCGCAGCTGCACGATGCGGGTGACGTCCACCTCGTGCACCTGGGTGAGCTGGGTGGACAGGTCGAGGGACTCGCGCATGCGCTGGGCGATGACCTGGCGGATGCGCGGCGCCTTCTCCACCTCGCCGCGGACCGAGGGGTCCACGGAGGAGCTCGCGGCCGGGGCGGACGCAGCGGCCGGGGCCGACGACGGGGCGGCAGCCTCGGAGGCCTGCTCGGCCGGAGCCTCGGACCCGCCCGCGGCGGCCTGCGAGGCCAGCGCGGCGGCGAGCACGTCCTGCTTGCGGATGCGGCCGCCGACGCCCGTGCCGCGGACCGTGGACAGGTCCACGTTGTTCTGGTGGGCCAGGCGGCGCACCAGCGGGGTCACGTAGCCCTGGCCGGGCTCGGTGGCGGAGGGCGCCTCGGCGGACTCGGCCTGCGCGGAGTCGCGCTCAGCGGACTCGCGCCGGGAGGCCTCCTCGGACGGGGACGCCTCGGGCGTCTTCTCCGACTTCTCGGCGCCGGCGGCCTCGGCGGCCTCCTCGGTCTCCTCGGGGGCCTCGGCCTCGGTCGCCTTGTCCTCGATCTCCTCGGCGGACGCCTCGTCCTGACCGGAGGAGCCCTCCGACGGGGCGGAGCCGCCGCCGGCGGAGCCGGAGCCGACGAGCGCGAGGACGGCGCCCACCTCGACGGTGTCGTCCTCCTCCGCACGGATCTCCAGGAGGGTGCCCGCCACGGGGGAGGGGATCTCGGTGTCGACCTTGTCGGTGGAGACCTCGAGCAGCGGCTCGTCGACCTCGACCTCGTCGCCGACGGACTTCAGCCAGCGGGTCACGGTGCCCTCGGTCACGGACTCGCCCAGCGCGGGCAGGGTGACCTCGGAGGCCTCGCCGCCGGCCGACGGGGCCTCGTCCGAGCCCTGGTCGGTGGAGGCGCGCTCCTCCGGGGCCGGCTCGCCTGAGGGCTCCTGCTGGGCGTCGTCCTGCTGCGCCTCCTCGACGGCGGGCTCCTCGGCCGCGGCGTCGTCCTCCGACGCGTCGGCGGAGCCGCCGCCGGAGCCGTCGCCGATCGTGGCCAGCGGGGCGCCGACCTCGACCGTGTCGTCCTCCTCGACCAGGATCTCCTCGAGCACGCCGGCCACGGGGGACGGGATCTCGGTGTCGACCTTGTCGGTGGAGACCTCCACCAGGGGCTCGTCGACGGCGACCTCGTCGCCGACGGCCTTGAGCCAGCGGGTCACGGTGCCCTCGGTGACGGATTCGCCCAGGGCGGGCAGGTTCACGGTTTCAGACATGGTTCCGATGCTCCTCATGAGGGGTGGGCGCCGGGGGCGCCCACCCGGGGTTGCGAGGTGGGCCCGACGCACGGGCCCGGGATGGTCAGTGCGGTGGGTCAGCTGTGCAGCGGGTGGCCGAACAGGGCCATGGCGGCCTCGCCCAGGGCCTCGTTCTGCGTGGGGTGCGCGTGCACGAACTGGGCGACGTCCTCGGGGTAGGCCTCCCAGTTCACGATGAGCTGCGCCTCGCCGATCTGCTCGCCGATGCGCTTGCCGATGCCGTGCACGCCCACGATCGGGCCGTTCTTCTGGCGGATCATCTTGATGATGCCGCCGGTGCCGAGGATCGAGGACTTGCCGTTGCCGGCCAGGTTGTACTCGGCGACCTCGACGTTGTCCTTGCCGAACTTCTCCTCCGCCTTGGGCTGGGTGTAGCCCACGGACATGATCTCCGGCTCGGTGAAGGTGACCTTCGGGATGTTGATGTCCTCGACGACCATCGGCTTGTTGCCGGCGATCTCCTCGGCCACGAAGATGCCCTGCTGGAAGCCGCGGTGCGCCAGCTGCAGACCGGGAACGATGTCGCCCACGGCGTAGATGCTGCCGACGCCGGTGTGCAGACGCTCGTCGGTGAGGACGAAGCCGCGGTCCATCTTGACGCCCTGCTCCTCGTAGCCGAGGCCCTCGGTGTTCGGGCCGCGGCCGACGGCGACGAGGCAGACCTCGGCCTCGAACTCCTTGCCGTCCGCGAGGGTCACCTTGACGCCCGAGTCGGTCTCCTCGACCTTGTCGAAGAACGTGCCCAGGTTGGTCTTGATGCCCTTCTTCTTGAACTCGCGCTCGAGGACCTTGATGATCGCCGGGTCCTCGTTGGGGACCAGGGTCTTCAGGCCCTCGATGATGGTGACGTCGACGCCGAAGGAGTTCCACAGGGACGCGAACTCGGAGCCGATGACACCGCCGCCGAGCACGATGGCCGACTTCGGGGTGTAGTCCAGCTCGAGGGCCTCCGTGGAGGTCATGATCTTCTTGGAGATGGGCAGGCCCATGGTCTTGGCCACGGAGCCGGAGGCCAGCACGATGTTCTCCGCCGTGTAACGGGTGCCGTCGACCTCGACCTCGTTCTTCGAGACGAGCTTGCCCTCGCCCTCGATGACCTGGACCTTGCGCATCTTCAGCAGGCCGGCCAGGCCCTTGTGCTTGCCGGCGACGATGCCGTCCTTGTAGTCGCGCACCTTCGCCATGTCCACGGACTCGAGGGTCGCGTTGACGCCGAACTTGGCGGCGTTGCGGGTCTCATCGGCCACCTCGGCGGCGTGCAGGTAGGCCTTCGTGGGGATGCAGCCCCAGTGCAGGCAGGTGCCGCCGACCTTGGACTTCTCCACGAGGGCGACGGACTTGCCGTACTGCACGGAACGCAGGGCTGCGGCGTACCCGGCGGAGCCACCGCCGAGGACGAGGACGTCGAATTCCTGAGCGGTTGCCTTGTCGGCCACGGTGTTGCTCCTTGGTGCTGGGGTCGGTGGATCGTGGTGGTGGTGCGTCACCGCCACCCCCGGCCGTCGGCGGCGGGCCGCGCGGCCGGGGACGCGGTGGACATCGGGACCAACCTTACCGGGCACGCCCCTCGATGAGACCCACCAGGGTCCGCACCATCACGCCGGTGGCGTCCTGCGGGGTGTAGCCGTACGCGGCCGACTCGTTGAAGGAGGGGCCGGCGATGTCGAGGTGGGCCCAGGGGGTCCGTGCGGCGGCGTCGCCCTCCGACCGTCCGGCGTCGACGAATTCGCGCAGGAAGGTGGCGGCGGTCATCATGCCGCCGAAGCGGTCGCCCATGTTGGAGATGTCCGCGACGCGCGAAGTGAGCGAGGCGCGCAGCTGCTCCGGCAGGGGCATGCCCCACGCGAGCTCCCCGGCCGCGTCGGCCGCGGCGACGACCTCGTCGCGCAGCGCGTCGTCACCCATGACGCCCGTGTGGCGCACGCCGAGGGCGACCAGCTGGGCACCGGTGAGGGTGGCCACGTCGAGCACCGCGTCGGGTCGCTCGTCGGTGGCCGCCACGAGGGCGTCGGCCATGACGACGCGGCCCTCGGCGTCCGTGTTCATGACCTCCACGGTCTTGCCGCCGTACATCGTGATGACGTCGGACGGGCGGATGGCGGTGCCCGAGGGCATGTTCTCGGCCAGCGCCAGCCAGCCGGTCACCTTCACAGGGACGTCCAGGGCCGCGGCGGCGCGCACGACGGCGAAGACGGTGGCGGCGCCGGCCATGTCCGACTTCATCGTCATCATCGAGGCGGCGGGCTTCAGCGAGATGCCGCCCGTGTCGAAGGTGATGCCCTTGCCCACCAGCGCGATGTGCGCGGCGGCGTCGGCCGGCGCGTGCTCGATGCGCACGAGCCGCGGCGGGCGGGAGGAGCCCTGGCCGATCGCGAGGATGCCGCCGAAGCCCTCGGCGCGCAGGCGGTCCTCGTCCCACACGTCCACGCTCACGGACGAGTCCGCGAGGTCCTCCGCGACGGCGTCCGCGAACGTGGCCGGGTAGAGGTGCGAGGGGGCCGTGTTCACCAGGTCGCGCACGGCGCAGACCGCGTCGCCCACGACGGCGGCCCGGCGCAGCACGGGGTCGGCGTCCGCGGCGGCGAGCGGGGTGACGACCTCGACCTCGCGGACGGGACGGGACGTGTCCGTCTCGGCGCGGGCGCGCTCGGACTTCTGGGCGGTGAAGGCGTACGCGCCCAGGACGGCGCCCTCGGCGACGGCGGCCAGTCGGGCCGGGGTGTCGGCCGGCAGGGCCAGGGCCACGGCGTCGGTGCCGGCCAGGGAGCGCACGGCAGCCCCGGCGGCGCGGCGCAGGGACTCGTCCGCGGCCTCGCCGTCGTCGTCCAGACCGCCGACGCCGGCCAGGACCAGCAGCGGCACCGGCACGCCGCCCAGGCCCGGCAGGCGATGGACCTCGTCCTCGGCGCCCCGCACGCCCAGCAGCTCGAACGAGGCCTCGAGGGCGGTGGCCGCCTCGGCCGGCAGCGCGTCCGTCAGGAGCACGGGGCCGTCCGGGCCGGTGCCCACCCCCACCACGAGGGCGGAGGCGGTCAAGTCCTCCAGGGCGCGGGCGGTCAGGGTCGGGCGGTCCAGGGTGATCACGGACGGGCCTCTCTTCCGGGGGTGGGGGATGCGCCCGGCGGGGTGGGCCGGGCCGTCCCGCGTCATCCTAGCCAGAGGGCTCGCGCGCCCGTCCAGGGCGCGCGGGCGCGGAATAGGAGGGTGCCGTGCCGTGGTTGACTGACGCCAGAGGACAGGGAGGGATCCGCGTCCGCCGCCATCCGGGCGGCGGGGACGGCTCTCCCGCAGACGGACCACCGGAAGGGGAACGAGACGTGCAGGACGCCGCGCCGCTGTACACCCGTCATGAGGGGGCGCCCGTGCCCCCCGGCCTGGGCATGCTCGTGGCCCTGACCGGGCACATGGACGCGGGCCGGGTCGCTCGGCAGGTGCGGGCCGCGCTGCACGAGCACCTGACCCATCGGACCGTCGTCTCCTTCGACGTCGACTCGATGTTCGACTACCGCGCCCGGCGTCCCCGGCTCCGGTTCGACCGGGACCGCTACCGTGATCTGCGCCTGCCCGCGCTCGAGGTGCAGCTGGTCGAGGACCTGCTCGGCCACCCCTTCCTGCTGCTGTCCGGCCCCGAGCCGGACTTCCGGTGGCAGGCGGTGACGGAGGCCGTGCTCGGCCTCGCGCAGGAGTGGGAGGTGGACTCGCTCACCTTCCTCGACGCGGCCCCGCTGCCCGTGCCGCACACGCGGCGGCTCGGGGTCACGACCCACGGGTCCCGCGCCGACGCCGTCGAGGGGCTGTCCACCTGGAGCCCGGAGGCGGACATCGTCGCGGGGCTGCTGCAGATGCTCGAGCTGCGCGCCGAGGAGGCGGACCTGCCGACGGCGGGCTACACCGTCCATGTGCCGCACTACGTGGCCGAGGCGTCCTTCCCCCAGGCGGCCGTGGCCGCGCTCGAGTACGCGGGGGCCGCCATGGGGCTCATGCTGCCCTCGGACGACCTGCGAGACGCCTCGCGGGACATCGAGGCCGAGCTGGAGCGCCAGGTCTCCGGGTCCGGGGAGATCCAGCAGATGATCGCCGGCCTGGAGCGCAACTACGACCAGAACGCCGAGGACCAGGAGCGGTCGTTGCTCGAGACCGAGCAGGGCCTGCCCGACGGCGACGAACTCGCCTCCGCCGTCGAGGCGTACCTCGCCGCGCGGGACGCCGGCGGCGGGTCCGCTCCTGCACAGGAGGACGGACCCGGCCGTCCGTCCACCGGCGACGGGGACTGATCCCACCGCGGGCGCCCGGTCGGCCAGGGTGGCGGCATGGAAGCCCCCACCTCACTCGACGTCCCCGTCCTGCCGGCCCGCGGCCCGGAGGACCTGCTCGCCTACGTCGGCCACGCCCTCGGGCGGTTGCCCGAGGGCAGCCTGGTCCTCCTCACCCTGCGCGACGGGCGCCTGCGCGCCGTGGTGCGGGTCGACCTGCCTCCCGAGGAGGTCGACGTCGGCGCCTGGGCCTGCGCCGTGGCCGAGGTGTGCCGGCGGGACGCAGCCGCGGACGCGACGCTCTGCCTCGCGCTGCCGGACGGCGCCCGGGCCACGCTCGCCCGTCCCGGCTGGGCCGCGGCGCTCGACGACGCCCTGGCGTCCGCGGGTCGCCCCCTGACCGCGGCCTGGACGTGCGCGCGGGGACGGGCGCGCCCCTGGTGGGGGAGCGGCGTCGCCGAGGAGGGCCCGCTCGACCCCCGAGCCGCGCCGCTGTCCCTGCACCTGATGACCCGCGGTTCGGTCTGGGACCGTGCAGCAGTGCCCGACCCGGTCCCGCGCCGCGGTCCCGCGGCGGCCCGGGCCGACGACGCGCGGTGGCGGCCTCCCGAGCAGGACGCGCCCGCGGCACGCCGCGCGTGGCTGGCGCAGTGGGAGTCGGTGCTGACCGGCGCGGCTCGTGACCGCGGCGCGCCCGCACCGGCCGTGCTGGGCTCGCCGCTGACGCGTCCGGCCTGGCGCGACGGCCTGCTGCTCCATGCCGCCGCGCCGTCCGGCGCGGCCACGGGGGATCCGGGGGACGAGGAACGGATCCTCACCGCGGCCTCGGGCCGGGCGCCGGCCTGGGATCGGCTGGACGCCCTGCGGGCGGGGCTGCGCGCGCTCGTGCCCGTCGCGACGCCGGCTGTGGCGGCGCAGGCCCTGGCGCTGGCCGGGTGGGTCGGCTGGGCCCGCGGCCACGGCTCCGACGCGGACGCCCACCTGACCGCGGCGGCGGCGCTGAGTCCCGGCGACCCGTTCGTCTCCGTCCTGCGACGCATCGTGGCCGCGGGGTGCGTCGCAGGCTGGGCGACCGACCCGGCCACCGCGTGGCGGCCCGACGGTGGCCGCCCATGAGAGAATGATGCGGCTTCACGACGGCACGGCCGACCGCAGCCCGTTTCCCGGGTGCGGAATAGATCGGTCTCAGCCGTCGTTGGCACTCACGGACCCTGCAGTCGGCGGGCCCGGACGACGTCGGTCGTCCGAGGCCGCGACTTGACAGGGTCACGTGTCTATGGACTGCAAGGATCCGCGGGTGGCCGCGGACGAGACGGAAAGGCCTCGAGTGACCACTTCGACGACCAGCGGTGTGCAGGACGGCAAGGAGACCACTGCCTCCGAGGCCACGACCACGCGCACCCGCTCCACGGCAGCCAAGAAGTCGGCAGCCACGAAGAGCGCCACGACCAAGGGCGCCACGACGCGGACGACCGCGACGAAGTCGGCGGCGACCAAGACCGCTGCCACGCCGACGGCCAAGAAGAAGGCGACCCGGAAGCCCACCGCGGCCAAGACCACCGCCACGGCCAAGACCACCGCCGCGAAGAAGACCGCCACGACCGGGGGCAAGAAGGCCACCGCGTCCGCCGCCTCCGCCGAGCAGGCCGAGGACGACGAGGAGCTCGTCCAGGCGCGCGAGCGCACCGAGGCCGCGGACGCCGTCGAGGAGGACGTGGTGGCGGACGAGACCGCCACCGAAGACTCTGATGATGAGGACGCGGACGGCTCGGACGCTCCGGAGCGTCCGGCGATGGACGCGGAGGCCGTGACCGGCACGACGGCCGCCACAGGCCAGAAGGTGGCCCAGTCCAAGGGCGCGTTCGTCATGGACGACTCCGAGGACGACGCCCCGGTGCAGCAGGTGGTCGTGGCGGGCGCCACGGCGGACCCGGTGAAGGACTACCTGAAGCAGATCGGCAAGGTCGCCCTGCTCAACGCCGAGCAGGAGGTGGACCTGGCCATGCGCATCGAGGCCGGCCTCTACGCCGAGCACGTCGTGCAGCACGAGGCCTCCGACGACTACCGCGAGCGCCGGGACATCCAGCTGATCATCGCGGACGGGCGCAAGGCCAAGAACCACCTGCTCGAGGCCAACCTGCGTCTGGTGGTCTCCCTGGCCAAGCGCTACACCGGTCGCGGCATGCTGTTCCTGGACCTCATCCAGGAGGGCAACCTCGGCCTGATCCGCGCCGTCGAGAAGTTCGACTACACCAAGGGCTTCAAGTTCTCCACGTATGCCACGTGGTGGATCCGTCAGGCCATCACCCGCGCCATGGCGGACCAGGCCCGCACCATCCGCATCCCGGTGCACATGGTGGAGGTCATCAACAAGCTGGCCCGCGTGCAGCGGCAGATGCTCCAGGACCTCGGCCGCGAGCCCACCCCGGAGGAGCTGGCCAAGGAGCTGGACATGACCCCGGAGAAGGTCGTCGAGGTGCAGAAGTACGGCCGCGAGCCCATCTCCCTGCACACCCCGCTCGGCGAGGACGGCGACTCCGAGTTCGGCGACCTGATCGAGGACTCCGAGGCCGTCGTGCCCGCGGACGCCGTCTCCTTCACGCTGCTCCAGGAGCAGCTGCACTCGGTGCTGGACACGCTCTCCGAGCGCGAGGCCGGTGTCGTCGCCATGCGCTTTGGCCTGACCGACGGCCAGCCCAAGACGCTGGACGAGATCGGCAAGGTCTACGGAGTGACACGAGAGCGCATCCGCCAGATCGAGTCGAAGACCATGTCCAAGCTGCGTCACCCCTCCCGCTCGCAGGTGCTCCGGGACTACCTGGACTGAGTCGCAGCGGCATGACGAAGGGCCGGACCCCCGCGGGGGTCCGGCCCTTCGTCATGCCGGGCGCGTCAGGCGCCGGCGGTGAGGCGGTCCGTCTCGTCCTGCCACAGCGCGGCCTGGGGACGCAGCGCGTCCTCGACGGCGCGGGCGTGGTGGGCGCAGAACTGGAGGGCACCGCCCGAGTGCAGCACGGCGCGGACGTAGGCCTGCGCGCCGCAGCGGTCGCAGCGGTCGGAACGGGTGAGGGCGGCCGGCTCGGCCACGGCGGTGATGGACATGGTGTCCTCCTCGGGTCTCTCGGGGCTGGAGGGCGACGACGCCGGTGGGGCGGGTCGGTCCTCCTCTTGTCCCATGGAACAGCAAGGATGGCAGGGAACTTCCCCGCGCGCCCGCCCCGCACCCGCGTTTCGCCACCCGCGTACGCAAGCAGCCGGGCCGGGCTGCCCAGGGACGTCCGGCCCGAACCCTGGCGTGTCCGGCCCGCGGAGTAGGCTGGACCGGCCGCCGTCGTCCACCGAAAGGCCCGCCCCGTGCCCGCGAACACCGAGTACAACGCCCGCCACCTCTCCGTGCTGGAGGGGCTCGAGGCCGTCCGCAAGCGGCCGGGCATGTACATCGGCTCCACCGATTCCCGCGGCCTCATGCACTGCCTCTGGGAGATCATCGACAACTCGGTGGACGAGGCTCTGGCCGGCTTCGGGCAGTCGATCGAGATCACCCTGCATCCGGACGGCTCCGTCGAGGTCGAGGACAACGGGCGCGGCATCCCCGTGGACGTGGAGCCGCGCACCGGCCTGTCCGGTGTCGAGGTGGTGTTCACCAAGCTCCACGCCGGCGGCAAGTTCGGCGGCGGTTCCTACGCCGCCTCGGGTGGCCTGCACGGCGTGGGCGCGTCGGTGGTCAATGCCCTGTCCTCGCGCCTGGACGTGCAGGTGCTGCGCGGCGGCAAGGTCCACCAGATGTCGTTCCGGCGCGGCGAGCCGGGCCGCTTCCAGGACGGGTCGCGCCCGTCGCCAGACGCCCCGTTCGAGCCGTCCACGGACGCCTCGCCGCTGGACGTCGTCGGGAAGGCCAAGCGCGGGCAGACCGGCACGCGCGTGCGCTACTGGGCGGACGAGCAGATCTTCGTGAAGGACGCGACGTTCTCCGCCGAGGAGCTCCAGGCGCGGGCGCGCCAGACCGCCTACCTGATCCCGGGCCTGCGGATCACAGTCAAGGACCTGCGCCGCCGACCCGGCACGCCCGGCGCCGACGGCCCGGTCGAGGAGGTCTTCCAGTACGACGGCGGCATCTCCGAGTTCGTGGAGCACCTCACGCCCGCCACCCCGGTGACGGACGTGTGGCGGATCCAGGGCTCCGGCACCTTCAAGGAGCGGGTCCCGGTGCTCGGCGAGGACGGGCGCACCTCCATGCAGGATGTGCAGCGCACGTGCGAGGTGGACGTCGCCCTGCGCTGGGACGTCGGCTACGACACCGTGTTCCGGTCCTTCGTGAACATCATCGCCACGCCCAAGGGCGGCACCCATCAGTCCGGGTTCGAGGCGGCACTGCTGAAGGTGTTCCGGGCCCAGGTGGAGGCCAACGCGCGCCGGCTCAAGGCCGGGTCGGACAAGGTGGAGAAGGACGACGTGCTGGCCGGCATGACCGCCGTCCTGACGGTGCGGCTCGCCGAGCCGCAGTTCGAGGGGCAGACCAAGGAGATCCTCGGCACCTCCGCGGTGCGGCGGATCGTCTCCCAAGTGGTGGAGAAGCAGCTGACCGCCCGCCTCACCTCCACGGCCCGCGCCCAGAAGCAGCAGGTGCACACGCTGCTGGAGAAGGTCGTCGCCGAGATGAAGTCGCGCATCTCCGCGCGCACCCACAAGGAGAACCAGCGGCGCAAGAACGCCCTGGAGACCTCGACGATGCCGGCCAAGCTGGCGGACTGCCGCAGCAACGACGTCGCCTCCTCCGAGCTGTTCATCGTCGAGGGCGACTCGGCGCTCGGCACCGCCAAGCTGGCCCGGTCCTCCGACTTCCAGGCCCTGCTGCCGATCCGGGGCAAGATCCTGAACGTGCAGAAGGCCTCCGTCTCGGACATCCTGGCCAATGCCGAGTGCGCGGCGCTGATCCAGGTCGTCGGGGGTGGTGCGGGGCGCAGCTTCGACCTGGATGCGGCCCGCTACGGCAAGGTCGTGCTGATGACGGACGCGGACGTGGACGGTGCCCACATCCGCACCCTCCTGCTGACGCTCTTCTTCCGCTACATGCGGCCCATGGTCGAGGCCGGGCGCGTGTACGCGGCCGTCCCGCCGCTGCACCGGATCGAGGCGGTGACCCGGGGCGTCAAGGAACGCGAGGTCATCTACACGTACTCCGAGCAGGAGCTGCACGCGACGCTCGCCCGCCTGGAGCGGGAGGGCCGCTCGTATCGCGAGCCGATCCAGCGCTACAAGGGTCTGGGCGAGATGGACGCGGACCAGCTGGCCGAGACCACCATGGACCCGCGCCACCGCATGCTCCGCCGCGTGAACATCGCCGAGGTGGAGGCCGCCGAGCGCGTCTTCGACCTGCTCATGGGTTCCGCGGTGGCCCCGCGCAAGGACTTCATCGTCTCCCACGCCGACGAGCTGGACCGCGAGCGCATCGACGCCTGACCCTCCGCTTTCGTTCGGGAAACGGCGGCGCGGCCGCCGCCGTTTCCCGAACGAAAGCGGCGTGACCCGCGCCGTTTTCCGAACGAAAGCTCGGGACGGGCGCTCGTTCCGGCCGCGGCGGGCGTCAGCGGTCGCGGTAGTACGCCGCGACGCGGTGCAGGCCCTCGTCGATGCTCACGGTCGGCGTCCACGCGAGGACCTCACGGGTGCGACGCTGGTCGAACCAGTGGGCGGTCGAGAGCTGCTCGGCGAGGAACTCGGTCAGCGGCGGCTCGCCGTCGTCGGAGCCCACGCCCCGGGACCGCAGCCCGAACAGATCCCGCTCCCACGCCCGCTCGATCAGGGCACCGGCGCGCCGGGCCAGGCCCGCCGGGACGCGGCGTTCGGGCTCCGCGGCGCCGCCCGCCAGCGCGATCTGGCGGATCAGCTCGCCGACCGGTCGCGGCTCGCCGTTGGTGACCACGAGGGCCTCGCCGTGGTGCACGTCGGCCGCGGACACAGCCGCCACCACGGCCTCGACGGCGTTGGCCGTGTACAGCGTGTCGACCAGGGGAGCGCCCGTGCCGAGCACGGGCATTCGCCCGGCCCGCGCGCGCTGCACGATCCGGTCGGTGAGCTGCAGGTCCCCGGGCCCCCACATCAGGTGGGGGCGCAGCACCAGGACGCGGAAGTCGTCGCGGTCGGCGGCCAGGGCCAGTCGCTCGCCGGCCGCCTTCGTGCGCGCGTAGGGTCCGCGCGCGTGCTCGGGGCTGGCGGCTCCGGCGCCCTCGCCGACGATGGAGTCGCCGGCGTGCGCCACGGAGGGGGAGGAGACGTGGACGAAGCGTCGCACGCCGTGGCGCTGTGCGGCGTGCAACAGGATGCGCGTGCCCTCCACGTTCACGGCCTCGTACTCGTGCTCGGGGCCGGACACGGACACCTTCGCGGCCACGTGCACCACGGTGTCCGCGCCGGTCAGGGCCTCCTCGACGGCGGCCGGGTCGGTCACGGACCCGCGCACGTCCCGCGCACCGGGCACGCCCGACGGACGCCGCTGCAGGGTGGTCACGTCGTTGCCGGCATCGGCGAGCACCCGGGCGACGCCCGCACCCAGCAGCCCCGAGGCGCCGGTCACCAGGACGCGGCGCGACGCGAGGCGCTCGACGAGGTCGGGCATCCCGGCGGCGTCGAGGTCGACGTCGTAGCCGAAGCCGCTCACAGCGCACCCACCTTCCCGCCGGCGAGCACGGCCTCCGCCCAGTCGGCCACCCGGGCGCGGTCGATCTTGGAGTTGTGCCGGATGTCCGTGGGGATCTCATCGGCCACGAGCACCGCGGCCACCGGCAGCGGCTCGAGGGCCGCGCGCACGGCGGAGGCCAGCGCGGTCGGGGCGAGGCCCTGCTTGGGCCGGCCGTCCCGGTGGTGACCCGGGCGCCGCGCCGGGCGCGTGGCCGGCACGGCCGCCTCCACGACGACGACCACGGCCTGCGTGCCCCGGGGCCCGACGCCGACGACGGCGCTGCGTCGCACCGGCCCGAGCGCGTCGACGGTCTTCTCGGGCCCACCCGGACCGACCGGGCCCTCGGGCGTGGTGATCACGTGCTGGAGCCGACCCTCGAGCCAGACGCGGCCCTCGGCGTCGAAGTGGCCGACGTCGGCGGTGCGGTGCCATACCCGGCCGTCCCGCCGCCACAGCCCGTCGCGCTTGCTCTGCTGGTCGGTGTGCCAGAGCGCGTCGTAGCGGTCCTTCAGGTGGGGGGCGCTGACCACGATCTCGCCGAGGACGCCGTGGCCCCGCGCGGGGTCGAGGATGACGTCCTCGGCGCTGCCGTCCTCGAGCAGCGGCGCGATGGCCAGGGACACCGTGGGCAGCGCGGAGCCCACGCAGACGCCCTCGTCGTCGGCGGTGCGCAGGCGCTGCACCTCGGCGCCGTCGATGTCCGTGAGCAGCAGCCCCTCGGTCATGCCCCACGGCGTGTGGACCCGGGCGTTCGGCATCAGGTCCGAGACCTGACGCATCAGCTGCGGGTGCACGGGGGCGCCGGCCGAGAGCACGAGACGCACGGCGTCGAGCGCCTCGCGCCGGGGCGCGTCGAGGCCGTCGGCGGTCGCGACCACGTTCGCCAGGGCGGCGGGGGAGGCGAACAGCACGCTCGACTGCCCGGCGATCGCGGCGTCGGCCAGCTTCTGCGCGGTGAGGGTGGCTGGCTGGGTGACATCCATGTCCGGGGAGACGGACGCGGCGCCGAGGGCGGGTCCGAGCAGCGCGAACGGGGCGAAGCCGGCCAGCAGGGAGCCGCCCGGGCGGATGCCCAGGGTGCGGGAGATCAGCGCCACGAGGCGGCCCAGCCGCTCGTGCGTGTACACGACGCCCTTGGCCGGGCCCGTGGAGCCGGACGTGAACAGCACCGCGGCGTCCGCGTCCAGGGCGGGCTCGGGCAGCACGGTGCCGTACTCGTCGACGGCGTCGCCCGTGGCCGGGTCGCGGTGGCGGTCCACCATCGCGTAGAGCGAGTCGGAGACGTCGAGCAGGCGGCGCTGGGCGGCGCCCGGCTCGGTCACGGAGATCCGGGTGCCCGGCCAGGACTGGGCGCGGGCCAGCGTCAGACCGGGGGTGCGGCCGATGATCCAGCGGGGGCGGGCCGACTTCATCGCCCGGGTCATGCCCTTGACCCCGAGGCCCTGGTCCGCCACCACGGCGACGGCGCCCACGCGCAGCACGGCGTACAGGGCCGCCGACAGGTCGCGACCCGGCGGCACGAGCATGGCGACCCGGTCGCCCGGCCGCATGCCCGCGGCCCACAGCCCGGTCGCGATGGCCGAGACCATCTCCTGCAGCTCACCCCAGGTGACGGCCACGGGGCGGCGGGCGGTGCCCACGAGCGAGCGGCCGGCCTGGGCGCCGGCCATGTCCACCAGCGCGGTGTACTCGCGGTGGTCCGAGCCGGGGGCGCCCCAGTCGCGCAGGTGGTCCCAGAGCCGGACCACGCCGGGCTCGCGGGCTCCGGGCTCCTCCCCGAGGTCCACCTCCAGGCCCGGGTCGGCGGCCGCGTCGGCGGTGGCGTGCGGGACGGGGCCCGGCAGCCCCGAGGCGGGGTCGGAGAGCTGGCCGCCGCGCAGCAGCTGGGCCCACTGCAGCAGGGGCGCGGTGATGTCGCGGTCGTCCACGAGCAGGTGCCCCGCCCGCTCGTAACGCTGCACGCGCGCGTGGGGCAGGCGGTCGCGGAGGTCGTCGAGGTAGCGGTCCAGGAAGACCGGGTCGTCGGCGCCCCACAGGATGAGGGCGGGCACGTCGGTACGGCCCAGGGCGGCGAGGTCCTCGCCCACCCGCTGCAGTTCGGGATGGCTGCCGTGGCCGGGGTCGGCCGGGATGTCCGCGACGAAGCCGCCGACGCCGCCGCGTCGGGCCGCCGTGTCGTAGGGCAGGTGGTAGGCGGCCCGCGTCTCGCGGTCGAGGGCCGGGGTGGCGAGGGAGGTCGTCACGGAGAGGAAGGCGTCCGTGGTGACGGTGGAGGCCGGCAGGACGGGCCCGGCGAGGGCGGCCTGCAGCGGGGCGGGGATCGGCGCCCCCTCGGGCTGGTGGACCGCGGTGTTCAGGGTCGCGACGCCGGCCACCAGCTCCGGATGACGCGCCGCCCAGCCGAGGGACACGACACCGCCCCAGTCGTGGCCGAGCGTGATCAGCGGGTGGCCGGTGGCTGCCAGGTCGCGCAGCCCGAGAGCCGCCAGCAGGGCGTCCAGGTCGGCGATGCGGCCGCCCAGCGTGCGGTAGGTGTCGCCGGCACGGCCCATCGACGCGGCGGACGGGGAGCCCGCGTGCGCGAGGCGCTCGGAGAAGCCCATGTCCAGCTGGTCCGGCGCCACGACGCGCCACGCGGCCATGCCCCGGCGTGCCCGGCGCACGGTCTCCGCGAGCAGGGACCGCCACAGCCAGGACCACGTCGGGTTGCCGTGCACCGCCACGATCGTGCCGACGATCTCCGCCCCGGCCGCGGCGAGCACGGGACCGGTGTCCGCCACGTGCAGCGTCCGCACGGTCCCCTCCGGGTCCGCGGCGGAGCGGATCTCCACGAGGCGGGACCACGCCGGGTCCCAGCCGGGCAGTCGGTCGGCCGGCGGCAGGGCGGCGGGGGCGGCGGGGATCTGGGGCATGGCTCTGGCTCCTTCAGCTCACCATTCGATCTCGAGCATCGCGGTGTTCAGGCCCGAGCCCACGCCCAGGCAGACCACCGTGTCCCCGTCCTCCAGGGCGTCCATCTCCCGCACGAGGGTGATGGGCAGCGACGCCGGGCCGACGTTGCCCAGCGTGGGGAACGTCGTCGGGATGCGCGCCGGGTCCAGGTGGGCGGACTCCGCGATCGCGTCGGTGTGCATCTGCGAGACCTGGTGGGTGATGAACCGGTCGGCCTCCGGCCACGCCCACTCCGCCGGGACGTCGTGCCACGCGTCCATCACGAGCTCGAGACCGTCCTTGAGCAGGGCGGTGGAGTCGGTGTACATGCCGTGGTGGTCGCCCACGCACAGGCCGTGGTGGTCGGTGCCGGCGCGGGTGATCCCGCGGACGATCCGATGGGCGTCCGGGTGGTCCTCGATGCGGCCGACGACGGCGGCGGCGGCCCCGGAGCCCAGCGTCAGGGACGCGAACTGCTCCATGAAGTTGCCGCGGTGCGTGGTCTCGGCGTGCAGGTTGGCCACGGTGGCGGCCTGCACCTTCGAGGCGTCCTCGGCGGCGACCACGACCGCGTAGTCGATCTGGCCGGCGTCCACGAGGGTGGAGGCGAGCATGAGGCCGTTGACGAACCCGAGGCACGCGTTCGTGATGTCGAAGTTGGTCGCCGAGGTCGGCAGCCCCATGAGGTGATGGATCCGCACGGCCACGGAGGGCTCGAGCGTGGCCCGGGTGACCGACGTGTTCACGAGCAGGCCCACCCGCTCCCGGGGGACGCCGGCCTGCTCCAGGGCCGCGACGCCGGCGCGGGCGGCGGCCTCCTGGAAGTCCTCGGTCTCGTCCCAGTTCCGTCGGCTGCGCACACCGGCCACCCGCTCCAGGAGGGAGCCGGGCAGGCGCAGGCGGGTGAGCACCTCCGCCAGCTGGTCGTCGAGGTCCCGCGAGGTGACTTCGACGGGGGCCTCCACCTCGGTGACCGCCAGGAGGGCGGCGCGGGAGTACTCGTAGCTGGCGTTGCCGGACACGTTCGTCACCAGGACCAATCTGCGGGGGGTCGGGGGAGGGGGGCGCTCACCTGCGGTGAGACGACAGCCCACTGTATCGGAGGGGTCGGGCGGGGCGCCCATCCGGGGCGTCGATCGGCCCGAGGCGAACAGGCTCGCCCCGGACCGGGGTCAGTCCGCGGACACGGCCACGGCGTCGTCCTCGGCGGGCGGGGCCGAGACGAGTTCGGGGGAGGCGCCGGCGCCGACGGCCTCGATGCGCTGGTCCACGGGCACGCCCGAGCCGTCCCGGCGCCCATACTCGATCGGCAGCGCGCGGGCCACGCCGGCCCGGGAGGCCGCGAGCGCGGGCGCGGCGCCGATCCAGCCGAGCTCGAGGCCGCTCTCGCCCTTGAGCAGCCGGTGGGCGCGCACGCCGCCGGTGCCGCGGCCCTTGGCCGGATACTCCCCGAGCGGGGTGACCTTGACGGAGCCCGGGGCGGAGCCGAGCACGTCCGCCTCGCCGTCCGTCACGGTCACCACGACGGCGGGCCGCGGGTGGGCCGCGGCGTCCGCACCGGTCTCGGTGAGGGAGGCGGCGGGGGCCACCCCGAACGCGAGCACCGTGTCCCCGGCGGCCAGCCGGATGCCCGCGACACCGCCGCCGGCCGGGCCCTGGGGGCGCACGGCGGAGGCGGCGTAGCGCAGCAGCTGGCCGGTGCGGGTGAGGAAGACGAGCTGGTCGGCCTCGTCCGGGGCGGGGGCGGCGCCGACCACCGCGTCGCCGTCCTTCAGGGCGACGGCGTCGACGACCTGGCGGTTCAGGGGCCATTCCGGCCGGACGCGCTTGACGACCCCGTGGGCGGTGCCCAGCGCCAGGACGGCGTCCAGGGGGACCAGGGCCACGAGCGTCTCGCCCTTGGCCAGGGGCACCAGCTCCGCGACGGGGACGGCCGCGGTCATCGCGGGGGCCGCGGACGGCTCGCCGGCCGCCGGCAGGTCGACCGCCTGGAGGCGGTGCAGCGCGCCGGCGGAGGTGAGGGCCCCGATCTCGCCGCGGGCCGTCGTCGGGACCACGGAGGTGAAGGCGTCGTGCTTGCGGCGCCGGCCCTGCGGGGCGATCGGCGTGCGGTCCGCGGTGCGCAGCAGGCGTCCGGAGGTGGAGAGCAGGGCCCAGCACGCCGTGTCGGGGACCATCAGGTCCGCCCCGGCCTCCGCGGCGCCGGCGGGGGTGGGCCCGGACGGTGCGGGCCCGGCGGCGGGGGCCGCGGCGGTCTCGGCCTCGAGCAGGACCGTGCGCCGGTCGTCGCCGTGCTCGTCGGCCACGGCCTGCAGCTCGGCCGAGACCACCTCGCGCAGCCGCGCGTCGGAGGCGAGGATCGCCTCGAGCTCGGCGATCGCGGCCTGCAGCTCGTCGCGCTCGGCCTCCAGCTCGATGCGGGAGAACTTCGTCAGCTGGCGCAGCCGCAGCTCCAGGATGTGGTCGGCCTGCACCTGGGTGAGGTCGAAGACGCCCATGAGGCGGGTGCGCGCGGCCGCGGTGTCGTCCGAGGAACGGATGATCTCGATGACCTCGTCGATGTCCACGAGCGCCAGCAGCAGGCCCTCGACGAGGTGGAGACGATCGCGGTGCTTGCCGAGGCGGTGCCCCGTGCGGCGCCGCACCACGTCCAGACGGTGGTCCACGTAGACCCGCAGCAGGGGCAGCAGGCCCAGGGTCTGCGGCTGCCCGTCGACGAGCGCGACGTTGTTGATCCCGAACGTCTCCTCGAGCGGGGTGTGCCGGTACAGGGCGGCCAGCACGGCCTGGGGGTTGAACCCGGACTTGAGCTCGATCTGCAGGCGCAGCCCGTTCTTGCGGTCCGTCAGGTCCACGACGTCGGCGATGCCGCTGAGCTTCTTCGCGTCGACGCCGGCCTTGATCCGCTCGATGACCTTCTCGGGGCCCACGCCGTACGGCAGCTCGGTGACGACCAGGCCGGTGCGACGCGCGGAGACCTGCTCCACGGCGACAGCGGCTCGCATGCGGAACGTGCCGCGGCCGGTCGCGTAGGCGTCGCGGACGCCGTCGAGCCCCACGATCCGGCCGCCCGAGGGGAGGTCGGGGCCGGGGATGTGGGCCATGATCGCCTCGAGGTCCGCCTCGGGGTCCGCGAGCAGGTGGCGCGCGCCCGCCACGACCTCGCGCAGGTTGTGCGGGGCCATGTTCGTGGCCATGCCGACGGCGATGCCGGTGGTGCCGTTGACAAGCAGGTTGGGGTAGGCGGCGGGCAGCACGGCCGGCTGCTGGAGCTGGTTGTCGTAGTTGGGGACGAAGTCCACGGTGCCCTCGTCGAGGTCCGCGGTGAGCGCCAGGGCGGCCGGGGCCATGCGGGCCTCCGTGTAGCGCGGGGCCGCGGGGCCGTCGTCGAGCGAGCCGAAGTTGCCGTGCCCGTCCACCACGGGCAGACGCAGGGAGAACGGCTGGGCGAGGCGGACCATCGCGTCGTAGATCGCGGCGTCGCCGTGGGGGTGCAGCTTGCCCATCACCTCGCCTACCACCCGGGCGGACTTCACATGGCCGCGGTCCGGGCGCAGGCCCATGCGGGCCATCATGTAGAGGATGCGCCGCTGCACCGGCTTGAGGCCGTCGCGCGCGTCCGGCAGGGCGCGCGAGTAGATCACCGAGTAGGCGTACTCGAGGAAGGACGCCTCCATCTCCTCGGAGACGTCGACGTCGACGATGTTCTCCTGCTCCAGCGGCAGCGGGCGCGGGGCGTCCTGCTCGGCGGGGCGGGAACGGGATGAACGGGCCATCATGGTGGTCGGGGAGTCCTCACGGCGTCGGGGATTGTCTACAGTGATCCTATGGGTGAGACCGAAGCCGTCCGCGGATATCCCTCCCACTGGGAGGCCGATGTGGTGCTCCGTGACGGTGCGACGGCCCACCTGCGGCCCATCTCGCCCGAGGACGCCGCCGAGCTGCAGCGCATGCACGCCGGGCAGTCCGAGAACTCCATCTACCTGCGCTACTTCACGTACAAGTCCGAGCTGAGCGCCAAGGACCTGGACCGGTTCACCCACGTGGACCACCGGGACCGGGTGGCGTTCGTGATCACCCGGGGCGGCCGCCTGCTGGGCGTGGGCCGCTACGACCGCTACGGGGACTCCGACGCCGCGGAGGTCGCCTTCAACATCTCCGACGCCGCGCAGGGCCGCGGGCTGGGCTCCATCCTCATGGAGCACCTGGCCGTGGCCGCCCGCGAGAACGGCATCCGCCGCTTCACCGCCGAGGTCCTGCCCGAGAACCGCAAGATGCTCTCGGTGTTCCAGGAGTCCGGCTTCGAGGTGACCCGCCGGTTCGAGGACGGCGTCGTGGCCGTCGAGTTCCCCATCGACCCCACCGCCCGGTGGCGCGCCGTCGTCGAGTCCCGCGAGCACCGCGCCGAGTCCCGCAGCGTCGCCGAGCTGGTCGAGCCCGCGTCCGTGGCCGTCGTCGGCGCCTCCCGCGATCCGCAGGCCGTCGGCTCGCTCGTGCTGCGCCACGTCCTCGAGGCGGGCTTCACGGGAGCCGTCCACGCCGTGAACCGCGCCGCCGAGGACGTCCAGGGCCTCACCGCCCACCGCTCCCTGGCCGACATCGGCGAGCCGGTCGACCTCGTCGTCGTCGCCGTGCCCGCCGACGAGGTCGAGGCCCTCATCCCCGAGGCCGCCGCGGCCGGGGCCCAGGGCCTCGTGGTCCTCACCTCGGGCTACGCCGACGCCGGCGCCGAGGGGCTCGAGGCCCAGCGCCGCCTGGTCTCCCGCGCCCGCGCCCACGGCATGCGTGTGATCGGCCCGGCCTCGGCCGGCCTGGTCCGCACCGACCCCGCGATCCGCCTCAACGCCTCCCCGTCCCCGGGCCTGGCCCAGCGCGGCCCCGTCGGCCTGTTCAGCCAGTCCGGCGCCGTCGGCGCCATGGTCTCCGCCGGCGTCAAGCGCCGCGGGGTGGGGATCTCCACCTCGATCAGCGCCGGCAACCGTGCGGACGTCTCGGGCAACGACGCCATGCAGTTCTTCGAGGCGGACCCCCACACCGCCGCCGTCGGCGTGTACCTCGAGTCGTTCGGCAACCCGCGCAAGTTCTCCCGCATCGCCCGGCGGCTCTCCCGCACCAAGCCCGTCGTGGTGGTCCGCTCCGACGTCACCGGGCGCTTCCTGCCCCCGGGCCACGAGACCCGCACCACCCAGGCCCCCGAGGGCGCCGTGGACTCGATGCTCGACCAGACCGGCGTGCTCGAGGCCCACACGCACGAGGCCATGCTCGACATCCTCATGGCCGTGGCCAGCCAGCCGCTGCCCACGGGCCACCGCGTCGTCCTCGTGGCCGACTCGCTCGCCCTGGACCGGCTGGGCCGCGACGCCGCGGCCGAGGCCGGGCTGGAGGTCACGGCCACCGTCGGCCTCGTCGGCAGCGAACAGGGCATCGCCCCGCCCGCCGAGACGCTGGTCTCCGCCGTCCGGGACGCCGTCCGCCACGAGCAGGCCGACGCCGTCGTGGTGCTGGCCCGCCTCGGCCTGCACCAGGCGGACGACGAGCCGGAGCGGCTGGCCCACGCCCTCGCGGACGCGACCCGGGACGCCCGCATCCCCGTGCTCGGCTGCCTGACCGACGTCGTCTCCCCGCGCTACCGCGGCGCCACGCTCGGCGCCACCGGGCCCGTGGGTGACGACGCCGAGCCCGGCTCCCTGCAGCCCGGCCTGCCCTTCTACCCGTCGCCGCAGCAGGCCATGACCGTGCTCGGCGCGCTCGCGGACTACGTCCACTGGCGCCGCCAGGAGGTCGGCGAGCCGCTCGAGCCGACCGGCCTGCACCCGCACGAGGCCGAGGAGCTCGTGGAGGCGGCCGCCGCGCGTGCCGAGGGCACCGAACTCGTCCGGCTCTCCGACGAGGAGACCGAGACGCTGCTGGGCCACTACGGGATCACCGTGCTGCCCTCGGCCCGGTTCGAGACCGCCGACGAGGCCGTGGCGGCCGCCGAGCGGCTCGGCTTCCCCGTGGCGCTCAAGGCCGTGGACCCCCACCTGCGGCACCGACTCGACCTGGGCGGCGTCCGCCTGAACGTGGTGGACGCCGATTCCCTGCGCCGCAACGTCGAGCACATGCGCCGTCTGCTCGCGCCGTTCGGCGTGCGCGAGCTCGAGGTCCAGGCCATGGCCCCCGCCGGCCAGGCCTGCATGCTCACGGCGCTCGAGGACCCGCTGCTGGGCCCCGTGGTCTCCTTCGGCATCGCCGGCGACGCCACGGACCTGCTGGGGGACTGGGTGCACCGCGTGCCCCCGCTCACGGACCGGGACGTGGCCCGCATGGTCCGCGCCCCCCGCGCCGCCGTGAAGCTGCGCGGCACCGGCGGGGTGCCCTCCGTCGACCTCGCCGCGCTGGAGGACCTCGTGGGCCGCGTCAGCGTCCTCAAGGACGACCTGCCGCAGGTCGCCCGCCTGCGCTTCGCGCCCGTGCTGGCCGCCCCCGAGGGCGTGACGGTGCTGCAGGCCGAGGTGCACGTCGCCAACGCGGCCCGCCGCACCGACTCGGCCCGGCGCGCGTTGCGCGGCCGCTGACCGGGCCGTCCACAGCGGGCCCGGACGGCCCGGCGCCGGACCCGTAGCATGGGGGACATGAGCCCGTTCCGCAGGAGTCACGAGCCAGGCCGTCCCGACCACCGCCCCGACGCCCCCGAGGCCGAGGGCCGGCAGCGCGAGGCCCGCACCCTGGACGGCAGCGGCGGCCTCGACGCCTCGCTCGTCCGCGCCGGCTTCTACCCGGACCTCGTGGCGCACGCCATCGCCGTCGAGCTCGAAGGCCGCACCCCGGACGCGCACCTCGTCCACGTGGACACGCACTTCGACTACGAGGAGATCCACCGGCACATCACGGCCCTCGTGCTCGCCGGGGACACCCTGCTGGCCGTCCACCTCGACGACCACGCCGCCGACCCGGCCGGCCAGGCGGTCCTCGCCCAGGTCTCCACCGAGATGGTCCCGGTCCGCGCCCTCGGCTCCGTGGTCCTGACCACCGGCCACGCCGACCCCGCCCGCTTCCGGCCGCCCGACCCCGTGGCCGAGATGACCCTCGGGCTGATGTGGGCCGGCGGCCAGCGCCTGGACCTGCAGCCCGCCGGCTGCGCCGACCCCCAGTGCGACCTCGACCACGGCTACACCGGCACCGCCACCCGCGAGGACCTCGTGATCCGCGTCGCCGCCGACGCCGACGGGCAGGGGGCCGTCGACGGCGCCCTGGCCTTCGCCCGGGCCCTGCGCCGCGCCCACCTGGCGGCCACCACGTGACGGGGCCCGCCCTCCCCGCGGGCGTGGTCCCCGCCGATCGTGCCCTGCGCTCCGTCCTGACCTCCGCCGCGGCCGCCCTCGGTGTCCCGGGCTGTGAGAACGCGCTCGCGGTCCCGGAGGGCCGCCGCGTGGTCGTCGCCCTGGTGGACGGCCTCGGACGGTCCCTGCTGAAGCGCTTCGGCGGCCACGCCCCCACGCTGCGCGCCGCGATGGCCGACGGCGGCCGCGTCCTCGAGGTGGCCGTGCCCACCACGACGGCCGCCTCCCTCACAAGCCTGGGCACCGGGCTGGACGTCGGGGAGCACGGCGTGGCCGGCTACGACGTGCTCGACCCGGACCGGGACGTGGTGATCAATCAGCTGGGCGGCTGGGACGAGGCCACCGACCCGGTGGGGTGGCAGCCGAAGCCCACCGTGTTCGAGCGCGCCGCCGCGGCCGGCGTGGACGCCGTCACGGTCTCGCTGCCCGCCTTCGAGCGTTCGGCCCTGACACGGGCGGGGCTGCGTGGCGGCCGGTTCGTGGCCGGTCGCACCCTGATCGCCCGCGCCCAGGCCGCCGAACGCGTGTTGAAGGACGCCCGCGTGCCCACGCTCGTCTACTTCTATGTCAACGAGCTGGACAAGGCCGGCCACCGGGACGGCGTGGGCTCGGACCGGTGGCTGCACGCCCTCGAGGAGGTCGACGCGGCGGTGCGGCGCCTGGTGGACCGCGTGCCCGCCGGGACGGTGGTGCTCGCCACCGGCGACCACGGCATGGTCGACGTGCCGCCGTCGCGCCGCGTGGACTACGCCGCCCTGGACGAGGCCGGGGAGCTCGCCGACCCCGCGCTGCTCGAGGGGATCGCGCACACCGCGGGGGAGCCCCGCCTCGTGCAGCTGCACTTCCGGTCCGACGCGGGTCCGGACGTGCGCGCGAGGGTGCGGCGCGCCTGGGCCGAGCGCTACGGGGCGCACGCGTGGGTGCTGACGCGGGACGAGGCCGTCGACGCCGGCTGGTTCGGCGCCGTCGTCGAGGACCGGGTCCGTGCCCGCATCGGGGATCTGCTCGTCGCCGTGCACGGGGATCTGGCCCTCTACGACGGCCGGCGGGTGCCCCCGCACGCCTTCGAGATGGTGGGCCAGCACGGCGCGCCCACGCGCGCCGAGCGGGAGGTCCCGCTGCTCACCTGGCACCGCTGAGCCCGCCCCGGGGCCGGGCCGGGGTCAGTCGCCCTTGCGGCCGAAGACGATCTCGTCCCAGCTGGGCACGGACGCGCGGCGAGCGGCCGAGCGGGCCCGGGGGCGCGGCGTGACGGTCGGCATGGCAGGGCGCGCGGCACGCTCGCGGGGGGCGGGCTCCGCCCCCTCGTCTTCGACACCCGCGTCCGCGACCTTCGCGTCCGCGACGTCTGCGGCAGTGTCCTCGGCGCGGTCGGTCTCGGCGGCCGGTTCCGGCGCGTCGACGACCGGGGCGTCGTCGGCGGTCGTCAGGGCCCCCTCGGCGTCGACCGGGGCGAGCCGCTCGGGCGCCTGGGCGGCCTCGCGCCGACTCCGGTCCTGGTGCTCGCGGGCGATCAGGTGGGCGAGCGCGTCGTCCGACTCCAGGTCCGCGCCCACGCGCTGGCCCCGGCGCACCCGCAGGATCTCCAGCAGATCGGCGTCGCGGTCGGCGGCCGGGGAGTGCGCACCCGCGGGGGTCACGGCGTCCTCGGCGTCCACGTCGTCCGTCACCGGTTCGGCCGCGGGGGCGCGGGGGACCAGGTCCCAGGCCTCCGCCTCGGACAGGGCGCGGGCCCAGGCGTTCTCGGGTTCGAGGTGGCGTCCGGCCGGGCGGAACGTCCAGAGCGCCGGCGGCTCCTCGCGGGTGGGCAGACTCCTCGCGCCGGCCACGGCGAACCGGGCGGCCACGGTCCAGCCGGCCTGGTCCTCGCGCCACGCGTCCCACTCGAGGCTCGCCTCGTCCACGCCCAGCTCGGCGAGTCGGTGCGCGGCGAGCTCGCCGAGCGTCGTGGGGCCGCCGTCCTGGACGAGGTCCGCGTAGAGGTCGGGCCCGCCGACCCAGACCTCGACGGCGCGGGCCTGTCGGGCGATCCAGTCGCGCTCGGCCAGGACGGGGTGACCGTAGGTGCGGATGCGCGAGAACGCGTTCCCGCTCTCCCGGGCGACCTGCTCCACGGAGGCGCCCGCACGGATGCGCTGCTGGATCTCCCGGGGGGTGAGGGGCTCGGCCTCGTGGGTCGCGGCGGCCTTGATGGACTCCTGGTCGGTCAGCGGCGCCGGGGTCGGGCCGTCTGCGGTCTCATCGTCGGCCGCGGGCCGCGGGTCGATGCGGGGGGTGAGCGCGAGGTCCTCGTCCGGACGGGTCGGGCCGGAGGGCACGTCGGGAGCCCGCTCGCCCTCCTCCGCGGCATCGTCGGCCTGCGTCGTCGCGTCCACCGGTCCCTCGGCGTCCTCGTCGCCCGTCCCGGGGACGTCCGTCTCCGTCATGTCGTGCCAGGCCGCGGGGCCGCCCTCGGCCGGTCGCACGGCCTCGGGCGCAGCGCCCTCGATGACCAGCCGGCGCAGATAGGGGGAGAGGGCGAGCGTGTGCTCCTCACCCTCGGGCCCCGACAGGCGCAGCGCGTCGCCGTCCTCGGTGGGTCCGGTCAGTCGCAGCTCTGCCATGGCGGTGGTCCCTCCCACATCGTGTTCTGGTCACCGGGCATGTGGACGCCCGGCCGGGCATGCCCCGATCCTAGCCGCCGTGCCGCAGACCACGGCCCGGGCGAGGGACGAGCGGCCGCGGGAATCCGCCCTGGGCGAGCGTGCCCGTCAACATTTGGCACGGGTTCGGCCATGGTGCACAATCTACGCGCAACGGCGCAGGCCGGTGACGCGTGGTCCGCCCACGACGCCGTCCGCGCAGTGCCGGCACCGGTCCCGGTGCCGTCCCCCACCAGCGGAGCGTGAAACCCCATGGCCACTGACTACGACGCCCCTCGCAAGAACGAGGAAGAGCTGAGCCAGAACTCCATCGAGGAGCTGAAGGCACGGCGCACGGACACCCAGTCCGCCGTCGTGGACGAGGACGAGGCGGAGGCCGCCGAGGGGTTCGAGCTGCCTGGCGCCGACCTCTCGGGTGAAGAGCTGATGGTGCGGGTGCTGCCCGCCCAGTCGGATGAGTTCACCTGCGCCTCCTGCTTCCTGGTCCGCCATCGCTCGCAGGCCGCGCGTGAGAAGAACGGCCTGATCTACTGCAGCGACTGCGAGGGCTGAGCCCCCGCCGCCGGGGCGGTCAGCGGTCCTCGGCCGCCCCCTCCTGCCGGGCCATGGCCCCGCCGAGGGCCGCGACCAGCTCCTCCGGACGCCGGGTGCTGGTCAGCCAGTAGGGCGTGCGGTCGCGCTCGTCGGTCAGCTGGATCCGCACGACGGGCCCGATCCAGCCGCGCAGGTTCACGAAGGCCAGCCCGTGCAGCAGCGGGCCGCGCTGGGCCCGGGCGTCCTCGCCGCGATACCCCGTGACCTGACCGACGTGGTGCCGTTCGATGCTGGCGCGGCCCACCTGGAGGGTGCGTTCGCGCACCACGATGCGCGGGGTGGTGGCCACCAGGAGCAGGGCCTCGACGGCGAAGAACACGACGGCGGCGGCGATGCCCAGCCCGAGGTCGATCGGCGCGAACACGAGGATCGTCAACGCCGCCAGCATGAGCGCCACGGTCCAGACCCCCGGGGAGGGCGTCAACCGCTCCTCGAACAGGACCGGATCGGGTCCCGCCGCAGCGCCCTCGGGGGCGCGGCGGGAGGCATCGGCGACGGGGTGCTGCTGGGGATCACGCATGGGTCCCAGCTTCCCACATCCGGACTCCGGTCCCGCCGCGCGGCACCGGCGAGGGCGCCCGCCCGACCGCCTCGACGCGGCCCCGGGCCGACGGGTGCTCGTGTAGGGTCGGGCCTCGTGACCGACTCCGCCGAGCTGCCCGTGCCCCTGCACGCCCTCGATCCGGGCCTGGCCCCGCCCGCCTACGCGCAGCCGGGCGACGCGGGCGCGGACCTGCGCACCGCCGTCGACGTGACCCTGGCCCCGGGCGAGCGCGCCCTGGTGCCGACCGGCGTGGCGTTGGCCATCCCGGAAGGCCACGCGGGGTTCGTGCACCCCCGCTCGGGTCTCGCGGTCCGTCGCGGCCTGACCATCGTCAACGCCCCGGGCACCATCGACGCCGGCTACCGCGGGGAGATCAAGGTGCCCCTGATCAACCTGGACCCGACCGAGCCGATCGTGCTGCGCCGCGGCGACCGGATCGCCCAGCTCGTGCTGCAGCCGGTCGTGCGCGCCCGCTTCGAGCCCGTGGACGTGCTGCCCGACTCCGAGCGCGGGGCCGGCGGCTTCGGCTCGACCGGCGGCTTCACCGCCGACACCACCCCTGGGAGGACGTCGTGATCTTCGGACGCAACCGCACCGTGCGCCACGAGCAGGTCAGCCTGCCGGACGAGCTGCTGGAGGAGCGCGACCTCGAGATCGCCGCCGCGCCGGCAACCGCCGACGTCGGTCCGCACGACGTCGCCACCCGCCTGGATCCCGCCGGCATGATCGACCTGGGGTCGCTGCGCCTGAGGGCCGTCCAGGGCATGAAGCTGCGCCTCGACGTCGAGGACGCGACGAAGCGGATCGTCGCCGCCACCATCAGCCTCGGACGCTCGGCCCTGCAGGTCCAGGCGTTCAGCGCCCCCCGTCGCACGGGTCTGTGGGACGACCTGCGCGCCGAGCTGCACGACTCCCTGTCGATCACGGCCCACGCGACCGTGCAGGAGCAGACCGGCCGTTTCGGCGTCGAGATCCTCACGCGCGTGCCGGCGGCGCTGCCGGACGGCTCGCCGGGGTGGAACGTCGCCCGGTTCGTGGGCGTGGACGGACCGCGCTGGTTCGTCCGCGGCGTGTTCCACGGCGAGGCCGCCTTCCAGCCGGAGGCCGCCGAGCCGCTGGAACAGGTGTTCTCCGACCTGGTCGTGGTGCGGGGCGACGAGCCGCTCCCGCCGCGCGAGCTGCTGCCCCTGCGTCCGCCGCCCAACGCGCGCCCGCTGCAGCGTCGCCGCCCGGCCCCGGACGAGGGCCGGGACGTGCTCGCGGACACCGCCGCCGGCCCGGGGGACGGCGCGGCACCGGAGGCCACCGCGCTGCCCGAGCGCGGTCCGGAGATCACGGAGACCCGGTGAGCCCCGCCGTCGCAGCCCGCCCGACCGGCGCCGCGGGCCGCATCGAGCGCCGCGGCGTCATCGCCTCCGTCACACTGCCCGGCGCGGACGAGGCGACCGTCTTCCGCGCGGTCTTGGCCGACCGCCTGCCCGCGCCCGGGAGCATGGCGCCCGCGGAGACGCTGCAGCTGGTCTGGCACGGGCGGCGCCGCGTGCCCGGTGTCATGCCGGGGGAGTGGCTGACGGTCCGCGGCCGCGTCACCCAGATGGACGGCGTGCCCACCCTGCACAACCCCGAGTTCGACCTGGTCGACGCGCCCGAGGCCACGCGCTGAGCACGGCCCCGAGAGGAGAGCCCATGACCGAGCCGCATGGCCCCGTCACCGCCGCCCCGGACGGGGCCGGCCCCCTGCCGTCTCGAGCCCGCCTGGACGAGCGCGGCCGCCTCGACGCGCTGGGCAGCGTCGGTGGCTGGCGCGGCATCGTCGAGGCCTCCCTGCCCACCCTCGTCTACATGGTCGGCTACGTCGCCACCCAGCAGGTGTGGCCCTCCGGCGTGGCGGCCGTCGCGGTCGCACTCGTGCTGGGCGTCGCGCGCCTCGTCCAGCGCCAGTCGCCGGTCCAGGTGCTGGCCGGCCTCGCCGTCGTCGTCCTGTCCGTCGTGGTCTCCCTGACCACCGGCCAGGCCCGCGACTACTACCTGTGGGGCTTCGTCACCAACGCCGCCTACGGCCTCGCGTTCGCGGTGTCCGTCCTCGTGGGCTGGCCCGCGGCGGGCCTGGTGCTCGGCCTCGTGCGCGCCGAGGGCACCCGCTGGCGGGCCCACCGGCGTCGGCGCCGCGCCTACGCCGCGGCCACCTGGATCCTCGTGGCCGTGTTCGCGCTGCGCCTGGCGGTGCAGGTGCCCCTCTACCTCGGGGACGCCGTCACCGCGCTCGGGGTGGCCCGCCTGGTGATGGGCCTGCCGCTCTATGCCCTGGGGCTCTGGCTCGCCTGGTCCGTCAGCTCGCCCGGTCAGGACGACGGCGTGCCGGCGGACTCCGCCGCCTCCGAGCGTCCCTGAGCGCGGCCCTCGCCGACGAGGAGGCGACGCAGGGCCGGCTCGGCGGAGCCGGCGGCCAGGAAGAAGAGCTCGTCGCCCACCTCCAGGACCTCGTCCGCCGACGCCTGCCGGGGGGCGCCGTCGCGCACGACCGCCACGAGCGGAGCCTCCTGCGGCCAGGACACGGTGCCGATGCGCCGGCCCTCGAGCCAGTGCTTTGCCGGGACCCGGAACTCGGACAGCGCCGCGCCGCCGGCCTCCAGCCTGAGCAGGCGCACGAGGTCCCCGGTCTCCACGGCCTCCTCCACGAGCGCCGTCATGATCGAGGGGGTGGACACGGCCACGTCCACGCCCCACGACTCGTCGAAGAGCCAGTCGTTGAGCGGGTTGTTGACGCGAGCCACGGTGCGGCCGACGCCGAACTCCGAGCGGCTCAGCAGGGAGCACACGAGGTTGACCCGGTCGTCGCCGGTCGCCGCGACGAGCACGTCCGCCTCCAGGGCGCCGCACTGCTCGAGCACGGTCAGGTCGCACGCATCCCCGAGGACGAGGCGTGCGCCGCCGACGTCGGCCTTGCGGGCCGCGTCCGTGCGCGCCTCGACGACGACCACCTCGTGGCCGTGCGCGTGCAGCTCCCGCGCGATGGAGGCGCCCACGGCGCCGGCTCCGGCGATGACGGCCCTCATGCCCGTCCCTCCTCGTCCTCGTCCGTGCCGTCCGGCACGCGTGCCTCGCCCTGCAGGGCGGCCTCCACCTGGTCCCGGCGGTCCACCGGGTAGACGGCGTGCAGCACGTCGCCCTCCTGCAGGCGGTCGCCCGGCCGGGGCAGCTGGCCGTCGCCGAGCCGGGTGAGGTAGGCGATGCGCATCCCCACCGTGGACTCGACGTCGGTCAGCCGACGGCCCCACCACGAAGAGTGGGGGACCAGCTCGGTCACGAGCAGCCGGCCGGAGGCGTCGCGGTGCTCCGCGTCGGCGGTGCCGGCCGGCAGCAGCCGGTGCAGCACCTGGTCGGCCGTCCACTGGATCGAGGCGACCGTGGGGATGCCGAGGCGCTGGTACAGCCGGGCCCGGTCGGCGTCGTAGATGCGCGCCACCACGTGGTCCACGTGGAAGGTCTCGCGGGCCACGCGGGCGGCGATGATGTTCGTGTTGTCGTCCGCGGTCACGGCCGCCAGGCCCTGCGCGCGGTCGATGCCGGCGGCGAGCAGCGCGGAGCGGTCGAAGCCCACGCCGGCCACGAGCTCGCCGGAGAAGCCGGGGGCCAGCCCCTCCACGGTCCGCGGGTCGCGGTCCACGAGGGCGACGCCGTGACCGGCCGCGTCCAGCGCGGCCGCCAACCGGGTGCCCACCCGTCCGCCGCCGACGATCACGTAGTGGGCCATGCCCGTCCCTGCCTCTCGTGCGGTGCTCCGTGCGCCGGGGAGCCGACGCGCGCTCCATCCTCGCATCCGGCGGGCACGTCCGGGAGCATCCGCGTCGCCGCGGCGTCCGGGCCCGGCGGGGGTACCGTGGTGCGGTGGCCACGCTGTCCTCCCTCCTGCGCCGCGGCCTCCTCGGTCGCCCCGTGACGTCGCACGCCGCCGACGAGCCCCGCATGAACCGGTGGCGGGCGCTGCCCGTGACGTCGTCGAACGCCCTGTCCTCCCTCGCCTACGCCCCGGACGAGGTCATCCTCACCCTGGTCGCGGCCGGCACGTCCGCGCTCGCGCTCGGACCCGCCGTCGGCTGGGCCGTCGTCGCGGTGATGCTGCTCATCGTCGTGTCCTTCCGCGCCGCGGTCGCCGCCGTTCCGCACGGCGGCATCTATCACATGGCCGGCATGAAGCTGGGCCCGAGGGCCGGCGTCGTCGCCTCGGCCGCGCTCCTGCTGGACTTCGTGTTCACCGCCGCGGTCTCCGTGGCCGCCTTCGCCCACTTCGTGGCGGCGCTGGCCCCCGGACTCACCGTCGGCAGCCGCGTGCTGGTGGCCTCGGCCGCGCTCGTGGGCGTACTGCTGGCCGCGCTCCGCGGGGTGCGGCTGTCCCGGTGGGTGCTGCCCGTGCTCGTGAGCGTGTTCGTCGCCCTGACCGCGCTGCTCGTCCTGGCGGGCCTGTGGCAGGAGGGCCGTGGGCTGCTCGGCGCGGCGCCGACGGCCGGCTGGACGCAGGAGGGCGCCGGGGTCGGCGGGACCGTCGGCACCGTGGCGACGGCGCTGCTCGCCCTGCGCGCGTTCAGCGCGGGATCGGTGCTGCTCACCGGCGTCGAGGTGCCGGTCTCGAGCACCCGCCTGATGGCCCGGCCGGCCGTGCCCACGGTGCGGTGGGTGCTCACCGTGATGGCCCTCACCCTCGGCGCGCTGACCGTGGGCGTCATGCACCTGGCTCAGCGCACCGGCGTCGTCGTCGGGCTGGAGCTGGAGAACCTCCGGGACGCCGCGGGTGCCGAGGTCACGCCCGACCGCGCCCCCGCCCCCGTGCTCGCCCAGCTCGCGGACACCGTGTACGGCCCGGGCAGCATCCTGTCCGTCGCCACCATCGCGGCCACCGCCCTGCTCCTGCTGTTCGCGGCCAAGTCGGCGTTCCGCTCGTTCCCCGCCCTGGCCGCGCGCGTGGCCGAGGACGGCTACCTGCCCCGGCAGCTGAGGGTCCGCAGCGACCGGCTGGTGCACACGTGGAGCGTCCTCGGGATGGGGGCCGTGGCCCTCTCGCTCGTGCTGTTCTTCGAGGCCCGGACCGCCCTGCTCGTGCAGCTTTACGTCATCGGCGTGCTGCTGGCCTTCACGCTCGCGCAGGCCGGCATGCTGCGGCTGTGGCGCCGCCGGCTCGTGCACACACCGGGCGCCCGGGCCCGCGCGGCCGTCCGGCTGCGCCTGATCATCACGGCGGTGGCCTGGGTGGTCACGGCGCTGGCGGGCGTCGTCGTCCTGGTCACCCGCTTCACGCAGGGCGCGTGGGTGGCGCTGCTGGCGATCGTGCTCGGCTCGCTGGTGATGGGGCGGATCCGCCGCCACTACGCGGACGTGGACCGCGAGCTCGCACCGGACCCCCAGGACGACGCGCGGGCCCTGCCCTCGCGGGTCCACGTGGTGGTCGTCGTGACCACGCTGGACCGGCCGGCGCTGCGGGCGCTGGCCTACGCCCGCGCGTCGCGGCCGTCCTCCCTCGAGGCCGTCGTCGTGGACGCCGAGCGCGCCGCCACCCTGGAGGTGATCGACGCCTGGGAGCGTGCCGGCCTGCCGATGTCGCTCACCGTGATCGCCTCGCCCTACCGCGACACGGTGGCCCCCCTGGTGCGGCATGTGCGCGAGCACCGACGCCGCTCCCCGCGGGACCTGACCATGGTGTTCATCCCGGAGTACGTGGTCCGGCCGGGCTGGCGCACGCTCCTGCACAACCGGACCGCCACCCGCCAGACGCGGCGACTGCAGCGGGAGCCGGGCGTGATGGTGGGCTCGGTGCCGTGGCAGGTCCACGAGGGCCAGGGCTCTTGACCGCCCCGGCGCCCCCGGGGAGCGGCGGATGACGCCGTCCGACGGCGCGCCCACGATCGAGGCGACACAGCCGCATCGGTCTGCAAGGATGATGATGATCTGACCAGTCGATGCTCAGGGCAAGACCTGAAGCGCGCTGCGATGCGAGAGGAGCCAGACATGGCAGTCGTCGACACGTCCACAGACGTCACCGGGATCGGGAGGACCATCGAGGTGGAGGTCGGGGCCATGGCCCACGGCGGCCACTGCGTGGCCCGGCACGAGGGGCGGGTCGTCTTCGTGCGCCACGCCGTGCCCGGCGAGAAGGTCCGGGTGGCCCTGACCGAGGCCGAGGACGGGGCCCGCTTCTGGCGCGGCGACGTCGTGGAGGTGCTGCGGCCCTCCGAGTTCCGCCGCATCCACCAGTGGAAGCTCGCGGACATGCTGCGCGCCCACGCCTCGGGTCGCCCGCCCGTGGGCGGCGCCGAGTTCGGCCACATCGTGGTCCCGCACCAGCGCCGGCTCAAGGCCCAGGTCTTCCGGGACACGGTGCACCGCATCGCCGACCTCGCGGTGGAGCCGGAGGTGTGCTTCGCCGGCTCCGAGGACGAGCCCACCGGCCAGCGCTGGCGGACCCGGAACGCGTTCGCGGTGACCCCCCAGGGGCACATCGCGATGCACGCCTACCGTTCGGCGACCCTCCTACCCGTGCGCAACATGCCGCTCGGCGTGCCGGCCCTCGATGCGCTCGCCCTGTGGGACTGGGACTTCACCGGAGCCGCCCGCGTGGACGTCGCGACGCCGGCCTCCGGCTCCCGCCCCCTCGTGCTGGTGACGCCCACCCCGCAGACGCGGGCGGACGAGGTCAAGCTCGGCCGGCTGCGCACCCGGATCCGCCAGGCGGCCAATGCGTGCGGCGTGGACGTCTCCACCGGCCTGGCCCTGCCCGGCCCGAAGCAGTTCCAGCCGGTCAAGGTCGAGCGCATCACCGGCAAGACCTGGGTCGAGGAGACCGTGGAGTCCGAGCGCGGCGGCACCAAGCGCTTCCGCGTCACGGGTGACGGCTTCTGGCAGGTCCACCAGCACGCCCCGGCCACCCTCGTGGACGCGGTGCTCGAGGACGCGCGCGTCGAGCCGGGCCAGGTCGTGGCCGACCTCTACGGCGGCGCCGGCCTGTTCAGCGCGTACCTGGCGGACGCCGTGGGACCCGAGGGCCGCGTGTACTCGGTGGAGGCCTTCCGCCAGGCCTCGAAGGACGCCCGCCGCAACCTGCACGACCAGCCGCAGGCCTCGGTGCTCAACGGCCCCACGGACAAGGTGCTCGGCAGCTGGCTGAAGTACCCCGAGCGTCCCGTGGCGGACGGCGGCCTCGGCGGTGCCGCGCTGGACACCGTCGTCCTGGACCCGCCGCGGGCGGGCGCGGGGCGGCGGGCGATCGAGCGCATCCTCGCGCTCGAGCCGGGCCGCATCGTGTACGTCTCGTGCGACCCCGCCTCGTTCGCCCGCGACCTGGCGTGGCTGCGCGACGGCGGCTACGAGGTGGAGCGCGCCCGCGTGTTCGACCTCTACCCGGACACCCACCACCTCGAGTCGGTGACCGTGCTGGTGCCGGCCGCCCAGAGCGCCCCGGCCGCGGCCGTCGTCGAGATCTGACCCGGCATCCGCGCGGCGGCCTCCGGGCCGCCGCGCGCCATGCCCGCGTCACACGCGACCGGCGCGGTACCCTGGGACACAGTGCGGCACCTGTGACGCAGACGACGCCCGTCCCGGACGGCGCGCGGTCCGCGGCCGCGGGTGACCACCCCCCACTGGACGAGCGCCCGGAGGAAACCGGGCGGGAAGAGGAGTCCTCTCGTGACCACCGTCGACAGCTTCGGCTCCAAGGGCGTCCTGGACGTCAAGGGAGCCGAGTATGAGATTTTCCGTCTGAACAAGGTCGAGGGGGCGCAGAAGCTGCCCTACTCCCTGAAGGTGCTGCTGGAGAACCTGCTGCGCACCGAGGACGGCGCCAACGTGACCGCCGACCAGATCAAGGCCCTGGCCGCCTGGGACCCGAACGCCCAGCCGGACACAGAGATCCAGTTCACGCCGGCGCGCGTGATCATGCAGGACTTCACCGGCGTGCCCTGCGTCGTGGACCTGGCCACCATGCGTGAGGCCATCCAGGACCTGGGCGGCGACCCGGAGCGCGTGAACCCGCTCTCCCCGGCCGAGCTCGTGATCGACCACTCCGTGCAGATCGACTCCTTCGGCAACGACGCCGCCATCGAGCGGAACATGGAGATCGAGTACGAGCGCAACGGCGAGCGCTACAAGTTCCTGCGCTGGGGCCAGACCGCCTTCGACGACTTCAAGGTCGTCCCCCCGGGCATGGGCATCGTCCACCAGGTCAACATCGAGAACCTGGCCCGCACCGTGATGACCCGCGAGGTCGACGGCGTGCTGCGCGCCTACCCGGACTCCTGCGTCGGCACCGACTCGCACACCACCATGGTCAACGGCCTGGGCGTGCTCGGCTGGGGCGTCGGCGGCATCGAGGCCGAGGCCGCGATGCTCGGCCAGCCCGTGTCCATGCTGATCCCGCGGGTCGTGGGCTTCAAGCTGACCGGCAGCATCCCCTCTGGCGCCACCGCGACCGACGTGGTGCTGACCATCACCGAGATGCTCCGCCAGCACGGCGTGGTCGGCAAGTTCGTCGAGTTCTACGGCGAGGGCGTCGGCTCCGTGCCCCTGGCCAACCGCGCCACCATCGGCAACATGTCGCCCGAGTTCGGCTCCACCGCCGCGATCTTCCCGATCGACGAGGTCACCCTCGACTACCTGCGCCTGACCGGCCGCTCCGAGGAGCAGGTCGCCCTCGTGGAGGCGTACACCAAGGAGCAGGGGATGTGGCACGACCCGTCCTCCGAGGTCGCCTACTCCGAGTACCTCGAGCTGGACCTGTCCACCGTGGTGCCCTCCATCTCCGGCCCGAAGCGACCCCAGGATCGCATCGAGCTCACCGACTCCAAGGACCAGTTCCGCAAGGACCTGCACAACTACGCCACGCAGGACGAGGCCGGCGAGGGCCGCCCGTCCAAGCTCGTGGACGTGGCCATGGCGGACGGCCGCCAGTTCCAGCTGGACCACGGCGCCGTGTCCATCGCCTCGATCACCTCGTGCACCAACACGTCCAACCCGTCCGTGATGATGGCGGCCGGCGTGCTGGCCCGCAACGCGGTCGCCAAGGGCCTGAAGTCCAAGCCGTGGGTGAAGACCTCCGTGGCCCCGGGCTCCCGCGTGGTGACCGACTACTACGAGAAGTCCGGGCTGCGCGAGTCCCTCAACGACCTCGGCTTCAACGTGGTCGGCTACGGCTGCACCACCTGCATCGGCAACTCCGGCCCGCTGGAGTCCGAGATCTCCGAGGCCATCCAGGAGAACGACCTGTCCGTGACCGCGGTGCTCTCCGGCAACCGCAACTTCGAGGGCCGCATCAACCCGGACGTGAAGATGAACTACCTGGCCTCCCCGCCGCTGGTGGTCGCCTACGCCCTGGCCGGCACCATGGACTTCGACTTCGAGAACGAGGCCCTGGGCCAGGACACCGAGGGCAACGACGTCTTCCTCAAGGACATCTGGCCGGACCCGACCGAGGTCCAGAAGATCATCGACGCGTCGATCGACACCGAGATGTTCACCTCGCAGTACGCCACGATCTTCGACGGCGACGAGCGCTGGCAGTCCCTGGAGACCCCCTCGGGCTCCACCTTCGAGTGGGACGAGAAGTCCACCTACGTGCGCAAGCCCCCGTACTTCGAGGGCATGACCATGCAGCCGGACCCGGTGTCGGACATCTCCGGCGCCCGCGTCCTGCTCAAGCTGGGCGACTCCGTGACCACGGACCACATCTCCCCGGCCGGCTCCTTCAAGTCGGACACCCCGGCGGGCCGCTACCTGCTGGAGAACGGCGTGCAGCGCAAGGACTTCAACTCCTACGGCTCCCGTCGTGGCAACCACGAGGTGATGATCCGCGGCACGTTCGCGAACATCCGCATCAAGAACCAGCTGCTCGACGGCGTGGAGGGCGGCTTCACCCGCGACTTCACCCAGGAGGGCGCCCCGCAGGCCTACGTGTACGACGCGGCGCAGAACTACGCCGAGCAGGGCACCCCGCTGGTGGTCCTGGGCGGCAAGGAGTACGGCTCCGGCTCCTCCCGTGACTGGGCGGCCAAGGGCACGGCGCTCCTGGGCGTCAAGGCCGTGATCACCGAGTCCTTCGAGCGCATCCACCGCTCGAACCTCATCGGCATGGGCGTGCTGCCGCTGCAGTTCCCCGAGGGTGAGAACGCCGACTCGCTGGGCCTGACCGGCACCGAGACCTTCGACATCTCCGGCATCACCGCCCTCAACGAGGGCACCACGCCGAAGACCGTGAAGGTCACGGCCACCGGCGAGGACGGCAAGGTCACCGAGTTCGACGCGGTCGTCCGCATCGACACCCCCGGTGAGGCCGAGTACTACCGCAACGGCGGCATCCTGCAGTACGTGCTCCGCCAGATCGCCTCGAAGGCCTGATCCACGGGACACCGCCCGCGCGCGGGCATCACGACGGCGGCCCGCCGCCCTCCGCACGGAGGGCGGCGGGCCGCCGTCGTCGTGGGCGCCGGGGCCGACGCCGGTGCACGACCGCTCTTCATCCCCCAGCGCAGGGACCGTCCAACCCTTGGGCCAGACGGTCCTCGGGCGTGTCTGACAATGAAGCCGGGGGAAGGCCGGCACCCTCGAAGACACGGTCCCGGTTCCAGATGCTCTCCCACGCCCCCACAGGCCGGCAGGGCCGGCCGTTCGCCGATGCCCTCACGATGGTCGACGCCATCATCCACCGGTACAGGTGCTTCGATCCCCTGGCGGGACCTGCCCGAGGTCTCCGGGCCCTGGCTGAGTCGTGTGGACCTGGCACGGCCGCATGGCCGAAGAGGGCACCTGGGACACGGTGCTGGCAACACTGACCGCCGCAGCGGATGCCGAAATCGTGATCGATTGGTCGGTCTCGGTGGACTCCACGATCGCCCGCGCCCATCAGCACGCGAGGAACACCACCCGGCTCACGGGGGGCTGGATCGAACGACAAGGAATCCGCGTGAAGAGCCCGCCGACCACGGCCTCGGGCGCTCACGGAGCGGGCTGAGCACGAAGACCCATCAGCTGGTCGACGGTGCTGGGCGAGAGGGCGTACTCATCGCGGGCGATCGGCACCCATCTGCGCGCCGGTGGCATCGAGGCCGTCCTCCCCAACCGGCTGACCAGCAGGGCCACCGCAGACGCCGCGGCTCGGCCGGCGGCCGAACCGCGGGCCTGGACGTGGACGCTTACACGGGCCGGAACGTGATCGAGCGCCAGGACGCGCACCTGCAGCAATGGCCGGGCCTGGCGAGCACGTACGACAAGTACGCGATCGTGGACCGGGCTGCCGTGGTCCTGAATGCTGTGCTCGCGTGGTCAACGGCATTGTCGGACACGCCCGAGTGGCGTGTTCGAACGGATCGACGATCCAGGTCAAGTGCTCGAGAAGCTCGGCGAGGCTCAGCACCGGCAGGTATGAGCGTGAGGACCTGGACAGAGAGGATCCCCCGAAATGCACGTCGTGAAGCGGCGTGAGCGATGTAGTGCTCTTCAGTTGGCACTGGTTGATATTGGTCGACGAGGCTTCAGCCCGGTGTGGTGATGCCCTGCGATGACTCTGAAGCCGGCTCTCGGGCGAATCCTCACATCGGGACGCCGAGACCCTGTGGGAGTCCAAGGATGGGACGTCTCGACGCCTGATCTGTCGCCGCTGCAGAGGAGCATGAGGCCTGGGCCTCAAGCCAACTGAAGACCGGTCAAGCAGGTGGGGTCGTCGGGGCGGGTCGAGATGGCCTTTTTCGCGGTGCGGCCTTCAGCTGAGACAGTGAGAGTAGCGTCAATTCCACGCGGCAGCCAGACCCCGACGAATCCGTTGTCGTACGTCGTCAGCGTTTCATCGAGGAGGGTCTCCCCGGACGTCGCCTCGACCACGGTGACGTGGACGTCAGTATTGGCGAGTTCGCCGGTGCAGGTCGTGAGGCTGTGGAAGTAGCATTCGTGAGTCTGGCTGCGATACGGGGCGATAGAGACGTAGAACTCGTCTTCTGGCATCGGCACGGTGGTCTGATTGTTCTGATCGTCGGTCAGTACAAGCTGGTCGGGTTCAATCGACGCGATGAATTCAGACGAGCGATCTGTCACCTTCGTTGAGTCGAGGCGCGTGATGATCTCGCGAGCATTCAATCCGTCTAGATTGTGCTCGACCACCAGTGAGTGATCGGATCCTGCATCAGCGGACGGTCCCGCATCAGCACAGCCGCTGAGCAGGAGGACGGCGCTGGTCGCCAGACCGGTCAAGGCCGCGCAGATCCTCAGGCGGCTCCTGGAGGACTGGATCGGAGCAACAATGGCAAGTGGCATGCCCAACTCTTTTCTCAGGTGAACGTGTTCATGTCGTCAGGTTAGACAGAAGGCATCCCGAGTTCGCCGGTGCCCAGGGCGCGACGAGGTGCAAAGCACGCCTGCCCGGAGACATCAAGAGCCTTGTCCTGATCTGGGGTCCACCGGTCCGAGGCACCCTGTGTCGAAGACATCGGCTGGTGTCAGGAGCGCACGAGGCGATTGATGGCGTCGCTGGCCTCCTGGATCTTGGCGATGGCCGCGTCTTCATCGCCTTTCTTGGCGGCGTCGAGCACGCAGTGCTTGAGGTGGTCATCGAGCAGACCGGTCGCCACTCCTTGCAGGGCGCGGGTGAGGGCCGAGACCTGGGTGAGGATGTCGATGCAGTACTTTTCGTCGTCGATCATCTTCGTGATGCCGCGGGCTTGGCCTTCGATACGCTTCATGCGGTTGCGGTAGCGGTCCTTGACACTGATGTAGCCGTACCGGTGGGCTCCGGTGTCGGTACCGGTCTCATCGGCTGCAGTTTCAGTGGTCACGGGTGTGTCCTTCACTTCTGGTGCTCCAGGACGGAGCGGGTGCTGGCAGCTGGGGCGAGGTCGATGCGACGCAGCAGCTGGGCGTTGAGCGCGACGACGACGGTGGAGATCGACATCAGGATCGCACCTACTGACATCGGCATGACGAAGCCGACGGGTGCGAGCACGCCAGCCGCGAGCGGCACAGAGAGCAAGTTGTACCCTGCAGCCCACCACAGGTTTTGCCTCATTCTACGGTATGCGGCACGGGAGAGCTGGATCACCGAGAGCACGCTACGCGGGTCGGAGCTGGCGAGGATGACACCTGCAGAGGCGATGGCGACGTCGGTGCCGGCCCCGATGGCGATGCCGACGTCGGCCTGGGCCAGGGCAGGGGCGTCGTTGACGCCGTCGCCGACCATGGCGACCTTCTTGCCCTCCTTCTGCAGCTGGTCGACCTTGGCGGATTTGTCCCCGGGGCGGACGCCGGCGAAGACCCGGTCGATGCCGAGCTCTCTTCCCACCTCGTTCGCCACGGCTTCCGCGTCGCCGGTGATCATGACGACCTCGACGCCGAGCTGATGGAGCGCATCGACGGCGTCGCGGGACTCTGGGCGAACCTCGTCGGCGAGCTTGAGACCGCCGATGACCTTGCCGTCGCGGAGGACGTGCAGGATGATCGCACCCTCTGCCCGCCATTCGTCGGCGACACCGATCTCGTCCTGGCCGGTCTCCTCGAGCAGACGGGGTCCGCCGACGCGGATCTCATGGTCGGCCACCGTCGCGGTGACGCCGACCGCCGGGGAGGAGGTGAACCCGCTGGCCGGTTCGACGGCGAGGCCCTTCTCCTTGGCGGCGGTGACGATGGACCGGGCGAGGGGGTGCTCACTGTCGGCCTCGGCGGAGGCGGCCAGGGCGAGGAGCTGTGCGGCATTCAGGCCGCCGGTCGGCTCCACCCCGGTGACGGTGGGCTCGCCCTTGGTCAGGGTGCCGGTCTTGTCGAAGAGCACCGCGTCGACCTGGCGCATGGACTCCAGGGCGAGGCGGTCCTTGATCAGGACGCCGCCGCGGGCGGCGCGCTCGGTGGCGATGGACACGACCAGAGGGATCGCCAGACCCAGCGCATGGGGGCAGGCGATGACGAGGACAGTGATGGTGCGAACGACCGCGTCGTCGGGGAGCCCGAAGAGCGTCCAGACGACGGCGGTGATCAGCGCAGCTCCGAGGGCGAACCAGAACAGCAGGGCCGCAGCCCGGTCGGCGATGCGCTGGGCACGGGAGGATGAGCCCTGCGCCTCGGCGACGAGCCTGTTGATGCCCGCCAGAGCCGTGTCGTCGCCGGTGGCGGTGATCTCTACGCGCAGGCCGGAGTCGGTGGCCACGGTGCCGGCGGTGACGTTCTCGCCCTCGCCGCGGGCGACGGGGTGTGATTCGCCGGTGATCATGGACTCGTCCATGTCGGCGCGGCCGTCGACGATGGTGCCGTCGGCGGGGACGCTGCCGCCAGGCCGGACGATGACGACGTCGCCGACGCGCAGCTCTGCCGGGTCGACCTTGACGACGTCGTCTCCCTCTATACGCTCAGCCTCGTCAGGGAGCAGCGCGGCGAGGGAGTCCAACGCCGAGGTGGTCTGGGCCAGTGAGCGCATCTCGATCCAGTGGCCCAGCAGCATGATGACGATCAGCAGCGCCAACTCCCACCAGAACTCGAGCTCGGGGTGGACGAGACCGACAGTGGCGGCCCAGGAGGCGAGGAACGCTACGGTGATGCCGAGCGCGATGAGCAGCATCATCCCCGGCTGGCGGCTTTTCAGCTCGCTGACAGCACCGGTGAGGAACGGGGTGCCGCCCCAGGCCTACATGACGGAGCCGAGGACTGCGGCGACCCAGCCCGCCCAGCTGGGGACCGAGTAGCCCAGGAGCATGGCGAACATGGGGGAGAACGCGACCACCGGGATGGCGATGATCAGGTTGATCCAGAACAGCCGCCGGAACTGGCCGACGTGGTCGCCGTGGCCCGCGTGACCACCGCCGTGATGACCGTGCCCGGCGTGGTCACCGTGTTCCATGGTGTGGTCTTCGTTCTCGGCGCGCGAGTCGTCACGGTGGCCGGACTCGGTGGTCGCGACGCCGGCGTGGTCATGGTGATGCGTGGTCGGGTCCGTCATGCTCTTCGCTTCCCCTCGTCATTCCCCGATCTTTCCTTCGATCGGGTCGTATTTCGCCGCGGACCTTCAGCGCGCCCGCGGCGATCGGCTCAGGAGGCCGGCTTGAGCTCGCTCTCGACGACCCACTTGTGGTTGGTCATCGTCATGCCGTCGGACTCGTAATCGACCATGTAGACGGTCTCCTCGGTGGAGGAGGCGATGGTCGCCTTCGCGCCCTTCATGCCTTCCATGTGTTCGGCCTCGAGAGTGACCTCGGTGCCGTCGGCCAGACGTTCATCTCCGGCGTCCTTGATCTCCTGCTGGACGACCCACTTGTGGTCCTTGACCGGCTCCCCGCCTGCGGACGGCGTGAAGTCCACCGCATAGGTGTACGTGTCGTACGCGCCGGCGATCGTCGCGTTCGCACCGTCCATGCCCTCCATGTGGTCGGCGGTGAGCGTGACCTCGGTGCCGACCGGGTATGTGGGCGACGCAGCCGTCTCGATGCCCTCGGGGGCGGGGCCGCCGTCCATCGGATGCTCCATCCCGCCGCTGTCAGAGCTGCTGCCGTGGCCCTCGTGCTGGCTGGTCGTCGAGGGGGTCCCTTGGTCCTGGTCGCCGCCGGTGCTGCAGCCGGTGAACACGAGCGCTCCTCCGAGCACTCCTGCGGCGACGGTGGTCATGAGGTGCTTGCGCATGAAGTCTCCTGTTCGTTCTGGTCCAGTCAACGCTATACCCCTCCCGGGTATCAAGTCGATGTCGATCGGCGGGCATGGAATCGCCCGGCCAAGATCCAATCGACCCGGGGTGGCAGCGCTGAGGCTGCGATGGAGAACATCGGCTCGGCGGCTCTGGTCGCAGATGGAATCGAGGCCCGAACGGACGGGCTCACCTCGCTCGCCGTCGTGACGGGATCGGCTGCGTCGTCTCGTGAACATCACCGTGGTGAGAAGACGATCCCAGTACCGCCGATCACCCAAGAGAAATTGGTCTTGTACGGTTGCATCGTCGGGCGTCCCATCGAGACAGGGATCCTGAGAGCCGACGGAAGCTGTGCAACTATCGCCAGGCAGAGCGAAGCATGTCTCAGTACGTGCTCCGTCAGATCGCCGCGAAGGCCTGATCCACGGGGCCCGCCCGCGCGGGCCGCCGCCCGCGTCCCGCCCGGGTGCGGAGCCGCGGAGTAGGCTGGTCGCACCATGGAACATCTGCCCCCCACGAGCCCCGGCGCCCCGCTGCTGCCGCAGATCGCCCGCCCGGCGGACCTGTCGGCCCTCACGGAGGACCAGTTGACCGCGCTGGCGGCGGAGATCCGCGCCTACCTGATCGCCCACGTCTCCAAGACGGGCGGCCACCTCGGACCGAACCTGGGCGTCGTCGAGCTGACGCTGGCCGTGCACCGCGTCTTCGAGTCGCCGAAGGACGCGGTCATCTTCGACACGGGTCACCAGTCGTACGTGCACAAGCTGCTCACCGGACGCCAGGACTTCACGACGCTCCGCCAGGAGGGCGGTCTGTCCGGCTACGGCGACCGCACGGAGTCCGAGCACGATGTGGTGGAGTCCTCGCACGCCTCCAGCTCGCTCTCCTGGGCGGACGGCATCGCGCGGGCCTGGGCGCAGACCGGGCAGGGGGACCGCACCGTGGTGGCCGTGATCGGCGACGGTGCGCTCACGGGGGGCATGGCCTGGGAGGCCGTCAACAACATCGCCGCCGGCCGGGACCGGCGCGTGGTGATCGTCGTCAACGACAACGGCCGCTCGTACGCGCCCACCGTGGGCGGCGTCGCCGAGCACCTGGGCGGACTGCGCCGCGGGGTGCTGGACAAGGTGCGCACCCACCACCGCTACGAGCAGACCCTCGACTACCTCAAGCACCGCCTCCAGGAGGCCGGCCTCGCGGGCGAGCTGGTGTACCGGCCGCTGCACGCGGCGAAGAAGGGTCTCAAGGACCTCTGGGCGCCGCAGGGCCTGTTCGAGGACCTGGGCATGAAGTACATCGGCCCGGTCGACGGCCACGACCTCACCGCCATGGAGGAGGCCCTCGAGGACGCGCGGGCGTACGGCGGGCCCGTGATCGTCCACGCGATGACCGAGAAGGGGCACGGCTACGCGCCGGCGGTCGCGCACGAGGCGGACCAGTTCCACGCGATCGGCGTGATCGACCCCTCCACGGGCGAGCCCATCACCTCGTCGACGGCCCAGTCCTGGACCTCCGTGTTCGGCGAGGAGATGGTCGCGATCGCGGATGAGCGGCCGGACGTCGTGGCCATCACCGCCGCCATGCAGAACCCCGTGGGCCTGGCCCCGATGGCGCTGGCCCATCCGGACCGGGTGTTCGACGTCGGCATCGCCGAGCAGCACGCGGTCACCTCGGCCGCCGGCATGGCCTTCGGTGGTCTGCACCCCGTGGTGGCCGTCTACGCGACCTTCCTCAACCGCGCGTACGACCAGGTGCTCATGGACGTGGGCCTGCACCGTGCAGGCGTGACGTTCGTGCTGGACCGCGCGGGCGTCACCGGGCCGGACGGCCCGAGCCACCACGGCATGTGGGACCTGGCCCTGCTGCAGTCGGTGCCGGGGCTGCGGATCTCCGCGCCCCGCGACGCGGACACGCTCCGGGAGGAGCTGCGCGAGGCCGTCGCCGTCGAGGACGCGCCCACCGTGGTGCGGTTCGCGAAGGGCTCGGTCGGCGAGTCGGTGCGCGCCCTGGAGCGGTTGTCGGACGGCACGGACGTGCTCGCCCGGCGGGGCGAGGCCGGCGGACGCGACGGCGCCGAGCGGGACGTGCTGATCGTGGCGGTGGGCGCGATGGCCGAGCTCGGCCTCGACGTCGCCGAACGGCTCGAGCGGCACGGCATCAGCGCCACGGTGATCGACCCGCGGTGGGTCCTGCCCGTGGCCCGGTCCGTGATCGACACGGCCGCCCGCCACCGGATCGTCGTGTGCCTCGAGGACGGGGTGCGGGCCGGCGGCGTCGGCTCGCGGATCCGGCAGGAGATGCGCGCGGCCGGCGTGGACACCGCCCTGAACGAGGTCGGCCTGCCGGTCGAGTTCCTCGCCCACGGCAGCCGCGAGCAGGTGCTGGCCCGCGTGGGCCTCACCGCGCAGCGCATCACCCAGGACACCGTCGCCCAGGTCCTCGGCGCCAAGGTCCCGTACGCCCGGCCCGTCCCCGAGGACGCGGCCGCCCCCCACCACCAGGAGCAGGCATGAGCATCGTCCGGCTGTACCGTGAGAGCGTCGGCGACGACGGCGCCCGCCTCTTTGAGTACCGCGAGGCATGGGCCGACGCGGAGGCCGGGGAGTTCGTGGTCCACCACGGCCGGGTCGGCCAGCCCGGCACCGTCGGGGAGCAGCCCCTGGCCGACCAGGCCGAGGGTGATCAGCTGCTGGCCGCGTTCGTGGCGCAGGGCGCGGAGGAGGGCTTCGCCGAGGCGGACCCCGCGACCTTCGCCGTGCTGCCGGTGGCCTACCGGCTCCGCGGCCGGGAGGCCACGGCGATCGAGCGGCGCACCGTCGAGCGGCTGCGCGTCGAGATGACCCACCAGCTGGCCTGGCGCGGTCTCGGCGAGGTCGAGGACGTCGTCGAGGAGGTCGGTGCCCTCGTGCTGCGCGTCCGGACCCCCCACGCCCGCAAGGCCGCCGCCGAGATCCCGGCGGCCGCCAAGCGCGCCGACGGCGTGCAGCCGAACAAGGTGGACGTCCGCACCGCAGAGCAGGAGGGCTGACCCGTGCGCCACACCCGTCTCGGCCGCTCCGGGCTGACCGTCTCCGTCGTCGGCCTGGGGTGCAACAACCTCGGCCGCCCCGGCACCGCCACGCTGGAGCAGGCCGGCACCGACGACGTCGTCCACGCCGCGCTCGACGCCGGCATCACCTTCTTCGACGTCGCCGACGTCTACGGCGCCGAGCCCGGCCTGTCCGAGGAGCGGCTCGGCCGCGCCCTGGGCGCCCGCCGCGACGAGGTGGTGATCGGCACCAAGTTCGGCATGGACATGGGCGGTGTCGCCGGCGACGACGGCGGCGCGCGGGGCTCCCGCCGGTACATCGTGCGCGCCGTCGAGGACTCCCTGCGCCGCCTCGGCACCGACTGGATCGACCTCTACCAGTTCCACACCCCGGACCCGGCCACGCCCATCGAGGAGACCCTCCGCGCGCTCGACGACCTCGTGCGCGCCGGCAAGGTCCGCTACGTGGGCCACTCGAACCGGGCCGGGTGGCAGATCGCCCAGGCCGAGTACGTGGCCCGCGAGCTGGGCGTGGAGCGCTTCGTGTCCGCGCAGAACCACTACAACCTGCTGGACCGCCGGGCCGAGCTCGAGGTGGTCCCGGCGGCGGCCGAGTTCGGGCTCGGCGTCCTGCCGTACTTCCCGCTGGCCAACGGGCTGCTCACGGGCAAGTACTCGCAGGGCGACGCCCCCGAGGGCTCGCGCCTGTCCCACGTGCGCCAGCACATGGTGGCCGACGCCGACCTGGAGCAGCTGGCCGCCTTCGGCCGGTTCGCCCGGGAGCGGGGGATCACCGAGGTCCAGGCCGCGATCGGGTGGCTGGCGGCGCAGGGACCGGTGTCCTCCGTGATCGCCGGCGCCACCCGTGCCGCGCAGGTCGTGGAGAACGCGGCGGCGGCCGACTGGCTCGCCACCGCGGAGGACCTGGCCGAGCTGGACGCCCTATTCCCGGGCCCGGAGAAGGTCGCGCTCTTCTGATGGCCGGCGCGCTGACCGGCGCGGCCGCCGCGACCCCGCTCGTGCCGACGCCGGGGGAGGCCGCCCTGGGCTGGACCGTGTCCGTCGTGGCCGGTGCGCTGTGGGTGGCCGGCTTCGTCTCGCTGGGCCGCAGCCCCCTGGACGCCCGGGCGCGCCTGCCGTGGGTCGGCCTCATGCTGCTGCTGCCGGTGCTGGGGGCGCTCATCTGGTTCTGGTGGCGGCACCGCTACTACCCGGCGCGGCGGCGCGAGCAGCCGGCGTGGGACCCCAACGACCGCTCCGCCGTCGTGGTGCCCCCGCGCCGGCGCTACGGCGCGCCGGAGGAATGAGCCGGGCTCAGAGCTTGACGACGATGCGGTCGTCGACGACGGCCGCGTCGTAGTCCATGAGGGCCTGGCGGGCCGGGCCGCCGAACGGCTTGCCCGAGGTGACGTCGAAGTGCGAGCCGTGGCAGGGGCACGCGTAGGCCGGGCCCTCCTGCCGGTCCACGACCTGGAGCAGGCAGCCCTGGTGCGTGCACACGTTGGTGAAGGCGGTCACCGTGGTCTCGTCCACGCGGTGCATCATCAGGGTCCGGCCCTGCACCTGGACCTCGCGGGACGCGCCCACGGGCAGCTCGGCGGCGGGCAGCGCGTCGACGGCGTCGGAGCCGGTGTAGTGGTCCTGCGCGGTGTCCTTCTCGCGCAGCTGGTCCGTGCAGCCGGTCAGCGCGAGTGCGCCGGCGCCCGCGGCGGCGACGGCGGCGCCGCGGCCCAGGACGGTGCGGCGCGAGGTGTCCGGGCGGGCGTGGCCGCCGCAGCAGGCGGACCGGGAGGAGTTCGGGGTGAGGGGGGAGTCCTGCGTGGTCATCGACCCATTATCGCCCGCGGCGAGGGCGGATGCGACCGGGCCCCACGGGTGCGAGGATCGAGGGGACGGACCCCCGAGCCCCAGGAGCACCGCCGTGACCGACCCCGCCCCGCGCCCCACCGGCGCCGCCCGCTTCGACCTCACCCCCTTCGAGCGGTGGGAGGCCGTGACCCTCGACGACGTGCACGTCGGCTTCCTGCACCGGGTGCTGGAGGACGGCGTGCTGACCACCCGGACGGGCTTCGCCCCCACAACCGCCCAGCGCGCCGCCCGCGACGGTCTGCCGGAGCGCTACCTCGCCCAGACGCAGGTCGGCTTCACGCCCGACGGGGACGGCTGGGCATGGACGACCCACGAGGACTCCGCCGGAGCCCAGCGGGTGCGCATCGACCGTGAGCGGGCCGGCATCGACGCCGCGGTGCTGCCCTCGTACGCGGAGTACCTCCTCCTCGCGCGGGTGGCCGCCGAGGGCCCGCTCGCCGTGGACCGGCTCGAGGAGGCCTCGCCCCTGCAGGGCGGGCTGCGCGTGCCCCGCGCCGAGCTGCGCCCGGCGGACGCGGGCGGGTCGGACGTGCGGGTGGCCGTCGTCGCGGACGGCGTGGAGCTGGGGGCGCACCTCGTGCGCGAGGGCGCCGTGGTCGCCTCCGACTGGGGCGGGGGCACCGCCTCGACCCCCGTGGCCGACCAGGCCGCGGCGACCGCCGGGCTCGACGCGCACGTGGTGACGTTCGCCGGGCTGCCGATCGCCTGAGCCGTGGGCCGGGCCGTCGCGGACGGCCCGGCCGGGGCCGGTCAGGCCTGCGCGGCCGGGTGGAAGCGCCGCCCGTTCACCCGCTCGGCGGCCCCGCAGTCGTCCAGGTACGGCGTGATGCCGCCCAGGTGCAGGGGCCAGTTGGCGCCGAGGATCATGCACAGGTCCACGTCCTCGGGGGCCGCGACGACGCGCTCGTCCAGGAGCAGGCCGATCTCCTCGGCCAGCGCGTCCTCGACCCGGCGCAGCAGCTCCTCGGAGGTCTGCGGGGTCGAGCCCTGCTCCAGCAGGGCCGCGGTCGCCTCCGGGATCTGCTCGCCGGTCGCGCCGGCGGCCTCCTCGTCGCGCCGGTCCGGGCGGACGTCCTTGGCCCAGATCGCGGTCTTGCCGGCGTCGATCAGGCGCTGCAGGTTCGCCGAGACCGGGAAGCGCTCCGCGCCGAAGGACGCGGAGAGGGACTCGGACACGTGCTGGGCCACGGGGATGCCGACCATGGCCAGGAGGGTGAACGGCGTCATCGGCAGGGCCAGCGGGTCCAGCGCGTGGTCGGCCTCGTGCGCGTCGGTGCCCTCGTCGAAGGAGTTCTGCACCTCGCCCATCATGCGCAGCAGGACGCGGTTGACCACGAACGCGGTGGCGTCGTGGACGAGCACGCCGGTCTTGCGGAGCCGGCGGGTCAGTTCGAACGCGGTGGCCACGACCTCGTCCGTCGTCGCCTCGGTCCGCACGATCTCCACGAGCGGCATGACCGCCACCGGGTTGAAGAAGTGGAAGCCCACGAGGCGCTCGGGACGCTCGAGGACCTCGGCCATGGCGGCCACGGACAGGCTCGAGGTGTTGGTCATCAGGATGGCGTCCTCACGCACGATGCCCTCGAGCTCGCGGAAGACGGTGCGCTTGACCTCGAGCTCCTCGAAGACGGCCTCGATGACGATGTCGGCGTCCGCATACACGGCTTTGTCCGTGTCCGCGGTGATCAACCCGGCCAGGGCCTGGCCGTCCTCGGCGGAGAGCCGTCCACGGGAGACCATCTTCTCGACCTGCGCGCGCACGCCCGCCAGGCCGCGCTCGACACGCTCGGCGTCGACGTCCGTCATCACGACGGGCACCCGCAGGTGCCGGGCGAAGACGAGGGCGAGCTGGCCGGCCATCAGGCCCGCACCGACGATGCCGACCTTCCGGACCTCGCGGGCGAGCTCGCGGCCCGGGTCGCCGGCGGGGCGCTTGGCGCGGCCCTGGACGAGGCCGAGGAACGCGTACACGGTGCGGCGGAACTCGGGGGAGTGCAGCAGCGTCCCGAGGGCGTCCGCCTCGGCCTGGGCGGACTCGGCGCGGGTGCGCGTGCGGGCCCCGGTGAACAGGGCCTCCAGGTGACGGCGCGCCGGCAGGTGGCGACCGGGACGGGCGGCCTGCAGCCGCTCCAGCGCCGCCAGGGCGCGGTCCCAGGCGGCGTCGGACACGTCGCGGTCGCGGTGGGCGGCCAGTTCGGCCGCCACGGACTCGTCCCCGGTGACCAGGGCGGCGGCGAGCTCGAGGCCGGCGTCGAGGAGGTCCCCCTCGACGATCCGGTCCATGAGCCCCAGCCCGTGCGCCGCGCGGGCGTCGAGCATGCGGTTGTCGTCGAGGGGGTTCTTCAGCACGACGTCGACGGCGGCCTCCGGGCCGATCAGGTGGGGCACGCGCCACACGCCGGACCAGCCGGGGATCAGGCCGAGCCGGACCTCGGGCAGGCCGAAGCCCTTCGCGTCGGCGGCCACCACGCGGTGTCCGGCGGCCAGGGCCAGCTCGAGGCCGCCGCCGAGGGCGAGGCCGTTCACGAGCGCGACCGTGGGGATCTCGAGGGCCGCGAGCCGGTCGTAGACGGCGTGGCCGAGCAGGGCCAGGTCGCGGCCGACGTCGTCGGTGATGCTCGCGATCAGGGACAGGTCCGCCCCGGCCGCGAAGGTCCCCTCCACGCCGGTCACGGCCAGGGCCTGGATCTCGCCCGCGGCGGCCCGGGCGGCCTGCTCGTCGAGGACCCGGCCGAGGCCGAGGAGCGTGGCCGGGCCCAGGGTCGCGGGCCGGCGGGGTCCCTGCCCGTTGTCCAGCGTGAGCAGCGCGAGCGTGCCCGCACCCTCGGGCAGGGCGTGGTCGGTCACGGTGACGGTGGTGACGACCTCATCCGGGGCCAGGGCGGGCAGGTGGTCGAAGGAAGCAAGAGAAACGGATGTCATGCGGGTCACACTACCGGCGAGTAGCCTCCGCGTCGACGCGACGCGACGGACCGATCCGGCCGGCCGCGTCGGGGGCTCAAGCGCCGGCGGGATCGGGGTCCAGGAGCGCGACCGTGACGATCGCGCCGACGTTCTCCACCTGCCACGGGCGCGCGCCCCGCTCCGTCAGGAACGCGTCCACGGTCTCGGGGGTGATCGGGGCAGGCGGGGTCCAGCAGATCCGCCGGAGGGTGTCCGGGGTGAGGAGGTTCTCGGTGGGCATCCCCAGCTGCTCGGCCCGACGGGCGACGCGGGCCTTGGCCGTGCGCAGGCGGCGGTCCGCCACCGGGTCCCGGTCCTTCCAGGCCCGGGGTGGGGGCGGGCCGTCCCCGGTGCGGATCTGCGCCGCGGGGGCGTCGCCCCGCTCGGCGTCCTCGACGCCGGCCCGGATCGCGGCGATCCAGCGCGGGGCCTCGCGGCTCGCGGCGCGGCCGTGGAAGCCGGAGGTCTGGCGCAGGGCGGGGACGGTGCGCGGCTGGGCGGCCGCGGCGGCGACGATCGACCGGTCCGGGATGAGCCGGCCGGGGGCGACGTCGCGGTGGCGGGCGAGGTCCTCGCGGGCCTCCCACAGGCGCTTGAGGACCGCGCGCTGCACGGGGCGGCGCAGCGTCTGGGAGCCCGAGGTGCCGCGCCAGGGGTCCTTCTTCGGCGTGGGCGGCGGGGCCGTGCGCACGTGCTCGAACTCCTGCTCGGCCCACGCGAGCTTGCCGTCGGCCTCGAGGCGCGCGATCAGGGCCTCGCGCAGCGGGACGAGCAGCTCGACGTCGAGCGCCGCGTAGGTGAGCATCGCCTCGGGCAGCGGACGCACCGACCAGTCGGCGGCCGAATGCTCCTTGGCGAGGGTGACCCCCAGCAGCTCCTCCAGGACCGCGGCCAGGCCGACGCGCGGCAGGCCGGCCACCCGGGCCGCGAGCTCGGTGTCGAACAGCCGATCGGGGCGCAGCCCCTGCTCGGCCAGGCAGGGCAGGTCCTGGCTGGCCGCGTGCAGGATCCACTCGACGCCCGCGAGGGCCTCCTGCAGCGGGGCCAGCCCGTCGAGGGCCTCGGGATCGACGAGCCAGATGCCGGCGCCCTCGCGCTTGAGCTGGACGAGCATGGCCCGCTGGCCGTACCGGATCCCGGAGGCGCGCTCCGCGTCGACGGCGACCGGCCCGGTCCCCGCGGCGAGCGCCGCGGCGCAGGCCTCCAGACCCGCGCGGGTGTCGGTGAGCCGGGGGACTCCACCGGCCGGTGTGGCGATCAGCCGCGGGGGCGCGTCCGGGGCGGCCGTCTCGGGGGCGTCGGTCATGCTGCTCCTGTTCGGGGAGGTCGGGGCGGGGACGGGCCGGGGCCCGGTGTGACGGAGGCGCGGGCGCGCGGTCAGGGGCCGGCCGTGTGGACGTCCGCGGCGTGCTCGGGCGGCAGACCGGCGAACGCGCAGATCATGTCCGACCACGCCTCGAGATGCGAGCCGAGGTCCCGCGGGGCTGGGGTCCACGAGGCGCGCAGCTCGATGTCGGTGGTGTCCGGGGCCGCACTGAGCGTCCCGAAGCCCTCCGCGATGCTGCGCGTCGCGGTGCCGCCGGCGTGGGAGTGCTCGGCGTGGTGGCGCTCGAGCGCCTCCACGAGCCACGTCCACGCGACGGCGCCGGCCAGCTGGTCCAGTGCGACGTCCGGTTCCAGGCTCGCACGGATCCAGGTCACCGCCCGGAAGCCTCCCGGCCACCGGGCGTCCGGGGCCGGGTCGTGCAGGAGGACGAACCGCCCCGTGGCCAGCACGCCGCCGGTCGCGCCCGGCCCGTCGCACACGTCGGCGGCGAGGGCGACGGCGAAGGGCGCCTGCCCCTCGGGTGCCGGGATCTCCCGCAGCCGCACCTCGGTCCGTGGCCGCGCATCGCGCAGGTCCGCCAGGGCACGCCGGAACACCCCCGGCGGCACGGGCGCCTCGACCGCCCCGGGGGCGGCGGAGAGGCGACGGGGCCCGATCACGCTCATGCCCGTCAGCCTAGGCTGCGGGGCCCAGCGGGCCGCGGGGGCGCGCCGTGGACGCCACGGCGCTCCCGCACCGGATCAGCGCGCCCCGTCCGGGGCCGCCGCGTCGTCGGCGGGGGCCAGGCGCAGCGAGATCGAGTTGATGCAGTAGCGCAGGTCCGTGGGGGTGTCATAGCCCTCGCCCGCGAAGACGTGACCCATGTGGGAGCCGCACGCCGCGCACCGCACCTCGATCCGCTCCATGCCCAGGGTGGTGTCCTTCAGGTACTCCACCCGGTCCTCCGCGAGCGGTGCGAAGAACGAGGGCCAGCCGCAGTGCGCGTCGAACTTCTCGTCCGAGCGGAACAGCTCGGATCCGCACGCCCGGCACGCGTACACGCCCTTCACGTGCGAGTCCCAGTACTCGCCCGTGAAGGGCCGTTCCGTGCCGGCCCGGCGCAGCACCTGGAACTCCTCGGGCGTGAGCCGTCGGGCCCACTCCTCGTCCGTCAGGCGGGCGCCGCCCGGGGCGGCCAGGGTCTGCTCGGGAGCGGGGACGTCCCGCGCGGGGTCGGGGGTGGGGCCGTCATGGGGGGTGTGGGGAGTCTCGGTCATGCCCGGTGCAACGGTCCGGAGCGCCGTCGTGTTCCCGACCGGCGTCGCATTGGCGGGCGCGCCCGCCCGTGGAGGACAATGGCGCGCATGGCCGCACGACCCCGCCGTCCCCGTCCCCACCCCGCCGACCTGCCGCCCGCCCTGGCCGCCGCCGTCACCGTGGCAGCCCGGCGGGCCGGGAGCCGCGAGTCCCGCGTCCGCCGAGCGGGCCGCCTGGTCCGCCGCGGAGTCACCGGATCGGTGCGCGGCGGCGTGGCCGTGGCCTCCCCGGTGGCCCGCTGGGCCCCGCCCGTGCTCAGCGTCGCCGCGGCCTCCGCCTTCGTGCTGGCCGGGGCGAGCTCGGCGCTCGCGGGCGTGTTCGCCCGCACCGTGGTGACCCCCGTGCGCCGCCACGCCGAGTCCACGCCGATCCTCGCCGTCGTCGACACGCCCGCCGGGCAGGACGTGATCCTGCAGGCCGACGAGTACACCACCGTGCCCGGCCAGTACTCCCTCACGTTCGACGACGGCGCCGGATGCGCCCGCATCGGGGAGATCACCTCCTTCGACCCCCGGGACGGCACGGTGCAGCGCGCGGTCGAGGAGGTCTTCTCCGGCGATCTGACGACGGCGACCCGGGGCCGGTTCACCGGCTTCGTCTACCCGACCCCCGCCGACGCCGGGCTCGACGCCGAGGACGTGCAGGTGCCGGTGCCCGGCGGCCACGCCCGCGCATGGCGCATCGCGCCTTACCCCAGCGAGGACGGCGAACCCCGTCCTGCGGAGGGGCTGTGGGCGGTGATGGTCCACGGCCGCGGCGCGCGCCGCAACGAGGGCATCCGCGCCGTGCCGACCGCCCGCCGCCTGGGCATGACGTCGCTGCTGATCTCCTACCGCAACGACGGCGACGCCCCGGACGCCGCCGACGCCCGCTACGGGCTCGGCACCACCGAATGGGAGGACGTCGAGGCGGCCATCCGCTACGCCCTCGACCACGGCGCCCGGGACGTCGTCCTCTTCGGCTGGTCCATGGGCGGGGCCGTGGTGCTGCAGACCGTGGACCGCTCCGCGCTGGCCCCGCACGTGCGCGGCGTGGTCCTGACGGGCCCCGTCATCGACTGGGTGGACGTGCTGCGCCACCAGGCCCGGCTCAACCGGATCCCCGAAGCCGTGGGCCTGCTCGGCCAGTGGCTGCTGGCCAACCGGGCCGGCCGGTTCATCACGGGCCTGGCCGCCCCCGTGGACCTCAAGGCCCTGGACTGGGTGACCCGCGCCGACCACGTGCGTGTGCCCACGCTGATCCTGCACTCCGAGGACGATGAGTACGTGCCCGTCGGCCCCTCGCAGGACCTGGCCGAGCGCAACCCGGACCTGGTTCGGTTCGTCCGCTTCCACCAGGCCCGCCACACCCGGGAGCAGAACGTGGACCCGCGCAAGTGGGACACCGCCGTGCGCGGCTGGCTGCGCGCCGTGCTCAGCGCCCCCCGCCCCGGCGGCCGGGGGCGCTGACCGCGCTCAGGCGGCGGCGTCCGCCAGCCCCCGACGGCGCAGCAGCGGCTCGAGCTCGGCGTCCCGGCCGCGGAACGCACGGTAGGACTCCAGCAGGTCACGCGTGTCGCCCCGCGAGAGCAGCTCGTCCGCGAACCGGCGGCCGTTCTCCCGCGTCATCCCGCCGTGCTCGCGGAACCACTCCACGGCGTCCGCGTCCAGCACCTCGGCCCACACGTAGGAGTAGTACCCGGCCGCGTAGCCGCCGCCGAAGATGTGCTTGAAGTAGCCGGTGCCGTAGCGCGGGGGCACCAGGTCCGGGTCGATGCCCGCCTCGGTCAGCACCCGGCGCTCGAACGCGGCCGGGTCGGCCGTGGCGGCGTCCACCGTCTCCTCCGTCAGCGAGTGCCAGGCCCAGTCCACGAGCGTCGCACCCAGGTACTCGACCGTGCGGTGCCCCTCGCCCCACAGGTCCGCCGCCTCGAGCCGCTCCAGCGTCCCGGCCGGCAGCGGCTCGCCCGTCTCCACGTGCCGCGCATACGCGGCCAGCAGGGACGGCTCGCGCAGCCACACCTCATTGACCTGCGACGGGAATTCCACGACGTCGCGCGGCACGTTCGTCCCGGTGAGCGAGGCGTACTCGCCCCGAGCCAGCAGCCCGTGCAGGGCGTGGCCGAACTCGTGGAACAGCGTCGTGGTCTCATCCAGCGTCAGCAGGGCCGGACGCCCCGCCGCCGGGGCCGGCACATTCATCGTGGTGAACACCACCGGGCGCTCGCCCAGGGCGTCCGCCCTGTCCCGCACCGTGTGCATCCAGGCACCGCCGGACTTGGTCGGCCGCGCGAACAGGTCCGCGACGAACAGACCCACCCCGGCACCGTCCTCACCCGTCACCTCGAACACCCGGATCCCGGGGCGGTACAGGTGTCGCGCCAGCTCCGGGCGCTCGGCGAACGTGAGCCCGTACAGCGCGGTCGCCGCCGCGAACACGCCCTCCGTCAGCACCCGGTCCAGCTCGAAGTACGGGCGCAGGGCGTCCGCGTCCACCGCGAACTCCTCCCGCGCGTACCCCGCGGACAGCGCCGGCCAGTCCCACGGGGCCACCTCGGCGTCCGCCCGGCCCGCGTGTGCCGCCGCCGTCGCCGCGTCCGCCCGCGCATTGGCCATCGCCCGCGGCGCCATCGCGGCCAGCAGCTCCTCCACGGCCGCCGTCGACGGCGCCGCCCGGTCCTTCAGCGCCTGCTCGGCCCAGCTCTGCGCCCCCAGCAGCCGCGCCTTGCGCAGCCGCAGCCGCACCATCGCCATCGCCGTCGTCAGCGTCTCGTGCTCCCCGGACCCGCCCCGGCCCGTCGACGCCTCGAACACCTCGCGCCGCATCCCCTCGTCCTGCAGGGACGCCAGCCACGGCTGCGACGTGAACAGGGACAGCGTCAGCAGCCACGGGCCCGCCGCCGCGTCCCCGTCCCCGTGCCCCGCCTCGGCGGCCGCCCCCGCCGCCGCGGCCAGGTCGTCCTCGCTCAGACCGGCCAGGCGCTCGCGGTCCGTGACGAGCACGGCGCGGGCGGCGGTGTCCGCGACGAGGCGGCGCGTGTAGGCGGCCGAGAGGGACGCCAGCTCCGTGTTGATCCCGCGCAGCTCCTCGCGCGCGGCCTCGTCCAGGTCCGCCCCCGCCAGGGAGAGGCGCAGGCGCAGCGTCTCCAGCAGGCGGGCGTCCTCGCCCGTGAGGCCGCCGTCGTCGATCGAAGCGACGCGCGCCGCCAGCCGCGGGTCCAGCAGGATCGCGTCCTCGTGGGCCGCGAGCTCGGGGGAGAGCTCCTCGGCCAGGGCCTGCCGCGCATCCGTGCCGTCCGAGCCGACGAGCGTGAAGAACATCGCGGCGGAGCGGCGCAGCAGCTGGCCGGACAGCTCGAGCGCACGGACGGTGTTCTCGAAGGTCGGCGCCGTGGCCGCCCCGAGGATCTGGTCGACCTCGGCGCGCTGGGCCGCCATCCCCGCGCGCACGGCCTCGGCCAGCTGCGCGTCGGAGACGGCGGAGAAGTCGGGCAGCCCGTAGGGCAGGTCGGAGGGGGTCGCCAGCGGGTGGTCGGCGGGCAGGACGGAGGGCGCGGAGGTGTGGGTCATGGGCGCGAGTGTAGTCAGCCGTGATCCGCGCCACCCCACCGGGCGTCGCTAGACTGGGCGGTCGAGCCAGCAGACGAGATCCAGACCTGAGGAGGCGTGATGGCAGGACATTCCAAGTGGGCGACCACCAAGCACAAGAAGGCCGTCATCGACGCGCGGCGCGCCAAGGCGTTCGCGAAGTACATCAAGAACATCGAGGTCGCGGCACGTGCCGGCGGACCCGACGTCGCCGGCAACCCCGCCCTCGACCTGGCCGTGTCCAAGGCCAAGAAGGCCTCGGTGCCCAACGACAACATCGACCGCGCCGTCAAGCGCGGCGCCGGCCTCACCGGCGAGGTCATCGACTACGCCGAGATCATGTACGAGGTCCGCGGCCCCCAGGGCTCGGCGCTGCTGGTCGAGTGCCTGACCGACAACAAGAACCGCGCCGCCGCGGACGTGCGCGCGGCCGTCACCCGCAACGGCGGCACCATGGCCGACTCCGGCTCCGTCTCCTTCCTCTTCGAGCGCAAGGGCCTCGTGCGCCTGCCCGCCGAGGGCAACACCGAGGACGGCCTGCTCGAGGCCGTGCTCGAGGGCGGCGCCGACGCCGAGGAGGTCGTCGTCTCCGGCGACTCCTTCGAGATCCTCTCGGACCCCTCCGACCTGCAGTCCGTGGCCAAGGCCCTCGACGAGGCGGGCGTGGAGTACGAGTCCGACGAGCTCGAGTTCGTCCCCACCATGAAGGTGGACCTGGACGCGTCGGGCGCCCGCACCTTCCTGAAGCTGGCCGATGCCCTCGAGGACCTCGACGACGTCCAGAACGTCTTCTCGAACGTGGACATCGCCCCCGAGGTCCTCGCCGAGCTCGACGAGGACTGATCGCGCTGAGCGCGCGCCGGCCCGCCGACGTCGTCCGGATCCTCGGGGTGGACCCGGGGCTCACCCGCTGCGGGATCGCCGTGGTGGACGTGGACGCGCGACGGCGGGCCGCGCTCGTCCACGTCGAGGTCACGGGCACCCCGCCCACCGCCCCCCTGGACCAGCGCCTCCTGCGCATCGACGAGGCCGTCTCCGCGGTCCTCGCCGCGCACCGGCCCGATCGCGCCGCCGTCGAGCGCATGTTCGCGAACACGAACACGCCGACCGTGCTGGGCACGGCCCAGGCCGCGGGCGTGGCGATCGCCGCGGCCGCGCGCGCCGGCGTCCCCGTGGGCCTGCACACCCCCTCCGAGGTCAAGGCCGCCGTCACCGGACACGGCGATGCGGGCAAGGAGCAGGTCACCACGATGGTCACCCGGATCCTCCGCCTCGACGCCCCGCCGCGCCCGGCCGACGCGGCCGACGCCCTCGCCCTGGCCATCGCCCACGGCTGGCGCGGCACCGCCCTCGGCGCGGCCGCCGGCCAGACCGGCCTCGACACCGCAGACCTCGCCTCCCGGGCGGGGCGCTCGCAGTTCGCCGCCAAGGCGCCCGCGCGCGCCCGCCCGCGGGGCCAGCTCACCGCCGCGCAGCGGGCCTGGCTCGACGCCGAGCGCTCGGCGGGCGGCGGGCGTCGCCGGTAGGCCGCTGCCGGGCCGGCGTTCGATGATATGTTCGAATCCGCGCCGACCGGCGTCCGTCCGTCCCGACAGGAGGGCCCCTCATGATCGCCTCGCTCAGCGGCACCGTGGAGCACGTGGCCCTCGACCGGGCGGTCATCGCCGTCGGCGGCCTGGGCGTGCAGTTCTCCGCCACCCCGCAGACGCTGTCCACGCTGCACGAGGGCCGGCCGGGAACGGTGCAGACCCACCTCGTGGTCAAGGAGGACGCCCTGACCCTCTACGGCTTCGCGGACCGTGACGAGCGCGAGGTGTTCGAGGTGCTCATCACGGCCAACGGCGTGGGTCCCCGGCTCGCCCTGGCGATCCTCTCGGTCCACCACCCCGAGACCGTGCGCCGGGCGGTCACCGAGGAGGACGAGAAGACCCTCACCCGCGTGCCCGGCATCGGGCCGAAGATGGCGCGCAAGATCATCGTCGAGCTCTCCGGCCGCCTCGCGCCCACCGGGGAGCCGGTGCCCGAGGCGGAGGCCGAGGCGAGCGCCGAGCCGACCGTCGAGACGGTCTGGCACGCCGACGTCGTGCAGGCGATGGCCGGCCTGGGCTGGTCCGAGAAGGAGGCGCTCAAGGCCGTCGAGGCCACCGTGGCGGCCCGCCCGGAGCTGGACGAGGGCCGCGACGTCGCCGCGCTGCTGCGCGCCACCCTGCGCGACGTCGGCATGGCCGGCGCGGTGCGAGGCGGGCGATGAGCGCGGAGTCCTCACCGCTGTCCGCGGCGGCCGTCGACCCGGAGGAGCGCCGGCTCGAGGCCGCGCTGCGCCCCAAGCACCTGGACGAGTTCGTGGGCCAGATGCGGGTGCGCGAGCAGCTGGACCTCATGCTCGCCTCCGCCCGGCTGCGGGACCGCGCCGCGGACCACGTCCTGCTGTCCGGTCCGCCCGGGCTCGGCAAGACCACGCTGGCGATGATCGTGGCCGCGGAGATGAACGCCCCCCTGCGGCTGTCCTCCGGCCCCGCGATCCAGCATGCGGGCGACCTCGCGGCCATCCTGTCCTCGCTCACCGAGGGTGAGGTGCTCTTCCTCGACGAGATCCACCGGATGTCCCGCCCGGCCGAGGAGATGCTCTACATGGCCATGGAGGACTTCCGGGTGGACATCGTGGTGGGCAAGGGCGCCGGCGCCACCTCGATCCCGCTCGAGCTGCCGCCCTTCACGCTCGTGGGCGCCACCACGCGGGCCGGCCTCCTGCCGGGGCCGCTGCGCGACCGTTTCGGCTTCACGGGTCACCTGGACTTCTACACCGAGGAGGAGCTCGAGCGCGTCCTGCGCCGCTCCGCCCTGCTGCTGGACATGCGGCTGGCCACGGAGGGGTACCGGCAGATCGCCCGGCGCTCGCGCGGCACCCCGCGCATCGCCAACCGGCTGCTGCGCCGGGTGCGGGACTGGGCGCTCGTGAAGGGGCTGGCCGAGGTCGGCGCGCACGACGCCGCCGCCGCCCTGGACATGTACGACGTCGACGGGCGCGGCCTGGACCGGCTCGACCGGTCCGTCCTCACCGCCCTGTGCACCACGTTCGGCGGCGGGCCCGTGGGGCTCAGCACGCTGGCCACCGCCGTGGGGGAGGAGGCCGAGACCGTGGAGACCGTGGCCGAGCCCTTCCTCATCCGCGAGGGCATGGTGGCGCGCACCCCCCGTGGCCGCGTCGCGCTGCCGGGGGCCTGGGAGCACCTGGGCCTCGCCGCTCCGGAGGCCACGCCGGGGCCGTGACGCCCAGGGCGGGCCCCTACACTGGACAGGCCCGCCCACCCCGAGCTTCAGGAGTCCCCCATGCCCGTCGCCGCCGCAGCGACCCTGCCCGTGATCGCCCAGCAGGCCCAGGGGGGTGGCGGCAGCATGCTCATGCTCATCGCCTTCGCCCTGCTCGCGGTGATGCTCTTCCTCTCCTTCCGCAAGGGCAAGAAGATGCAGCAGCAGCAGGCGCAGATGCGCAGCACCCTCGCCCCGGGCGTCGAGGTCATGACCGGCGCCGGCATCTTCGGCACCGTCGTGGCCGTGGACGCCGAGGCCCAGCGGGTGACGCTGGAGACCGCCCCGGGCACGCGCATGGACGTGCACCTGCAGGGCATCACCACCGTCGTGGAGCCCGAGACGGCCGCCGCGGCCGCCGCGCCCACCACGGACCCGTCGCGTCGGGATGACGCCCCCGGCACCGAGTACCGCGCCGACGACGCCGACCCGCGTCCGCGCCGCGACGACCTGGCCTGAGGCCCACCCACCCCTGCACACGCGGCCCCGCCTGGCGGGGCCGCTCGGATGTGACGGAAGCACCTGAGCAATGGCGAAGAGAACACCCTCCGGCTCCGCCGGGCGCACCCTGACCTGGCTGGCCGCCCTCCTCGTGGTCCTGGCCGCGATCCTCGGCGGGGGCGTGGCCTCCGGCGCGGCCTCCTGGGCTCCCAAGCTCGCCCTCGACCTCGAGGGCGGCACGCAGATGGTGCTGGCCCCCGAGACCTCGACGGGCGAGTCCGTCACCCCCGAGCAGCTGGACCAGGCCGTGGAGATCATCCGCCAGCGTGTGGACGGCTCCGGCGTGGCCGAGGCGGAGGTCGCCACGCAGGGCTCCCAGAACGTGGTCGTCTCCCTGCCCGGGGTCCCGGACGAGGAGACCCGCCGCCTGATCCAGGCGTCCGCGGACATGCAGTTCCGCCCCGTGCTGCAGTCCGGCCCGGGGGAGGCCACCCCCGAGGACCAGCGCCTGCCCGAAGACCAGCTGCCGAAGCCCGACGGGGAGCCGGCGGACGCCTACGACCCGAACTGGGTCACCCCGGCCCTGCTGGCCGAGTTCCAGGCCACGGACTGCACCGCCCCGCGGGACCCGGCCGCGCCCCCGCCGCCGTCCGACCGGGCGATCGTCGCCTGCCAGCCCTCCGAGGAGCTCGCCGACGGCGCCGTCACGCCGGCCCAGAAGTACATCCTGGGCCCCGTGGTCATCCCGGGCACCCAGATCAAGGGCGCGTCCAACGGCATGGCCCAGGCCCAGGGCGGCGTCTCCACCAACCAGTGGGTCGTCAACATCGAGTTCGACGAGGAGGGCACCAAGGCCTTCACGGAGGTCACCCAGAAGCTCACCCCGTACCCCGAGGGCGACCCGCGCAAGCAGTTCGCGATCCTGCTGGACGGGGACGTGATCTCCGCGCCGCAGTCCAACGTGGTCATCACCAACGGCAGCGCGCAGATCAGCGGCCCCACCCTGAACGAGCAGACGACGGCGCAGTTGGCCGAGCAGCTCAACTACGGCTCCCTGCCGATCTCCTTCTCGATCGAGTCCGAGCAGCAGATCTCCGCCACGCTCGGCCGGGACCAGCTCTTCTGGGGCCTGATCGCCGGCCTGATCGGCCTCGGCCTCGTGGCCGTGTACCAGTTCTTCCAGTATCGGGCCCTGGGCCTGCTGACCTTCGCCTCGATCATCGTGGCGGGCGTGCTGACGTGGCTGACCATCGCGATCCTGGGCTGGACGGACAACTACCGCCTGTCCCTCGCGGGCATCGCCGGGCTCATCGTGGCGATCGGTCTGACGGCGGACTCGTTCATCGTCTACTTCGAACGCATCAAGGACGAGCTGCGCGCGGGCCACACCGTGCCCGTCGCCGTGCACGAGGGCTGGAAGCGCGCCCGGCGGACGATCACCGCGTCCAAGGCCGTGAACCTGCTGGCCGCCGTCGTGCTGTACTTCGTGGCCGTCGGCAACGTGCGCGGCTTCGCGTTCACCCTCGGCCTCACCGCGATCGCCGACCTGATCGTGGTGTTCATGTTCACCCACCCGCTCATGGTGCTGTTGGCCCAGACCCGCTTCGTGGGCGAGGGACACCCGATGTCCGGACTGGACCCGTCGCTGTTGGGCGGGCCGTCCCTGTACCAGGGCGCCGGGCGCTTCCGCGAGCCCGCCACTGCCCCCCGCACCGGGCTCCCGGCGGAGCCCTCCGACGAGCCGGCCGACGCCGACGACGCGGCGGCCGCCGACGCCCCGCGCCCGCTCGCCGCGACGGGCGCCCCCCGCGCGGGCACGTCCGCCCGGGGCGGCCGCCGCTCGCGCACCGCGCCGCCCATGACGATCGCCGAGCGACGCCGCGCCGAGCGCCGCCGCCAGGAGGAGGACCAGTGAACCGCTTCGCCGACTGGGGCAACGCCCTCTACTCGGGCCGCATCTCCTACCCGTTCATCCAGCGCTGGCGGTGGTGGTTCGCCCTCGCCGCCCTGCTGCTCGTCCTCGCCGGCGGCCTGACCGCCCTGCGCGGCGGCTTCAACCTCGGCATCGAGTTCCGGGGCGGCTCCGAGTTCACCGTCTCGCAGACGGCCTCCACCGACGTGGCCGCGGGCGAGCGCGCCGTGACCGACGTGCTGGCCGACGGCCACGCCACCGTCACGAACGTCGCCCCAAGCACCGTGCGCGTCCAGACCGAGCAGCTCGACGACGCCCAGACCCGAGCCGTGGCCGCGAACCTGCAGGAGGCCTACGGCGTCGGCCAGGACCAGGTGACCTCGACCTTCGTGGGGCCGACCTGGGGCGCCGCGGTGTCGCAGCAGGCCCTGATCGGCCTGGTGATCTTCGTGGTGCTCGTGACCCTGTTCATGGCCGTGTACTTCCGCACCTGGAAGATGTCCCTGGCCGCCGTGCTCGGCATGCTCTACGTGGTCGCGCTGACCGCCGGCATCTACGGCGCCACCGGCTTCGAGATCACGCCGTCGGCCATCATCGGCTTCCTCACGATCCTGTCGTACGCGCTCTACGACACCGTGGTGGTCTTCGACAAGATCCGCGAGAACACGATCGGGGCCGAGGAGGACCCGGAGCGCTCCTTCGTCGAGAACGTGAACCTCGCGGTGAACCAGACGCTCGTCCGGTCCATCACGACCTCCGTCGTCGGCATCCTGCCGGTCGGCTCGATCCTGTTCATCGGCGCGGGGCTGCTCGGTGCCGGCACGCTGCGGGACATCGCGCTCGCGCTGTTCGTGGGCATCATCGTGGGCACCCTGTCCACCCTGTTCCTCCAGGCGCCGCTGTACGCCCTGCTGCGCCGCAACGACCCGGACGTGCGCGACCACGACGCCCGGGCCGCGGCCCGCGCCGCCCGGGAGCGTGCCTCAGAGGCGGTCACCGATCCCGACGTCGCCCCCTGGGACGACGGCGCACGGCTCTGACGGAGCCGCTGCGGCCCCGGTGGTCTTCCTGGGGCGGGGTGGGACGGGCGCGGGTAGACTCGCCGATCATCCCGGCCGGAGCGGTCGGGGCCGCACGAGTCAGGAGGCGTGGCCCATGAGCGAGCAGGACCCCACTCCCGCCCCGGCCCGTCCCGTCCCGGTCCGGCCCCGCGGCCGGATCGCACGCCTGACCGGCCGGCACGCCACCGAGTACTCGCCCCTGCTCGAGCCGCTGATGCGCACGGTGCGGCAGCGAGCCACCAAGACCGAGCTGGCCGACATCGTCCGCGCCTTCGAGGTCGCCCGCGCGGCACACGAGGGGCAGATGCGGCGCTCCGGGGACCCGTACATCACCCACCCCGTCGCGGTCGCCACGATCCTCGCCGAGATCGGCGTGACCGGCCCGACCCTCCTGGCGGCCCTGCTGCACGACACCGTCGAGGACACGGACTACTCCCTGGAGCGCCTGCGCGCCGACTTCGGCTCCGACGTCGCCCTCCTCGTGGACGGCGTGACCAAGCTGGACAAGGTGACCTACGGCGCCGCGGCGCAGGCCGAGACCGTGCGCAAGATGGTCATCGCGATGGCCCAGGACGTGAACGTCCTGCTCATCAAGCTCGCCGACCGGCTGCACAACGCGCGGACGTGGCGGTACGTCTCCCCGGAGTCCAGCGCGCGCAAGGCCCAGGAGACCCTGGACATCTACGCCCCGCTGGCCCACCGGCTCGGCATGAACACCGTCAAGTGGGAGCTCGAGGACCTCTCCTTCGCCGCCCTCAAGCCCAAGATGTACGCGGAGATCGTGCGCCTCGTGGGGGAGCGGAACCCGGAGCGGGAGAAGCACATCGCGGCGCTGCGCACCGTGATCGAGGATCATCTGCGCGAGCACCGGATCCGGGCGACCGTCACCGGACGGCCGAAGCACTACTACTCGATCTACCAGAAGATGGTGACGCGCGGGAAGGACTTCGACGACATCCACGACCTGACGGGCATCCGGGTGCTCGTGGACTCCGTGCGTGACTGCTACGCCGTGCTCGGCGCGATCCACGCCCGCTGGAACCCGGTCCCGGGTCGGTTCAAGGACTACATCGCGGTCCCGAAGCTGAACATGTACCGTTCCCTGCACACCACGGTGATGGTGCCGGGCGGCAAGCCGGTGGAGATCCAGATCCGCACGCAGGAGATGCACCGCCAGGCCGAGTACGGCGTCGCCGCGCACTGGCGGTACAAGGCCCAGGCCGCCGGCCAGGCGCCGGTGCAGGCCACGCCGGCCTGGCTGCGCTCGGTGATGGACTGGCAGGCGGACACCCGGGACCCGGACGAGTTCCTCGCCTCGCTGCGCACCCAGATCGGGGCGGACGAGGTGTACGTCTTCACGCCGAAGGGGGAGATCCGCACCCTGCCGGCCGGCTCCACGCCCGTGGACTTCGCCTACGCCATCCACACCGACGTCGGCCACCGCACCATCGGTGCCCGGGTCAACGGCAAGCTCGTCCCGCTGTCCACGCCGCTGAGCCACGGTGACACCGTGGAGGTCTTCACCTCGCGCGCCGAGGACGCGGGCCCGAGCCGGGACTGGCTGGGCTTCGTGGTCTCGCCGCGGGCCCGGTCCAAGATCCGTCACCACTTCGCCACGCAGCGCCGCGACGAGCAGGCCGACCGGGGACGCGAGTCGCTGACCCGTCAGCTGCGCAAGGCCGGCATGGCCGTGCAGCAGGTGCTCGGCGGCGAGGAGCTGGTGCAGGTGGCCACGGATCTCGGCTACGCGGACCTCGACGGGCTGTTCGTGGCCCTCGGCGACGGCCACGTGTCCGCCCAGTCCGTGCAGGAACGCGTCGCGGAGCGCCTCGCTCCGCCGACGCCGACGCAGGCCGAGCCGGAGGGCGAGCTGACCGTCGGCGAGGTGCACCTGCAGGAGCTGGTCCCGGCCCAGTCGCGGCGCGCCCCCGCGCGGGCCACCAACGACGCCGGCGTGCTCGTGGACGGCGACGGCGGCGTCATGGCCAAGCTGGCACGGTGCTGCAACCCGGTGCCGCCGGACGCCATCGACGGGTTCGTCACCCGCGGCTCCGGGGTCTCCGTGCACCGGGTCGACTGTCCCAACCTGGCGACCCTGCTCGCGCAGGAGCCGGAGCGCCGCACCCCGGTCAGCTGGGCGCCGTCGCGGGACACCGTCTACCTGGTGGAGATCCAGATCGAGGCGCTGGACCGCAAGTCGCTGCTCTCCGACGTCACACGGGTCCTCTCCGAGAACCACGTGTACATCCTCTCGGCCTCCGTGAACACCACCCGCGACCGCGTGGCGATGAGCCGGTTCGTCTTCGAGATGGGCGACCCCCGGTTCCTCGGCCACGTGATCGACGCGGTGCGCCGCATCGACGGCGTCTTCGACGTGCACCGCACCTGAGCCTCCCGGCCTCAGTCGGGGACGTCCAGCGCCGCCAGCAGCGCGCCCAGCCGGCGCCGGGCCGCCACGACGCCGGCACGGCGGGTCCGGCGGGCCAGCCGCTCCCGCAGCCCGGCGGCGCCGTGGGCGCCGATCACGGCGGCCGCGCGCCGCGCCGCATCCGGGTCGGCGCTGAGCAGCAGGTCTTCGACTGTCCGGGCGGGCGTCGTGACCCGCACGGGGCCGAAGCGGAGCACGTCGTGCTCGGCGGGGGCGACGCCCGTGGCATCGGCCGCGACGTCCGACTGCGTGAGCGTCCAGGGCAGCAGGCCCCCGCCGGCGGGGCGCCGGTGGAAGTGCGGCACGGCCGCGTGCAGCCGCCCGGGCGCCGCGCCGCCGGCCAGGATCCAGGCCGCCGACGGGCCGATCGCGGTCCAGCCGGCGGCCAGGAGCGGGCCGCCGAGGGTCCACAGGGCAGCGGCCCGGACCGCGGGATCGTCCGCGGCGTCCGGCCGCGCCCACACCCCGGGCAGCAGCGGCCGCACGGCGCCCCGCGCGCCGAGCGCCTGCAGCTCCGGCTCCGTGAAGGGGTCGCCCGCCAGCACGAGTGCCCCGGTCGGGGCGGTCTCCTCGATCGTCACGGTCGTCATGCCCGGATCCTGCCAGAGACGGGGACGCCCCCGCGGCCGCCTGTGGACAGGCGGGCCGCGGGGGCGTGCTCGAGACGGGTGGGGCTCAGCGGAGCTCGGAGGCCGAGGCCTCGAGGGCCTGCTTCCACTGCAGGCGCGCGTCGAGCGCCTCCTGGGCCTTCTTGACGGCGCGCTGGTCGCCCCGGGCCTGGGCCCGGGCGAGATCCGCCTCGAGCCCCGCGATGGTCTCCTCGAGCTGCGTGAGGGCGGAGTTCGTGCGGGCCTTGGTCTCCGGGTCGGTGCGGCGCCAGTGCTCGTTCTCCGCCTGCTTGAGGGCGTCCTCGAGCTTGCGGAGGCCCTCCTCCATCCGGCGGACGTCCCCGCGGGGCACGCGGCCGGCATCCTCCCACCGCCCGCGCAGCTCGTTGAGCGCGCGCCGTCCGGCCTTGACGTCCGTGAACGGGAGCAGCTTCTGGCCGTCGGCGAGGATCTGCTCCTTCACCTTCAGGTTGGCCCCGTACTCGCGGTCGATCTCCTGGTTCGCGGCCTTGCGGGCGGCGAAGAAGACGTCCTGGGCGGCGCGGAAGCGGGCCCAGAGGGCGTCGTCCTCCTTGCGGGAGGCCCGGGGGGCGCGCTTCCACTCGTCCATCAGGTCGCGGTACTTGCCGGCGGTCACGCCCCAGTCGGTGGAGGTGGACAGCTCCTCGGCACGGGCGATGAGACGCTCCTTGACCTGCTTGGCCTCGGCCGAGGCGGCGTCCAGCCGGGAGAAGTGGGCGCGGCGGGTCTTGTCGAACGCGGTGCGGGCGCCGCGGAAGCGCTTCCACAGGTCGTCCTCGACCGACTTGGCCAGACGCGGACCGGCCTTCTGGGCGGCCTTCCACTCCTCGAACAGCTCCGTCATGCGCTTGGACGCGGTCTTCCAGGGCATCCGCTCGGCCGGGGTCTGGGCGAAGGTCTCGGCCTCGGCGACGATGGCCTCGCGGGTGGCCAGCTGCTCGGCCTGGGCGGCCTGCCGGGCCTCCTGTTCCGCGGCGCGGTAGTCGCCCAGGAGGGTCTCCAGGGCCGCCAGGCGGGTGCGGAGGGCGTCCATGTCGCCGACCATGTGGCGCTCGTTCACCGCGGTCGTCATCTGACCCAGCGCCCGGCCCAGCTCACTCGAGGGGGCGCCGGCGGCGATGCGCTGCTCGAACAGGGCCATCTGGGCGCGCACGTCGTCGTACTTGCGCACGAAGTACGCCAGCGCGTCCTCGGTGCTCGCGTCCGGCACCTGGCCGACCGCGTGCTCCTCCTGCCCGTCCAGCAGCGTGACGTGGCCGTCCTCGCTCACCCGGGCGAACCTGGCGGCCTCCTCCACCGGGGTGGGCGGCACGGTCGGGGCCACGACGGGGGTCGGGGCGGCGGACGCGGCGGCGGGCGTCGCGGGGCGCACGGCGGCCGGGCTGGCCTTCTTCATCGCGGCCGGGGAGGGCACGGCGGGCGCCTCGGCGGGCTGGGAGGAATCACCGTGCGCCGGCGCGTCGGGGACGACCTCGGGGACGGGCCGGGCCTCGGCGGGCACGGTCGGCTCGGCGGCCTCGGCCGACGCGGGGGCGGCCTCGGTGGCGGGGGACTGCTGGTCGTCGGGCTGCATGTGATTGGTCACCGCTGGAACTCTCCCTGACTGCGCCGGCACGCAGTCGTCGAGGGATGCGGCCGGTCGGGATGGACACGAACAGGGCCAGCGTACCGGGCCGGACAGCGCCCGCGCCTAGAATGGGCCGGTGCGCCGGCGGGGGACCGTCGCGCGTCCCCGCCGTCGTCGTCTCGAAGGATCGCCATGTCCCGCAAGGCCTCCCTGTCCGGTTTCCACGAGTGGCTGCCCGCCGAGCGGCTCGTGGAGCAGCACGTGCTCGACACGCTGCGGCGGACCTTCGAGCTGCACGGGTTCGCCGGCATCGAGACCCGTGCCGTGGAGACCCTGGGCCAGCTGCTGCGCAAGGGCGAGGTGGACAAGGAGGTCTACGCGGTCTCCCGCCTGGCCGAGGACGAGGAGGTCGCCGCGGGCCGGCGCGATCCCAAGGACCCGGCCGACCCCAAGCGCCTGGCCCTGCACTTCGACCTCACCGTGCCGTTCGCCCGCTACGTCGTGGAGAACGCCGGCCACCTCGCCTTCCCCTTCCGTCGCTACCAGATGCAGAAGGTCTGGCGCGGGGAGCGCCCTCAGGAGGGCCGCGCCCGCGAGTTCACCCAGGCGGACATCGACGTCGTCGGCGACGGCGCCCTCTCGCCCCGGTACGACGCCGACGTCGCACTCGTGATGGCCGAGGCGCTCGGCGCCCTGCCGATCGGCGACTTCCTCATCCGCGTGAACAACCGCAAGCTCGCCGAGGGCTTCTACCGGGGCATCGGCCTGGAGGACACCGCCGGCGTGCTGCGCAGCATCGACAAGCTGGAGAAGGTCGGCCCGGAGGAGGTCGCGCGGCTGCTCCAGGAGGAGGTCGGCGCGAGCCCCGAGCAGGCTGCGCAGGCGCTGGCCCTGGCGGACATCCGCACGTCGGACGCCTCGTTCGTCGAGCGGGTCCGCGCCCTGGGGGTGACCCACGAGCTGCTCGAGGAGGGGCTGACCGAGCTGGCCGACGTCGTCGCCACCCTGCACCGCCGCGCCCCCGGGCGCGCCGTGGCGGACCTGTCCATCGCGCGCGGCCTGGACTACTACACGGGCACCGTCTACGAGACCGTCCTGGTGGGCCACGAGCAGCTCGGCTCGATCTGCTCGGGCGGCCGCTACGACGCGCTCGCCTCCAAGGGGAACCGCGTGTTCCCCGGTGTCGGACTGTCCATCGGCGTGACGCGGCTGGTGATGCGCATGCTGTCCCAGCAGATGGCCGTGGCCTCCCGCTCCGTGCCGACCGCGGTGTACGTGGCGCTGACGGCGGACGAGGACTGGCCCGAGGCCCAGGACGTCGCGGCCCTGCTGCGGGAGCGCGGCATCCCCGCGGAGGTCGCGGTGTCCGCGGAGAAGTTCGGCAAACAGATCAAGTACGCGGACCGCCGCGGCATCCCGTTCGTGTGGTTCATGGGCCGGGACGACGCCGGCGCGCGGGTCCACGAGGTGAAGGACATCCGCTCCGGCGAGCAGCACGCCGCGGACCCGGCCGACTGGACCCCGCCGGCCGAGGACCTGCTGCCGCAGGTCGCCCGCGCGCAGGACTGAGCGGACGCGGCCGCTGTGCCGGCCCCGGTGTGCGGCGGCGGTGGGTGTCTGCGCGTCGGGTCACCGGCCCCGGCGCCCGGCCCGCACGAACGCGCGCCCGCCCACCCCGATCAGGAACACGCCCGCCATCGCGGCCACGGACATCGGCGGCAGGCTGAGGGCGAGCAGCAGGCACAGGGCCAGGCCGAGGACGTTGACGGCGCGGGGCACGCGCAGCGGGCGCAGCGGGCGCGGCCGGGCCGGGCGGCGGCCGTCGTCGTCCCCGCGCAGGGTCAGGGCGGACAGGTTCGCCACCGCGTAGTAGACGAGCACGCCGAACGAGCTGAAGCCCACCACGGTGAGGATGTCCGTGGTGAGCAGGAGCAGGATCACGGCCGCGGCCACCGTCAGCTGAGCCGTCCACGGCGTGCCGGTCCCCGCATGGACCCGTGCCAGGGGGCGGGGCAGGTCGGACTCGCGGGCCATGGCCAGGGCGGTGCGGGAGATGCCCGTCAGCAGGTTGAGCATGGCCCCGGCCGCGGCGAGGGCGGCGCCGGCCACCGCCACCCAGCCCCAGCCGGAGCCCAGGGCGGTCTCGAGCAGGTCGCGCACGGGCGCCGGGGACCGGGCCAGCCCGGAGGTCCCGAGGCCCGAGATCAGCGCCGTGGCGAGCAGCAGGTACAGCGCCACGGTCACGGCGAGGGCGATCAGGATGGCGCGCGGGATCGTGCGTGCGGGGTCGATGACCTCCTCACCCATGGTGGCCACGCGCGCGTAGCCGGCGAACGCGAAGAACAGGACGCCCGCGCCCATGAGCACGCCCTGCACGGGGGAGTCGACGCCGAGCGCCGCGGCCGAGCCCCCGGGGGCCTCGCGCGCCAGGCCTGCGCCGATGGCCAACACGAGCACGGCGAGCACGGGCACGAGGATCGCCAACGTCGCCTGCGCGGTCCGCGTCACGCCCGCCATCGCCACCCCGGTGAGCACGACGACGGCGGCCACGCCCGTCCACCGGGCCGCGGCGGCGTCGTCGGGGAAGAGGTACAGGCCGAGGGTGGCCGCCATCGCGGCCACCGACGCGGTCTTGCCCGTGACGAAGCCCCAGCCGGCGACGAAGCCGGCCCACGGGTGCAGCTGCCGCCGGCCGTAGACGTAGGCGCCGCCGGACTCGGGGTGGACGGTGGCCAGCTGCGCCGTGGACAGGGCGTTGCACAGGGCCGCGACGGCCGCGACCGCCAGGGCCCCGTACAGCAGGCCGGGGTGGCCGCCGGTGAGCGCGGCCGCCAGGCCGATCGCGGTGAACACGCCCGCGCCGATCATCGAGCCGAGGCCGATCGCGACGGCGTGGAGCAGGGTCAGGCGGCGCTGCAGGGCGGCGGTCATGACGGGGTCCTCCTGGGCTGGGGCAGTGTGGACGGGGCACTAGACTGACGGGAACGGCGCGCGCCCGCCCCGCAGGCGTATCACACGGCGTCGACCATCACATGAACCCCGCACATCGTCCGGCGACCGGACGGAGAGGATCCTCGTGCTGCGCACCCACTCCCTCGGCGAGCTCAACGCCTCGCTCATCGGCCAGACCGTCACCGTCACCGGCTGGGTGGCGCGGCGGCGAGACCACGGCGGCGTGGCCTTCGTGGACCTGCGCGACGCCTCGGGCTTCGCCCAGGTTGTGGTGCGGGACGAGGCGGACTTCGACCCGCTGCGCAACGAGTGGGTTCTGCAGGTCACCGGCACGGTCGAGCGCCGCCCCGAGGGCAACGAGAACCCGAACCTGCCCTCCGGCGAGATCGAGCTGATCGCGGAGACCGTGACGGTGCTCAACACCGCCGCCGCGCTGCCGTTCCAGGTGGACGAGCACGTGGAGGTCGGCGAGGAGGCCCGGCTGCGCCACCGCTACCTGGACCTGCGCCGCCCGCAGCCCTCGCGCATCATGCGCCTGCGCTCCGAGGTCAACCGGACGGCGCGCGAGCTGCTGCACGGCGAGGGCTTCGTGGAGGTCGAGACCCCGACTCTCACGCGCTCGACGCCGGAGGGCGCCCGCGACTTCCTCGTCCCGGCCCGCCTGGCTCCCGGCTCCTGGTACGCCCTGCCGCAGTCGCCGCAGCTGTTCAAGCAGCTGCTGCAGGTGGGCGGGATCGAGAAGTACTACCAGATCGCCCGCTGCTACCGCGACGAGGACTTCCGCGCGGACCGTCAGCCCGAGTTCACCCAGCTGGACATCGAGGCCTCCTTCGTGGAGCAGGATGACGTGATCGCCCTCGGCGAGAAGATCGTCAAGGCCCTGTGGGCCCTCGTGGGCGTGGACGTGCCGACGCCGATCCGCCGCATGACCTACGCCGAGGCGATGGAGAAGTACGGCTCGGACAAGCCGGACCTGCGCTTCGGCCTCGAGCTGACGGACCTGACCGAGTACTTCAAGGACACCCCGTTCCGCGTGTTCCAGAACGAGTACGTGGGCGCCGTCGTGATGCCGGGCGGCGCCTCCCAGGCCCGCCGCACCCTCGACGCGTGGCAGGAGTGGGCCAAGCAGCGCGGCGCCAAGGGCCTGGCCTACGTGCTCATCCAGGAGGACGGCGAGCTGACCGGCCCGGTGTCCAAGAACATCTCCGAGGAGGAGAAGGCCGGGCTGGCCGCCGCCGTGGGCGCGAACCCGGGCGACTGCGTGTTCTTCGCCGCCGGGAAGCCGAAGGAGTCCCGCGCGCTGCTGGGTGCGGCCCGCGTGGAGATCGGCCGTCGCTGCGGGCTGTTCACCGATGCCGGTGACGGCGTGGCCGCGAAGGACGCCGACTGGGCGTTCGTGTGGGTCGTGGACGCGCCGATGTTCGAGCCGGCGGCCGACGCCGTGGCCTCGGGCGACGTCGCCGTGGGTGCGGGCGCCTGGACCGCCGTGCACCACGCGTTCACCTCGCCCAAGCCGGAGTTCGCGGACACCTTCGACACCGACCCGGGCGCGGCCCTGGCGTATGCGTACGACATCGTGTGCAACGGCAACGAGATCGGCGGCGGTTCCATCCGCATCCACCGTCAGGACGTGCAGGAGCGCGTGTTCGAGGTCATGGGCTTGTCCCCGGAGGAGGCGAACGAGAAGTTCGGCTTCCTGCTCGAGGGCTTCAAGTACGGCGCCCCGCCGCACGGCGGCATCGCGTTCGGCTGGGACCGCGTGGTCGCCCTGCTGGCCGGCACCGACTCGATCCGCGAGGTCATCGCGTTCCCGAAGACCGGCGGCGGCTTCGACCCGCTGACGGCCGCACCGGCGCCCATCACCGCCCAGCAGCGCAAGGAGGCCGGCGTCGACGCGCAGCCGGAGCCGAAGCAGGCCGAGGCCGAGCCGGAGGCCTGATCCGGGTCCGCGGCGGGCCCGCCTCAGCCGCGCCGCGGACCGGCCAGCTCGTCCGAGTCCACGATCAGCGTGAACGGCCCGGAGTTGGTGAGGGAGACGTCCATCTTCGCGCCGAACACCCCGCGCTCCACGCGCACGCCGGCGGCCTCGAGCTCGGCCGTGAACCGCTCGTAGAGCGGCTCGGCCTGGTTGCCCTTCGCCGCGCGCGTCCAGGACGGCCGCCGGCCCTTCCGCACGTCGCCGTACAGCGTGAACTGGCTGACGACGAGCGCCGGGGCACCGGCGTCGGTGAGGGACCGCTCGCCGTCGAGCATGCGGAGCCCGGCCACCTTGCGGGCCACCTGGACGGCCTCGGCCTCGGTGTCGTCGACGGTCACGCCGAGCAGGATCACCAGCCCCTCGCCCTCGAAGGAGCCGACGACTTTGCCGTCGACGGTCACGGACGCGGAACGGGCGCGTTGCAGAACGGCTCTCATGCAGCCATTCTGCAACGCGCCCGGAACCGGTCCGCGTCAGCGGATCACTGACGACGGGTCGGATTCACCTCGTACACGGTGGTCGAGCCGGAGACCTCGTTGGCGACGATCAGCAGGGCGGTGCCGGAGGGGGACTCGTCGGCCGGCACGAAGGTCAGGCCCTCGGCGCCCATGTCACCCAGGCCGGCCGTGGCGTCGTCGCCCGCGGCATCCCAGTCACGGTCGTTGACGTAGTCCACGTAGGTGGCGTTCCGCGGGTCGGTGATGTCGAAGACCACCACGCCGCCGATGCGCTCGAGGCCCACGAACGCGTAGGTGCGGCCCTGGATCGTGCCCACCACCACGGACTCGGGCTCGGGGCCCTTGTCATCCGAACGGGAGTCCCCGGACGGGGTCTCGTCGTTGTTCGCGTTGAACGCGTGCTCCGGCAGCTCGCCGGCGGCCACGAGCCGGGCGATCTGCTCCTCGATCATGCCGGCGGAGTCGAACAGGCGGGTGCCGTCCGCGGTGTAGATGGAGAAGGACCGGCCGCCCAGTGTGGTCAGGGAGGAGTGGCACTCGCGCTCAGAGTCGTAGCCGAGGTCGGTGAGCACCTTCAGGCGGCCCAGGGCATCCTTCTTCTGCAGGGCCTTGGCCCCCGGGAACTCGGCGGCGCACAGGTCCAGGTCGCTGACGCGCTCGGAGTCGTTGAAGTCGCCCCACTCCCGCCCGTCACCCTCGTTGGCGGTGACGACCAGGTTCTGACCGCGCCAGCGGTACGTGTCGATGCCGTCGGGCATGGGCAGGCCGTCGACCGGCCAGTGGCCCAGCTCGATGCCGCCGTCCTTGTCCGAGGCGTCCAGCACGCCCTCGGTGGACCAATCGGTGGGCGTCAGCGCCCAGAGGTCCTCCAGCGTGGCGGACTTCAGGTCCACGACGGCGACGGCGTTGGCCTCCTGCACGGACACGTAGGCGGTGCGTCCGGTCGGGTCGACGGTGACGTACTCCGGCTCGAGGTTGCGAGCCACCCGACCGGCGGGCTCGTGACCGGCGGGCACCGCCATATCGGGGCCGGAGACGCGCACGCCGGCGGGCAGGGCGGTGCCGGCGTCGTAGGCGCGGAAGTCCACGGTGCGCACCGCGTCCTGGGTCAGGCGGGAGAACTGCCGGGCGTTCTTCGGTACGGAGACCACGGAGATCGTGCCCTCCGGGTCGACGGAGAAGTCGTCGGCCGGTTCGCCCTCGTTGGCGACCACCACGTACGCCCCGTTCGGGGAGAAGGCCAGCGAGTCCGGCAGGGCACCCACCCGCACGCCGCCGAGGTAGCGCAGGGTGGTGGTGTCGAAGAACACGACCCAGCCGTGGTCGGTCTTCTCGGCGGCCTCCACGGCGACGGCCATCACGCCGCCGGAGACGGCCACGGAGTTCACCGTGGCGCCCTTGTCCGTGACGGAGCCGTCCGCGGTGCGCAGGCCCTCGGCGGAGAGGGTCCGCTCGGCCACGGGGGCGGCGTCGGCGCCCAGGCGCATGACGTCGACGGCGCCGCGCTGCGCGTTCACCACGAACAGGCGGCCGGAGACCGCGTCGAAGGCCGGGATCTCGGCGGCGGACTCGCCGAACACGCCGGTCTCGTGGGTGCCGGCGCGGGTGAGCTCGATGCTCTTGCCGGACGGGTTGGCGGCGATGGCGGCGCGCTGGGCCGTGGCCGAGTGCGGGGCGGGCGCGCTGAGGGAGGCCGGGGCGAGGAAGGCCGTGGACAGGGCCGCGGCGGTGACGGCCGTGGCGAGGCGTGCGAGGCGAGGCATGGATGCTCCAGTCAGGGCAGGGAGGCGGAGGACGGGGTCACCCCATCGCACGGATGTGAACGGACCGTGACGTCCCGGCCAGCGCGCGGTGTCCCGCGGGTGTCGACGCCCCGGACGCCCCGCGTGCCGTCCGCCGAGGTCAGTCCTCGCTCGGCAGCCCCGCGAGCACCCGCACCGTCGTGAGGTTCCGGGCCGTGCCGCGCACCCCGAGCGCCCGGTCGAGGCGAGCCGGGGTGAGCGGGGAGTCGGCGACCCCCGCGGCGCAGCGCATCCACAGCAGCCGTCCCTCCAGGGCCGTGCGATCCGGCCCCGCGGGTCGGCCATCCCCGTGGTCGAGCGCGGCCAGGGCGGCGGCCGCCTCGGGTGCGGGGTCGTCCTCGAGCACGGTGAGCTGGGTGCGTTTCGGCTCGCCGCCGGCCCAGGGGAGCGCGTCGTGCAGCTCCAGGGCGCGCCGGAGCGTGCCCACGTCCACGAGGACCACGGGGACGTCGAGGCCGCCCTCCTCACGCGCCCGCCGCGCGAACCCCTGCCGCACGCCCTCGGCGGCCGCGTCGGAGGACGCCCGGAACAGGACGTTGCCGCTGGCCAGGTGGGTCGTGACCGCCTCCCCGCCGGCGGCCCGGGCCCAGCGGATCAGCGTGTCCTTCCCGACACGGTTGCTCCGGCCCACGTTGATCCCGCGCAGCAGCAGGACATGGGTGTGGTCGGCGCGCGGGGCGGCGGGGCTCATGCGGCCAGGATGCCACCCACGCGCCCGCGGGCCGAGGACTACCCTGGACCCGATGGACGACCTCTTCAGCGCCGCGCACAACGGGGCCGACGACGACGGCCCGGCCGGCACCGTGGCCGCCCCGCACCCCGGCGCACCGCTGGCCGTGCGCATGCGCCCGCGCACGCTGGATGACGTGCTGGGCCAGCGGCACCTCATGCGGCCGGGCTCCCCGCTGCGCAAGCTCGCTGAGCCCGATCCGGACTCCGCCGCGGGACCGAGCTCGGTCATCCTCTACGGGCCTCCGGGCATCGGCAAGACGACGCTGGCCCACGTGATCGCCCGCGCCCCCGGGCGCACGTTCACGGAGCTGTCCGCGATCACGGCCGGTGTGAAGGACGTGCGGCAGGTGATGGAGCAGGCCCAGCGCGAACGGGACCTCTACGGGCGCACCACCGTCCTGTTCCTCGATGAGATCCACCGCTTCTCCAAGGCGCAGCAGGACGCGCTGCTGCCGGGCGTCGAGAACCGCTGGGTCGTGCTGGTGGCCGCGACCACGGAGAACCCGTCCTTCTCCGTGATCGCACCCCTGCTCTCCCGGTCGCTGCTGCTCACGCTGCGTCCCCTCACGGACGACGACATCGTCGGGCTGCTGGACCGTGCCGTGACCCAGGAGCGCGGGCTCAACGGCGCCGTGGTGCTCCAGGACGACGCGCGGGACTACCTGGTGCGGATGGCCGGCGGCGACGCGAGGCGGGCGCTCACGGTGCTGGAGGCCGCGGCCGGCGTCGCCCTGGACAAGGCGCGCGAGGCCGGCCGGGCGGGGGAGGGCGCCGTCGCGGTCACGGAGGAGGACGCCGCGCAGGCGATGGACCACCACGTCCAGCGCTACGACAAGGACGGCGACCAGCACTACGACGTGATCAGTGCCTTCATCAAGTCCATCCGCGGCTCGGACGTGGACGCGTCGATGCACTACCTCGCCCGGATGCTGGAGGCGGGGGAGGACCCCCGGTTCATCGCCCGGCGGCTGATCATCTCCGCGTCCGAGGACGTGGGCATGGCCGACCCGACCGCGCTGCAGACCGCCGTGGCCGCCGCCCAGGCCGTGCAGCTGATCGGCATGCCGGAGGGACGCATCATCCTGGCGCAGGCCGTGACGCATCTGGCCACCGCGCCGAAGTCCAACGCGAGCTACACCGCCGTGAACGAGGCGATCGCGGACGTGCGGGCCGGCCACACGGGCGCGGTGCCGGCGCACCTGCGGGACGCGCACTACCCCGGCGCGGCGGCCCTCGGCCACGGCCAGGGCTACGTCTACAGCCACGACGAGCCGCACGCCGTCGCCCGTCAGCAGTACGCGCCGGACCCCCTGGTCGGGAGGGACTATTACCGGCCCAAGCCCATCGGACACGAGAAGCGGCTCACCGAGCAGGTGGCCGCGCTGCGCCGGATCATCCGCGGCGACTGAGCGCGCGCCGGGCCCGGGGGCGGACGCCTCGGGCGGCCGCGCGGAATAAAGACGCCCGGATCACCGGTTGTCCAGGGATGAGCGGGGCGGTCGACGTCGGCCCGCCGACTCCTCGCCCGCTCGCGCCCCCATGCACCACCGACGCACAGAAGGAACAGAAGGAGCCGCCCCCATGACCCAGTCCACTCCGCAGCAGTCCACCCCGCAGCACACCGCCGCGCAGCAGCCGGCCCCGTACGGCCGCCCCGGCGCCGGCGGCCCCGCCCTCCCGCAGGCCGACTACCGCATCCTGCGCTCCGTCCCGGCCTACGCCGAGGCCCAGGCCCTCGTGGACCAGCTCTCCGACGCCGGGTTCCCCGTGGAGCGCGTGCGCATCGTGGGCACCGGGCTGCGCTCCGTGGAGCAGGTCCTGGGCCGGATGACCACCGGCAAGGCCGCCGTCCGCGGCGGGCTGCAGGGCCTGTGGTTCGGCCTCCTGCTCGGCCTGCTCTTCTCGATCTTCGCCCCCGGCTTCGGGTTCCTCTGGATCCTGCTGATCTCCCTGGGCCTGGGCGCCCTGTGGGGGGCGGTCTTCGGGGCGATCGGCCACGCGGCCACCGGCGGCAGGCGCGACTTCACGTCCCTGCAGACCATGGAGGCCGAGTCGTACGACGTGCTGGTCGAGGCCTCCCACCTGGACCAGGCCGGTCAGCTCCTCGGCGCGGACCCCGGCACCGCGGCCACGCCGCGCGCCTGAGCCCCGGCCCGCCCCGTCGTCGTCGCTCTGGTAAGGTGGACCGGTCTGGCAGGCGCTGCGCCCCGGACGCATCCCCCTCGCTCGGATCCCCGCGGACGCCCGCGTGCCCGGGCGAGGGACGCGCAGCGCATCAGTGGATGACGGGCGGCGGCACGCCCCTCAGCTCTCCTCAGGATCGCGGGGAGGCCAGGTTCGAGGCCCCTTGACCCGTGCGCCCCGGCGCCCGGACGAGACCTCGAGACAAACCCGAACCGTGCCGCACGTCAAGGAAAGGCAGGTCCACCATGAGTGGCAACCTTCGCACCCGCCGCACCGTGCGGCACTCCCGCGCCCTGGGCATCGCGCTGACTCCCAAGGCCGAGAAGTACATGGAGCGTCGTCCGTACGGCCCCGGCCAGCACGGCCGTGCCCGCCGCAAGCAGGACTCGGACTACGCGGTGCGCCTCAAGGAGAAGCAGCGTCTGCGCGCCCAGTACAACATCCGCGAGGCCCAGATGCGCCGCTACTTCGAGGAGGCCAAGCGCACCGCCGGCCTGACCGGTGAGAACCTGGTCGAGCTCCTCGAGCAGCGCCTCGACGCCCTCGTGCTGCGTGCCGGCTTCGCCCGCACCATCCAGCAGGCCCGTCAGCTCGTCGTGCACCGCCACATCATGGTGGACGGCAAGCGCGTGGACGTCCCCTCGTTCCGCGTGAAGGAGGGCCAGATGATCCACGTGCACGAGCGCTCGGAGAAGATGGTCCCCTTCCAGCTGGCCGCCGCCGGCGCCCACCAGCAGGTCCTGCCCGCCACCCCGGGCTACCTGACCGTGGAGATCGACAAGCTGCGCGCCACCCTCACCCGTCGCCCGAAGCGCTCCGAGGTCCCCGTGACCTGCGAGGAGCAGCTCGTGGTCGAGTACTACGCGCGCTGATCCGCCGCGGCCGGGTCCGTCCCGGACGACGGCGCCCCGCGCGTCCCGCAGGCCCGGTCACCTCTCGGAGGTGACCGGGCCTGCGGCGTCCCCCGGGCCCGCCGCCGGGGATCGGCGCCGCGCCCGGTAAGGTGGGGCCGGAATCCCTGCCGTCCGAAGGAGGCCCCCGCCATGCTCCGCTCGCTGCTGCTCGTCGGCGCCGGCGCCGCATCCGGCTGGTTCGCACACCGCGCCCTCGGCGACCGTGCCCACCCGGCCACCGACGCGACCGACGCGCCGACGTCTGACCCTGGCTCCGCGGGGGGGCGCGCGGGGTTCTCCGCCCGCCTGGACCCGGAGCGTCTGGCCCGCCAGGCCGGTGAGGCCGCCGCCGACGCCGCGGCGGCCGCCCTGCAGGACGGTGCCCGGCGCCTGGCCGAGCGCGTCCGCGCCGAGGCCCCCTGGGCCGCGCCCTACCTGCCCCACACGGGGCCGATCATCTCCGGGGAGACCGTGGAGCCGCCGTCGCACGGCGCCGCCCGCCCCCAGACCACCACCACGCAGAAGGACACCCCCGCATGAAGTCCCAGGAGATCGCCCGCCGCTGGACCGCCTTCTTCGAGTCCAGGGGGCACCGCGTGGTGCCGTCGGCGTCGCTCGTCTCGCCGGATCCGTCGCTGCTGTTCACGGTGGCCGGCATGGTCCCGTTCATCCCGTACTTCCTGGGGGAGCAGACCCCGCCGAGCCCGCGCGTCGTCTCGGTGCAGAAGTGCATCCGCACCGCGGACATCGAGGAGGTCGGCAAGACCGTCCGCCACGGCACCTTCTTCCAGATGTGCGGCAACTTCTCCTTCGGCGACTACTTCAAGGAGACGGCCATCCCGATGGCCTGGGAGCTGCTGACGTCCTCGGTCGAGGACGGCGGCTTCGGCCTGGACCCCGAGCGCCTCTGGGTCACCGTGTACCGCGAGGACGACGAGGCCGAGCGCATCTGGCGCGAGGACGTGGGCGTCCGTCCAGAGCGCATCCAGCGCATGGGCAAGGAGGACAACTACTGGCACACCGGCCAGCCCGGCCCGGGCGGCCCCTGCTCGGAGATCTTCTACGACCGCGGCCCCGCGTACGGCGTCGACGGCGGCCCGGCCGCGGACGACACCCGCTACATCGAGATCTGGAACCTCGTGTTCATGCAGTACCGCCTCTCCGCGGTGCGCTCGAAGGACGACTTCGACGTCGCCGGCGAGCTCGAGCACAAGAACATCGACACCGGTCTCGGCCTCGAGCGGCTCGCCATGATCCTCCAGGGTGTGGAGAACATGTACGAGACGGACCAGGTCCGCCCCGTGCTCGACCGCGCCGCGCAGCTGGCCGGTCGCTCCTACACCTCCACCGAGGACCCGGCCGACCCGCACTACGACGACGACGTCCGCCTGCGCATGGTGGCCGACCACGTGCGCTCGGCCCTGATGCTGATCAGCGACGGCGTGCGTCCCGGCAACGAGGGCCGCGGCTACGTGCTGCGCCGCCTCATCCGCCGCGTCGTCCGCGCCCTGCGCCTGATGGGCGTCACCGAGCCCGTGTTCCCCGAGCTGCTGCCGGTCTCCCGGGACGCGATGAAGGGCACCTACCCGGTCGTCGCGGACGAGTTCGAGCGCATCGCCCGGATCGCCTACGCCGAGGAGAAGGCGTTCCTGCGGACCATCGCCGCGGGCACGGCCCGCCTCGACGCCGCGGTGGGCCAGGCCCGCTCGGCGGGCGGCGGCATCGCCGGCCCGGACGCGTTCGAGCTGCACGACACCTACGGCTTCCCGATCGAGCTGACGCTGGAGATCGCGGAGGAGGCCGGCGTCGCCGTGGACGAGGCCGGGTTCCGCGCCCTCATGGCCGAGCAGCGCGACCGCGCCCGCGCGGACGCCAAGGCCAAGAAGTCCGGCCACACGGACACGGCCGTGTACCAGCGCCTGCGCGCCGAAGGCCAGACCCACTTCACCGGCTACACCGAGCACACCACCGAGTCGGTGGTGCGCGGCCTGCTGCAGAACGGCGAGGAGGTCCCGTCCGCGGGCGCCGGCACGGAGCTCGAGCTCGTCCTAGACGCCACGCCGTTCTACGCGGAGTCCGGCGGCCAGGCCGCGGACACCGGCCTGATCACCGGCGACGGCTTCCGCCTCGAGGTGCTCGACGTGCAGGCCCCCGTGAAGGGGCTGTCCGTGCACAGGGTCAAGGTCCTCGACGGCGAGGTCGCCGCCGGCGCGCAGGCCCTCGGCGCGATCGACCTGCAGCGCCGCCTTGACGGCGAGAAGGCCCACTCCGGCACCCACCTGGTGCACGCCGCGCTGCACCAGATCCTCGGCCCCGAGGCCACCCAGTCCGGCTCCTTCAACAAGGAGGGCTACCTGCGCTTCGACTTCCGCTGGGCCGAGTCGCTCTCGGCCGGGGCCCGCTCCGAGGTCGAGGACGTGGTGAACATCGCCATCCGCGACGACCACACCGTGCTCACCCAGGAGATGAGCCTCGAGGAGGCGCGCGCACTCGGCGCGATGAGCCTGTTCGGCGAGAAGTACGGCGACCGGGTGCGCGTCGTGGAGATCGACGGCGCCTGGTCCCGCGAGCTGTGCGGCGGCACCCACGTGGGCCGCACCGCGCAGATCGGCTCGCTGACCCTGCTCGGCGAGCAGTCCGTGGGCTCGGGCAACCGCCGCGTCGAGGCCCTCGTCGGCCTGGACTCGTTCCGCCACCTCGCCGCGGAGCGCACCCTCGTCTCCGAGCTCTCGGAGATGTTCAAGGCCCCGGCCGAGGAGCTCAAGGACCGCATCGGCGCCACCCTGGACCGGCTCAAGGCGGCCGAGAAGCAGGTCGCGGAGCTGCGGGCCCAGGCGCTGCAGGCCCAGGCCGGACAGCTCGCCGCGCAGGCCCGGGACGTCACGACGTCCGGTGGGACGTCGGTGCGGGTGCTGGCCCACCACGCCGGCGACGTGGCCGGGGACCAGCTGCGTTCCCTCGCGCTGGACCTGCGCGCCCGGATCGAGTCGGCCGGCGGCAACGCGGCGGGCACGCCCGTGTTCGTGGCCCTCACGGCCGAGGCCAAGGGCCGGCCCCTCGTGGTCGTGGCGACCAACGAGGCCGCCCGCGCGGCCGGCCTCAAGGCGGGCGCCATGGTCAAGACCGCCACCGGCGTGCTCGGCGGCGGGGGCGGAGGCAAGGACGACGTCGCCCAGGGCGGCGGCCAGGACGTCACGCGCGTCGGGGATGCGCTCGACGCCGTCGTCGCCGCGGTGCGCGCGGCCTGAGGCGGACGTGAGCGCAGGTCAGGACGGGGCCAACGCGGCAACCGACGCCGTGCGCCGGGGGCGCACCCTCGGCGTCGACGTCGGCCGTGCCCGCGTGGGCGTCGCGTCGGCCGACCCCGACGGCCTGATCGCCACCCCCGTGGCCACCCTGCGGCGGGATGCGCGTCGACGTCGTGACGTGGACGAGCTCGTCGCCCACGCACGCGAGCTCGACGTCGTCGCCGTGTACGTCGGCCTGCCGGTGAATCTACGGGGCGAGCACACGCCGTCCACGCAGGACGCCCTCGACTACGCGGACGCCGTCGCCGCCGCCCTGGCCGAGGCGGGCCACCCTGTGCCGGTCCGGCTCGTCGACGAGCGGCTCAGCACGGTCTCCGCGCAGGCCGGACTGCGGGCCGCGGGCCGGTCCGTCAAGGACAGCCGCGGCGTGATCGACCAGGCGGCCGCCGTCGCGATCCTGCAGGCCGCCGTGGACGAGCAGCGCCGCACCGGGCGCTGGGCCGGCCAGGACCGGGAGCCGATCCGGTGACCGGCGACCACCAGCACGCTCGGCGTGAGGACCACTGGGACGATCTGCTCGACGACGAGGCCGACGTCCACGACGACCTCGACGTGTTCGGCTTCGCCCACGAGGAGGCGGACGAGGCCGACGTCGGCGCCCCGTCCCAGCCGGTCGGCGCGGCCGGCCCACGCCGGCCCCGCACGTTCCTGCGCCGCCGGGGCACCGGGTCCCACCCGGCCTCGCGGGTCGACCGCGGCGCCGGCCGGCGGCGGACCGCGCTGGTGCTGGGCACGGTGCTGGTGGCGTTCGCCGTCGTGGTCGGGCTGATCGTGCGCGGCTTCCTGAGCGGCCCCGACCACACGGCCGTCGAGGGCGACGAGGTGACGTTCTCGGTGGAGCCGGGCGAGGACCTGGGCTCCGTGGCGGCCCGCCTGGACCGGGCCGGCATCGTGGGCTCAGCCCGTGCTTTCGAGCGCGCCGCCAGGGACACGGGCAGCGGTCTCGTCCGTTCGGGGGACTTCGTGCTGCGCGAGCGGATGCCCGCGGCCGAGGCCCTCGCGGTGCTCCAGGGTGCCACGGACGGGGCCGTGCACTACGTGCTCGTGGAGCGCGGGCGGCGACTCACCGAGGTGCTGGACGCCGTCGCCGAGGCCACGGGGCTGCCCCGCGAGGAGCTCGAGGCCGCCGCCCAGGACCCGACCCGCTACGGCGTCCCCGGGGAGGCGGGCACGCTCGAGGGCTGGCTCGACGCCGGGGAGTACCGCCTCCCCGTCGACGCCACCGCCGGGCAGGTGCTCGACGCCCTGGTCCGGCCCACCCTCGCCGAGCTCGAGGCCCTCGACGTCCGCGACCCGGCCGAGCAGCAGCGCGTGCTCACGATCGCCTCCATCCTCGAGGCGGAGGCCCTGCCCCAGGACTACCAGCAGGTCGCCGGCGCCATCGAGAACCGCCTCGCCCCGGACAACACCGAGACGCACGGGCTCCTGCAGATCGACGCCACCGTCACGTACGGCCTCGGAGTGCGCAGCCTCAGCTTCACCTCGGGCCAGCGGCAGGACGCCTCGAACCCCTACAACACGTACGTACACCCGGGCCTGCCGCCGGGTCCGATCGGCATGCCCTCCGACGCGGCCGTCGAGGCCGCCCTCGACCCGGCCGAGACGGACGCCTACTACTGGGTGACCACGGACATCGGCACCGGCCACACCGAGTTCTCCCGCACCTATGAGGAGCACCAGCAGCACGTGCGCACCCTGCAGCGCTACTGCGCGTCCAATCCGGGGGTGTGCTGATGCGCCCCGTGCTGCGCGCGGCGGTCCTGGGCCGGCCGATCGCCCACTCGCTCTCCCCGGTGCTGCACGCGGCCGCCTACCGGGTCCTCGGCCTCGACGTCGACTACGGCCGCCGTGACCTGGGCGAGGACGAGGTGCTGGCCTTCGCGGCCGAGCACCTCGGCGCCCCGGGCGCGGCCGACGGCGGCGCGGCCGCGGCCCGCGGGCAGGACTGGCTCGGCTGCTCCGTCACCATGCCGCTGAAGCGGGCGGTCGTCGCCGCCGCCGGGCACGTCAGCGACCGCGTCCGGCTCCTGGGCACCGCGAACACCCTCGTGCGCGACCATCCCGCCGCCCCCGGGGTCGTCCACGCCGAGAACACGGACGTGGACGGCATCCTCGGCGCCCTCGCCGCGGCCGGCCTCGACCGTGCCGCCCGGGGCGGGACCGTCGGCGTCCTCGGGAACGGGGGGACCGCGACGGCGGCCGTCCTCGCCGCCGCCACGCTCGGCGCGAACGCGGTGCTCTTCGGCGTCCGCGACGCCGCCCGCGCCGCCGAGGTGACGGCCCTGGCCGACGCGCTGGGGCTGCGCTGGGCGACCCTGACCCAGGCGGATCTGCTCCGGCGGGCGCCGGGGCTGCGTGCCGTCGTCGCCACCCTGCCGCCGCGCGCCGCGGACGCCCTGGCCGCGCACGTGCCGGCCGACGCCGCCCTGCCGCCCCTGCTGGACGCGGCCTACGACCCGTGGCCCTCCGTGCTGGCGGCCGCCTGGTCCCGGGAGGGCGGTCCGGTGGCGTCCGGGCTGTCCATGCTGCTGCACCAGGGCGTCGAGCAGGTGCGGCTGTTCACGGCCCGGCCCCGCGCCGCGGCCGGGATGCCCGAGCCGGACTGGGCGGCGGTGACGCGCGCCGCGGCGGACGCCCTGGGGCCGGCCGCCGGCTGAGCGCCGGACGCCGCATCCGGCGCGTCCCGTCCGGTCACACGCGGCGGCGCGGTGCCCCGTGCGTGAGAGACTGCACGCCATGGTGCGCTGGTTGACAGCGGGGGAGTCTCACGGCCCCGCGCTCACAGGAATCGTTGAGGGACTGCCGGCCGGGATCCCGGTCACGACGCAGGACGTGCAGGACGCGCTCGCGCGCCGCCGCCTGGGGTACGGGCGCGGCGCGCGCATGAAGTTCGAGCAGGACGCGGTGACGATCCTCGGCGGCGTCCGCCACGGCCGCACCCTCGGCTCGCCCGTGGCGATCCAGGTGGGCAACACGGAATGGCCCAAGTGGGAGAAGGTGATGGCCGCCGATCCCGTCCCCGCGGAGGAGCTCGACGGTCTGGCCCGCAACGCGGCGCTCACCCGCCCGCGGCCCGGCCACGCCGACCTGACCGGCATGCAGAAGTACGGCTTCGACGAGGCCCGCCCCCTCCTCGAGCGCGCCTCCGCCCGTGAGACCGCCGCCCGTGTGGCCCTGGGCACCGTCGCCCGCGCCTTCCTCGGCGAGCTCGGCGTGCGGATCGTCTCCCACACCGTGGCCTTCGGGGAGGCCGCCCTGCCGGAGGGCCACCCGTTCCCCGTGCCCGAGGACGAGGCCCGCCTCGACGCCGACCCGGTCCGCTGCCTCGACCCGCAGACCTCGGCGGCGATGGTCGCCGAGGTCGACGACGCCCACCGCGCCGGGGAGACCCTCGGCGGCGTCGTGGAGGTGCTGGCGTACGGCGTGCCGATCGGCCTGGGCTCCCACGTGCACTGGGACCGCCGCCTCGACGCGCGGCTGGCCGGGGCGCTCATGGGCATCCAGGCGATCAAGGGCGTGCAGGTCGGCGACGGGTTCGCCACGGCCGCCCGACGCGGCTCCGCCGCCCACGACGGGATCGCCCGCGGCGCGGACGGCCGCCCCCGGCGCACGAGCGACCGGGCCGGCGGCATCGAGGCCGGCATGTCGACGGGCGAGCTGCTGCGCGTGAGCGCCGCGATGAAGCCGATCGCCACGGTGCCGCGCGCGCTGCCCACGGTCGACGTCGCCACGGGCGCGGAGACCACGGCCCACCATCAGCGCTCCGACGTGGCGGCCGTGCCCGCCGCGGGCATCGTCGCCGAGGCCATGGTCGCCCTCGTCCTGGCCGACGCGATGCTCGAGAAGTTCGGCGGCGACTCCGTGGCCGAGACGCGCCGCAACCTCGAGGCGTTCCAGGCCGCGGTCCCCGCCCTGCCGGAGCCGGCCGCCGACGTCGTGGCGGACGGCCCGATGGGCGACCCCCTGCCGTGACCGACACCCCCGGGACCGCGCCGGCCCCGGGACCGGACCCGAGCACGCGTCCCGTCCCCGGCCCCGTCACCGTGTGCCCGTGGGAGGGCATGACCGGTGCCCTCGAGGCGCGCCTGACGGCCGCGGCCACGGTGGCCGCCGCGGCCGACGAGGACCCGGCCGCGCGCCCGGCCCGCCGGGTCGTCCTCGTCGGCCCGATGGGGGCCGGGAAGACGACGGTCGGCCGGGCCCTGGCCGCCGTGACCGGGCTGCCCTTCGTGGACTCCGACGAGCTGTTCACCCAGGTCCACGGCCCGATCCCGGAGTTCTTCGCCGAGCACGGCGAGGCCGCGTTCCGGGCGGAGGAGGCGCGCGTCATCGGCCATGTGCTCGGCCGACCCACCCCGTGCGTCCTCTCGTGCGGCGGCGGCGCCGTCCTGCATCCGGGCACCCGCCGCGCGCTGGCCGGGCCGGACTCCGACGTCGTCTACCTCGCGGTCGGAGAGGAGGAGGCGCTGCGCCGCGTGGGCGGCGGCGCGGGCCGCCCCGTCCTGGCCGGCGACCCCGCCGGGACCTGGCGGCGCATCCTCGCCGAACGCGAGGGGCTGTACCGCGAGGTCGCCGACCTCGTGCTCGACACCACAGGCCTGACGGCCGCCGAAGCGGCCTGGCGTATCGTGGGGGACGCCCACCGCCCCCGAAGGAGTGAGTCACACCCATGACCGACCGTGAGCCGGACATCACCGAGCAGGAGACACCGGGGGCGGCGCCCGCGGCCGCTCCGGCCGCACCCGAGGACGTGACGGTCATCCCCGTGGCCGGCGGCCACGAGGCGGCCGTGCACGGCGGCTACGACGTGGTGGTGGGCCGGGGCCTGCTCGCGCGCCTGCCGGACCTGCTCGGCCCGACCGTCCGACGCGTGCTGGTCATCCATCCGCGCGCCCTCCGGGCCACCGGCGACGTCGTCAAGAACGACCTCGAGGCCGTGGGCCTGACCGCACTGACCGCCGAGATCCCGGACGCCGAGGAGGGCAAGCACCTGCAGGTGGCCGGGTTCTGCTGGCAGGTGCTCGGCCAGAACGACTTCACCCGGTCGGACGCGATCGTCTCCGTGGGCGGCGGCGCCGTGTCCGACCTGGCCGGCTTCGTGGCGGCCACGTGGCTGCGCGGCATCCGCGTCGTGCACATGCCCACCACCCTGCTGGGCATGGTGGACGCGGCGGTGGGCGGCAAGACCGGCATCAACACCGCCGAGGGCAAGAACCTGGTGGGGGCGTTCCACAATCCGGCCGGCGTGCTGGCCGACCTGGACACGCTGCTCACCCTGCCGGCCAACGAGCTGATCTCCGGCCTGGCCGAGGTCGTGAAGTGCGGCTTCATCGCCGACCCCGCGATCCTCGACCTCATCGAGGAGGACCCGGCCCAGGCCCAGAACCCGCACTCCCCGCGGCTGCGCGAGCTGATCGAGCGCTCGATCCGGGTCAAGGCGGACGTCGTCTCCCGCGACCCCCGCGAGTCGGGCGCCCGCGAGGCACTGAACTACGGCCACACGATGGGGCACGCGATCGAGCTCGCCGAGCGCTACCAGTGGCGCCACGGCGCCGCGGTGTCCGTGGGCCTGGTCTTCGCGGCCGAGCTGGCCCGATCCCTCGGCCGGCTCGACGACGCCACCGCGGACCGGCACTGGTCGGTGCTGACAGCCCTGGGCCTGCCCGTCTCCTACCGCGGGGACCGGTGGCAGACCCTGCTCGAGGGCATCCGCCGGGACAAGAAGAACCGCGGCGACCAGCTGCGCTTCGTCCTGCTGGACGGGCTCGCGCAGCCCACCACCGTGGACATCCCGGACGCGTCCCTGCTCTTCGCGGCGTACCAGGAGATCGCGGAGTGAGCCGCCGCTGACCCCGGCCCCGCGCGGGGCCTCCCGTAGACTGGCCCGCGCACATCCAAGACCCCACCCACTGCAGGCGGACCCGTGACGGTCCGCGAGACCGATTGGGAGCACACACGTGGCAACGAGCAACGACATCAAGAACGGCGCCGTCCTGAAGCTGGAGGGCCAGCTCTGGAACGTCACCGAGTTCCAGCACGTCAAGCCGGGCAAGGGCGGCGCGTTCGTCCGCACCAAGATGAAGAACATCACCACGGGCAAGGTCGTGGACAAGACCTTCAACGCCGGCGCCAAGGTCGAGTTCGCCACCGTCGACCGCTCCGACTACCAGTACCTCTACCAGGACGGCGCGGACTACGTGTTCATGGACGTCAAGGACTACGACCAGATCACCGTGCCCGGGGCCGTGGTCGGCGACGCCGCGAAGTACATGCTCGAGAACACCCAGGTGGTCATCGCCCTGCACGAGGGCACGCCGCTGTACCTGGAGATGCCGGCGTCCGTCGTCCTGGAGATCACTTACACCGAGCCGGGCCTGCAGGGGGACCGCTCCTCCGCCGGCACCAAGCCCGCCACCGTGGAGACCGGCGCCGAGATCCAGGTGCCGCTCTTCGTGGAGCAGGGCACCCGCGTCAAGGTCGACACCCGCACCGGCGACTACCTCGGCCGCGTCAATGACTGAGCGGGCCTCCGCCGGCTCCGCTGCCAAGCGGGGGACCACGGCGCGCAGCCGCTCCCGGCAGCGTGCGGTGGAGATCCTGTTCGAGGCCGAGCAGCGGGGCTCCAGCGCGCTGGAGGGCATCCGCACCCGCCGCGAGAGCACCGATCTGCAGGTGAACGCCTACACCCAGCGGCTCGTGGAAGGCGTCATCGCGGACCAGGAGCGGCTCGACGAGGCCCTGAGCTCCTACTCCCGCGGCTGGTCCCTGGACCGCATGCCCGCCGTCGACCGGGCGATCCTGCGCGTGGGGGCCTGGGAGCTGCTGTTCCAGGACGACGTGCCGGACGCCGTCGCCATCTCCGAGGCCGTCGCCCTGGCCGCCCAGCTGTCCACGGACGACTCGCCCGAGTTCGTCAACGGTCTGCTCGGCCGCCTGCAGCAGGTCAAGCCGACGCTGCTCGCCTGAGCCGCCGAGAGCTCCGTCACGAGGCCCGTCCCGCACCGCGTCATCCGCGCCGTGGGGCGGGCCTCGCTGGTAGAGTCGGCGACGTCCCGCGCGGGGGCCCACCGGCGCCCCGGGACGGACCACGCATCCTTTAAGAGCCGTCCTGTGAGGCGGGGAAGGAGGCGCCGGCATGGGAACTGACCCCGCCGCACCTCGTGCTGCCCGGACCGTGCTGTCCACGTCCGAGATCGACCGGGCGCTGACCCGGATCGCCCACGAGATCCTCGAGTCCAACAAGGGCGCCGAGGGTCTCGTCCTGATGGGGATCCCGCGCCGCGGGGCCCCCCTGGCCCGGCGGCTCGGCGCCCTGCTGGCCCGCATCGAGCCGGCCTTCGACCCCACCGCCGCCGTCGGTGAGGTGGACGTGACGCTCTACCGGGACGACCTCCGCCGCGGCACGGCCCGCACCCCGATGCCCACCCGCCTGCCCGAGGTCCCCCTCGACGGCGCCGTCGTCGTGCTCGTGGACGACGTCCTCTTCTCCGGCCGCACCGTCCGGGCCGCCCTCGACGCGATCGCCGACCTGGGCCGCCCCGCCGCCGTGCGCCTGGCCGTCCTCGTGGACCGCGGGCACCGCGAGCTGCCCGTCCGGGCCGACTTCGTGGGCAAGAACCTGCCGACCTCCACCGCCGAGCGCGTCCAGGTCCGGCTCATGGAGGTCGACGGCCCCGAGGGCACCGGCGAGGTCACTGAGGACGCCGTGAGCATCGTCGACCGTGTCGCGACCCGGGAGGGTTGAGCCGTGCGCCACCTGCTGTCCACCGCCGACCTCTCCCGCGCCGACGCCCTCGCCGTCCTCGACACCGCCGAGGAGATGGCCGCCGTCAACCAGCGCGAGGTCAAGAAGCTGCCCGCCCTGCGCGGCCGCACCGTGGTGAACCTCTTCCTCGAGGACTCCACCCGCACCCGCATCTCCTTCGAGGCCGCCGCCAAGCGGCTCTCCGCGGACGTGATCAACTTCTCCGCGAAGGGGTCGTCCGTCTCCAAGGGGGAGTCGCTCAAGGACACCGTCCAGACGCTCGAGGCCATCGGCGCGGACGCCATCGTGATGCGCCACTGGTCCTCGGGCGCGGCCCGCCAGCTGGCCGACTCCGGCTGGGTGCGCTCCGCCGTCGTGAACGCCGGCGACGGCACCCACGAGCACCCCACCCAGGCCCTCCTGGACGCCTTCACCCTGCGCCGGCGCCTCGCCGCGGCGACGGGAGAGGACCTGGTCGGCCGGGACCTGACCGGCATGCGCGTGGTGATCGTGGGGGACATCCTGCACTCGCGCGTGGCCCGGTCCAACGTGTGGCTGCTCAGCACGCTGGGCGCACAGGTCACCCTGGCCGCCCCGCCCACCCTGCTGCCCGTGGGCGTGGCCGCGTGGCCGTGCCAGGTCACCTACTCGCTGGACGAGGCCCTCGACGCCGGCCCCGACGCCGTCATGATGCTCCGCGTCCAGGCCGAGCGAATGGGCGGCGCCTTCTTCCCGTCCGCAGGGGAGTACACCCGGACCTGGGGGCTGACCGACGACCGCTTCGCCCGCCTCACCGCCGGCCGGGGCGCCCTGCTCGACGAGCCCGTGGTCATGCACCCCGGCCCGATGAACCGCGGCCTGGAGATCAGCCCGGCGGCGGCGGACTCGCCCCGCAACACCGCCCTCGAGCAGGTCGCCAACGGCGTGTCCGTCCGCATGGCGGTCCTGCACCTCGTCCTCAACCACGACCAGGAGGTCCGCCCGTGAGCGCCCCCAGCCCCGCCCCCCTGCTGCTGCGCAGCGCGCGCCTGACCACGGGCGAGACCGCCGACGTGCTCGTCGCCGAGGGCCGGATCGCCGCCCTCGGCCCGGACGCCGCGACCCACGCCGCCGGCCTCGACCCGGCCCCCGAGGAGGTCGACTGCGCCGGCCTGGTGCTGCTGCCCGGGCTCGTCGACCTGCACACCCATCTGCGCCAGCCCGGCAAGGAGGACGCGGAGACGGTCGAGACCGGCACCCGCGCCGCCGCGATGGGCGGCTTCACCTCGGTCCACGCGATGGCCAACTCGACGCCGACGGCCGACACCGCCGGCGTGGTGGAGCAGGTGTGGCGGCTGGGCCGGGACGCGGGCTGGTGCGATGTGCACCCCGTGGGCGCGGTGACCGTGGGCCTGGCCGGCGAGGCCCTGGCCGACCTCGGCGCGATGGCCGACTCGCAGGCCCGCGTGCGGATGTTCTCCGACGACGGCATGTGCGTCCACGACGCCGTGCTGATGCGCCGTGCGCTCGAGTACGTGAAGTCCTTCGGCGGCTTCGTGGCCCAGCACGCGCAGGAGCCGAACCTCACCGCCGGCGCCCAGATGAACGAGTCCGAGCTCTCCGGCGTCCTCGGCCTGGCCGGCTGGCCCGCCGTGGCGGAGGAGGCCATCATCGCCCGTGACGTGCTGCTGGCCCAGCACGTGGACTCCCGCCTGCACGTGTGCCACGTCTCCACGGCCGGCTCCGTCGAGCTGATCCGCTGGGCCAAGGCCCAGGGCGTGGCCGTGACCGCCGAGGTCACCCCGCACCACCTGCTGCTCACCGAGGAGCTCGTCCGCTCCTACGACCCCGTGTTCAAGGTCAACCCGCCGCTGCGCCGCGAGTCCGACGTGATGGCCCTGCGCGCCGGGCTGGCCGACGGCACCATCGACACCGTGGGCACCGACCACGCCCCACACACCGCCGAGACCAAGCAGTGCGAGTGGACGGTCGCGGCGATGGGCATGACGGGCCTCGAGACCGCCCTGTCCGTGGTGCAGCAGGCGATGGTGGACACCGGCCTGATGGACTGGGCCGGCGTCGCCCGCGTGATGTCCACGGCGCCGGCCCGGATCGCCGGCCTGACCGACCAGGGCCAGGCCGACGAGCGCGGCGTCCCGCGCGTCGGCGCCGTGGCCAACCTCGTGCTCGTGGACCCGCAGGCCCGCCGCACCGTGGACCCCGAGCAGCACCTGACCAAGTCCCGCAACAGCCCGTACCGGGGCATGGAGCTGCCGGGCGCGGTACGCCACACGGTCTACCGCGGCGCCCGCGTCGTCGCCGACGGCGCCCCCGCCCGGCCGTACCGCCACCCGGCCCTGACGGAGACGGGGGAGCGCGCGTGAGCATCACCTCCCTGGCCGCCGCCCTGGCGGCCCGTCCCGTCCCGCCGCGGACCCCGACGAAGGACTACGCGGACGTGTGGCTGCCGGTGACCCTGGGCACCCTGGCCGTCGTCCTCGTGCTGCTCGGCCTGCTGGCCCTCGGGTGGCGGGCCCGCCGCCGGGCGCAGGCCGGGATCCCGGCCCCGGCCCCCGTGCCGACGGCCCTCTACGACGCCGAGCCGACGCTGTCCGCGGAGGGCATGCACGTGGGCACGGTGCGCGGCGAGGACCGACTGGACCGCGTGGCGGTGCACGGCCTGGGCCTGCGCTCGCGCGCCGTCCTCGAGGTCCACGACGCCGGCACCCACCGCGGCCTGCTCGTGCTCCGCCCCGGGGCCGCCAACCTGTTCATCCCCGCGGACGACCTCGTCGAGGCCGGCCTGTCCGGCGGGATCGCCGGCAAGTTCGTCGAGCCGGGCGGGCTCGTCGCCTGGGGCTGGCGCCTCGGCGACGTGGAACTCACCTCCGCCTTCCGCCCCGACCGCCCCGAGGACCGCGACCGGCTCCTCGCCGCCCTGCAGACCATCATCGACCCCGCCCCGGCCGACCCGGCCGGCCGCGCAGGAGAAGGAGACCCCCGATGAGCACCCCCACCGACGACCTGGCCCTGCTCGTCCTCGAGGACGGCACCGTCCACCGCGGCCGGGCCTACGGCGCCCGCGGCCGCACCCTGGGCGAGGCCGTGTTCACCACGGGCATGACCGGCTACCAGGAGACCCTCACCGACCCGTCCTACGCGGGGCAGATCATCGTGCAGACCTCCCCGCACATCGGCAACACCGGGGTCAACGACGCCGACCGCGAGTCGCGGGCGATCTTCGCCGCCGGCTACGTGGTCCGCGACGCGGCCCGGCGTCCGTCCAACTGGCGCGCCGAGCGCACCCTCGACGAGGATCTCGAGGCGTTCGGCGTCGTCGGGATCCGCGAGGTCGACACCCGGGCCGTCACCCGCCGCCTGCGCACCGAGGGCTCGATGCGCGCCGGCGTGTTCTCCGGCGAGCTCGCCGCCCGCCCGGAGGCCGAGCTGCTGGCGGAGGTGCGCGCCCAGCCGTCGATGGCCGGCGCCCGCCTCGCGGAGTCCGTCACCACGGAGGAGCCGTACGTCGTCGAGCCGGCCGAGCACGGCTGGGAGGGCGAGCCGATCGCCGAGATCGCCGCCCTCGACCTCGGCATCAAGGCCGCCACGCCGCGGCACCTGGCCTCCCGCGGCATCCGCGTGCACGTGCTGCCCGCGGCCACGGACCTGGCCGGCATCCGCGCCGTGGACCCGGACGGCGTCTTCCTGTCCAACGGCCCCGGCGACCCGGCCACGGCAGACGCCCAGGTGGAGCTGCTGCGCGAGGTCCTCGACGCCGGCCTGCCGTTCTTCGGCATCTGCTTCGGCAACCAGATCTTCGGCCGCGCGCTCGGCTTCGACACCTACAAGCTGAAGTTCGGCCACCGCGGCCCGAACCAGCCGGTGCTGGACAAGGCCACGGGCCGCGTGGCCATCACCTCCCAGAACCACGGCTTCGCCGTGGACGCCCCCCTCGGCGAGCCGATCGAGGCGCCGGAGTCGCGCTTCGGCCGCGTCGAGGTCTCCCACTGGTCCCTGAACGACCAGGTCGTCGAGGGCCTGCGCCTGCTCGACCGGCCCGCCTTCTCCGTGCAGTTCCACCCGGAGTCCGCGGCCGGCCCCAACGACACCCTCGACCTGTTCGACCGCTTCGTGCAGCTGCTCACCGAGCACCGCGCCGCCACCACCCCCGCCACCGAAGGAGCCTGATCCATGCCCAAGCGCACCGACCTGAAGTCCGTCCTGGTCATCGGCTCCGGCCCCATCGTGATCGGCCAGGCCGCCGAGTTCGACTACTCCGGCACCCAGGCCATCCGCGTCCTCAAGGAGGAGGGCGTCCGCGTCGTCCTCGTCAACTCCAACCCGGCCACGATCATGACCGACCCGGAGCTGGCCGACGCCACCTACGTCGAGCCCATCACCCCGGCCGTGGTCGCCAAGATCATCGAGAAGGAGCGCCCGGACGCCCTGCTGCCCACCCTGGGCGGCCAGACGGCGCTGAACACCGCCATCGCCCTCGACAAGGACGGGGTGCTCGAGCGCTTCGGCGTCGAGCTGATCGGCGCGAACATCGAGGCCATCGAGCTCGGCGAGAACCGCGAGCTGTTCAAGGGCGTCGTGGAGCGTGCCGGCGGCGAGTCCGCCCGGTCCCACATCGTGCACACGATGGAGGAGGCCCTGGCCGCCGTCGAGGACCTGAAGTACCCCGTGGTGGTGCGCCCCTCGTTCACGATGGGCGGCCTCGGCTCCGGCATGGCCTACGACGAGGCCGACCTGTACCGCATCTGCGGCGCCGGCTTGCAGTACAGCCCGACCTCCGAGGTCCTGCTCGAGGAGTCCATCCTCGGCTGGAAGGAGTACGAGCTGGAGATGATGCGGGACAAGAACGACAACGTCGTCGTCGTCTGCTCCATCGAGAACGTGGACCCCGTGGGCGTGCACACCGGCGACTCCATCACCGTGGCCCCGGCCATGACGCTGACGGACCGCGAGTACCAGAAGCTGCGGGACATCTCGATCAACGTCATCCGCGAGGTCGGCGTGGACACCGGCGGCTGCAACATCCAGTTCGCGGTGAACCCCGTGGACGGGCGCGTCGTCGTCATCGAGATGAACCCGCGCGTCTCCCGCTCCTCGGCGCTGGCCTCGAAGGCCACCGGCTTCGCGATCGCCAAGATCGCCACCAAGCTGGCCCTGGGCTACACGATGGACGAGATCCCCAACGACATCACCCAGAAGACCCCGGCGTCCTTCGAGCCGGTCCTGGACTACGTGGTCGTGAAGGTCCCGCGCTTCGCGTTCGAGAAGTTCCCGGCGGCGGATCCCACGCTGACCACCACCATGAAGTCGGTCGGCGAGGCCATGGCCATCGGCCGCAACTTCACGGAGGCCCTGCAGAAGGCCCTGCGCTCGCTCGAGCAGAAGGGCTCGGAGCTCGCGTTCCCGCAGGACGCCGACCCGCAGGCCCTGCTCGCGGCGGCGAGCACGGCCACCACCGACCGGCTCTCCCAGACCCAGCAGGCGCTCTACGCCGGCGCCACGATCGAGGAGGCCTTCGAGGCCACCGCGATCGACCCGTGGTTCCTGGACCAGTTCGTGCTCATCAACGAGGTCGCGGACGAGATCCGCGACGCCGAGGTCCTCGACGAGGCCCTGCTGCGCCGCGCCAAGCGGCACGGGTTCTCCGACGCCCAGATCGGCTCGCTGCGGCACATGGACGCCGCGGTCGTGCGCGGCGTGCGTCACGCCCTGGGCGTGCGCCCCGTCTACAAGACCGTGGACACCTGTGCCGCCGAGTTCGAGGCCTTCACCCCGTACCGGTACTCCAGCTACGACCTCGAGACCGAGGTCGCCCCGCACGAGGGCGAGTCGGTGATCATCCTCGGCTCGGGCCCGAACCGGATCGGCCAGGGCATCGAGTTCGACTACTCGTGCGTGCACGCCACCATGGCGCTGCGCGAGGCTGGCTACGAGACCGTGATGGTCAACTGCAACCCGGAGACGGTATCCACGGACTACGACATCTCCGATCGCCTCTACTTCGAGCCGCTCACGCTCGAGGACGTCCTGGAGGTCATCGCGGCAGAGGAGGCCTCCGGCGGCGTGCGCGGCGTCTTCGTGCAGCTCGGCGGTCAGACCCCGCTCAAGCTGGCCCAGCAGCTCGCCGACGCCGGCGTGCCGATCCTGGGCACCTCGCCCGCGGCCATCGACCTGGCCGAGCACCGCGGCGAGTTCGCGCTCGTGCTCGAGCGCGCGGGCCTGGTGGCGCCGAAGAACGGCACGGCCGTCTCCTTCGACGACGCCAAGCGCGTGGCGGACGAGATCGGCTACCCCGTGCTCGTGCGCCCCTCCTACGTGCTCGGCGGCCGCGGCATGGAGATCGTGTACTCCGAGGAAGCACTGGCCCACTACGTGGAGCACGCCACGGAGATCACCCCCGACCAGCCGATGCTCGTGGACCGCTTCCTCGAGGACGCGATCGAGATCGACGTCGACGCCCTCTACGACGGCACCGAGCTGTACCTCGGCGGCGTCATGGAGCACATCGAGGAGGCGGGCATCCACTCGGGTGACTCCGCGTGCGTGCTGCCTCCCGTCACCCTGGGCCCGGACGTGCTCGAGCGCGTGCACCGCGCCACCGAGCGGATAGCGGCCGGCGTCGGCGTGCGCGGCCTGATCAACATCCAGTTCGCGCTCGCCTCGGACGTGCTGTACGTGATCGAGGCGAACCCGCGCGCCTCGCGGACCGTGCCGTTCGTCTCGAAGGCCACGGGCGTCCAGCTGGCCAAGGCGGCCGCGCGGATCGGCGTCGGCGAGAGCATCGCCGACCTGCGCGCGGCGGGCATGCTGCCCACGGCGTACGACGGCGGCACCCTGCCGATCGGCGCGCCCGTGGCGGTCAAGGAGGCGGTGCTGCCGTTCACCCGCTTCCGCACCGCGGAGGGCCGCGTGGTCGACTCGCTGCTGGGCCCGGAGATGCGCTCGACGGGCGAGGTCATGGGCATCGACAAGCACTTCGACACCGCGTTCGCCAAGTCCCAGTCCGCCGCCGGCGGCCCGCTGCCCACCTCGGGGCGCGTGTTCGTGTCGGTCGCCAACCGGGACAAGCGCACCCTCGTGGGCCAGGCCAAGCGCCTCGTCGACCTCGGCTTCCAGGTGGTCTCCACCGGCGGCACCGCCGAGGTGCTGCGGCGCAACGGCATCCCCGCGGAGGTCGTGGCGAAGATCGCCGACGCCGGGCACGAGGACGGCGCGGGCACCGTGCTGGAGCAGCTGCACGCCGGCACCGTCGACCTCGTGCTGAACACGCCCTCCGGCGGCGACGCCCGCACGGACGGCTACGAGATCCGCGCGGCCGCGACGTCGCTCGGCGTGCCGGTGATCACGACCACGGCCGAGTTCGGGGCGTGCCTGCAGGCCATCGAGGCCATGCGGTCCTACGAGTGGTCCGTCACCTCACTGCAGGAGCACGACGCGCGCCTGCAGCAGGCTGTCGCCGGTCCGGAGGCCGCGGCGTGACCACGACGGCGACGGGCGGCGCGGGGCCCCGCGCCCCCTTCGGGCGGCGGCTGGCCCAGGCCATGGAGACGGCCGGTCCGCTGTGCCTCGGCGTGGACCCCCATCCGGGCCTGCTGCGGCAGTGGGGCCTGAGCGACACCCCGGCGGGCCTCGAGGCGTTCTCCCTGACCGCCCTCGAGGCGGCGGTGGGTCCCGAGGGGCCCCGCGTGGCGGCGATCAAGCCCCAGGTGGCGCTGTACGAGCGCCACGGATCGGCCGGCCTGGCGGCCCTGGAGCGGCTGCTCGCGGCCGCCCGAGACGCCGGGGTGCTCACGATCGCGGACGCCAAGCGCGGTGACATCGGCTCCACCATGGACGGCTACGCCGCCGCGTGGATCGCCGATGCCTCGCCCCTGGCCGCGGATGCGGTGACGCTCAGCCCGTACCTGGGTTTCGGCACCCTCGTGCCGACCATCCGCGCCGCCCACGAGGCCGGCCGCGGCGTGTTCGTCCTCGCGCTGACCTCCAATCCGGAGGGCCGCGAGGTCCAGCACGTGGGCGAGGGGTCGGCCGAGGGATCGGTCGCCCGGCGCATCGCCGCGGCGGCGGCCGCCGAGAACGCGGCCCTGCGCGGCGACGACGCGTGGGGGCCGGTGGGACTCGTCTTGGGCGCCACGGTGGCCGCCGAGGCGGACCGCCTCGGCCTGGACCTGCCGGCCCTCGGCGGGCCCCTGCTGGCGCCCGGGTTCGGTGCCCAGGGCGCCACGGCCCGGGGCATGCGGGCCGACTTCGGGACGGCCTGGCCGCAGGTCTTGGCGACCTCGTCCCGCGGCATCCTGAGCGCGGGCCCGTCGGTGGCCTCGCTGGTGGACACGATCGAGGAGAATCGCGCCGCCCTGCGGTGACGCCCGCGTCCTCCCGGCGCGCCCGTGCCGTGTGGACGGGATGGTATCTTCCCTTTCGATCGGCTGTGCTCGTCGTCCTTGACGGTGGAAGGGTCTCGACGGGGCCGGTGAGGAATGAGAGGCATCGAGGTCAGACCATGGCGTTGCGGCAGCTCAGTGTGCAGGAGCGGGCGGAGGCCCGGAGGAAGGCCCTCCAGGCCCGCCAGGCGCGGGCGGAGCTCAAGGCGGCCTTCGCCGCCGGTGCGGTCGGCCTGGCCGACGTGTTCGCGCGCGCGGACACCGAGGACGCCGTCGCCCGCCTGCGGACCGTGGACCTGCTGCTGGCCCTGCCGGGCGTGGGCGAGGTCCGGGCCCGGGAGACGATGGCGGGGTGCGGCATCTCGCCGCGGCGTCGGCTGGGCGGCCTGGGCCGTCGTCAGCGCGAGGCGTTGATCGCCTATATTGGCCGGTGACCCCCACACCCCGGCGGGTCGGCGCCGGCCCGGGTGAAGGGCCTGCGAGGCCCGTCCCACCAGGAGGATGCGTGACCGACACGTTCGACCCCGGACCCGCCCCCGCCGTCCCGGTGGCCCGCACCGCCGTCCAGGAACGCCCCCCGGGCCCGGGCGTCACCGTCCTGGCCGGCCCCACCGCCGTCGGCAAGGGCACCGTGTCGGCCTACGTCCGCGAGCACTACCCCGAGGCCTGGCTGTCCGTCTCCGCCACCACCCGCCCGGCGCGCCCGGGCGAGGAGGACGGGGTGCACTACTACTTCACGACGCCGGAGGAGTTCGACTCCCTCGTCGAGGCGGACGAGATGCTGGAATGGGCCGTCGTGCACGGCGTCCACCGCTACGGCACGCGGCGCGACCGCGTGATGGAGGCCGTGGCGCAGGGCCGCCACGTCCTGCTGGAGATCGACCTGCAGGGAGCGCGCCAGGTCCGCCGTGCGCTGCCGGAGGCCACCTTCGTGTTCCTGGCGCCGCCGAGCTGGGAGGAACTCGTGTCCCGGCTGCTCGGCCGCGGCACCGAGAGCCCGGAGGAACAGCGCCGCCGGCTCGAAACGGCTAGACTGGAACTCGCCGCGGAACCCGAGTTCGACGCCGTCGTCGTGAACGACCGCGTGGAGCGGGCCGCCGAGGAACTGGTGAGACTCATGGGGCTGGACCCCGAGCGCCGTCCGACCGAGGCCTGAGGACCGGCCGCACCGACGCCGCACCCGGCGCCGACGTGACAGTGAGATGAAGACTTTGGAGACCCCGTGACCGAACAGTACGAAGGCATCGTCAACCCGCCCATCGACTCCCTGCTGGAGCGGGTCGACTCGAAGTACGCCCTGGTGCTCTTCGCCGCCAAGCGGGCCCGGCAGATCAACGCCTACTACTCGCAGCTGCACGAGGGGCTGTTCGAGTACGTCGGCCCGCTCGTGGACACCCAGCTGAACGAGAAGCCGCTGTCCATCGCCCTGCGCGAGATCGAGGCCGACCTGCTCGTGTCCCGCGAGGCCGTCGAGGCCACCCCGGAGGCCGACCTGGCCGCCGAGGACTTCGGCGACTTCTCCCTGCCGGGCGAGGACGACCCGTTCGCCACCCTCGAGTCGGCCGACGCCCACCAGCCGATGGGCGATCCCGCCGCCATCGAGGAGGCCGCCGAGACGGTGCGCGCCGAGGAGGGCACCTCCGAGGACGCCCCGGAGGCCTGAACCCGTCATGGAGATCGTCCTCGGGGTCGGCGGCGGCATCGCGGCCTACAAGGCGGCGCTGCTGCTGCGCCTGATGACCGAGGCCGGCCACGGCGTGACCGTGGTGCCCACCGCCAACGCCCTCGAGTTCGTGGGCGCGGCGACGTGGGAGGCCCTCTCCGGTCGCCCGGTCCGCACGGACACGTTCGAGGCGGTCGACGAGGTGAACCACGTCCGGCTCGGCCGGCGTGCGGACCTCGTGGTGGTCGCGCCGGCCACCGCCGATCTGCTCGCGCGCACCGCCGCGGGGATGGCGCCCGACCTGCTGGGCAACGTGCTGCTCACCGCCACGTGCCCCGTCGTCCTGGCCCCCGCCATGCACACCGAGATGTGGCACCACCCCGCCACGGTCGCCAACGTCGCCCTCCTGCGCGAGCGCGGCGTCACGGTCGTGGACCCCGCCGTGGGCCGGCTCACCGGGGCCGACTCCGGCGCCGGGCGGCTGCCCGAGCCCGCCGAGATCTGGGAGCGTGCGCAGGCCGCCGCGGCCGCGGGCGCCCCGCGCCGTCCCCGGGCCTCCGGGTCCGACGCCGAGCCGACACCCGGCCCGCTGGCCGGTCGCACCGTGGTGATCACGGCCGGGGGCACCCGCGAGGCGCTGGACCCGGTCCGCTACCTGGGGAACCGCTCCTCCGGCAAGCAGGGGGCCGCCCTGGCGCGCGCGGCCCTCGAGGCCGGCGCCACCGTGCGGTTCGTCGCCGGGTCCATGTCCGTCCCGACGCCCGAGGGCGTCGAGCGCGTCGTGCCCGTGGAGTCCACGCAGGACCTGCTCGAGGCCGTGCTGGCGGAGGCCGCCGACGCCGACGTCCTCGTGATGGCGGCGGCCGTCGCGGACTTCCGACCGGCCGAGGTCTCCGACGCCAAGATGAAGAAGGGCGACGACGGCGGCGCGCCCGTCATCGTGCTCGAGCGCACCCCGGACGTGCTCGCCACGGCCGTGCGGACCCGCTCCGAGGGCGGGCCCATGGCCCCGCTCATCGTCGGCTTCGCCGCGGAGACCGGCGACGCGACGTCCTCCGTGCTCGAGTACGGCCGGGCCAAACTGGCGCGCAAGGGCTGCGAGATGCTCGTGGTCAACGAGGTCGGCACGGACAAGGTGTTCGGCCGGGACGAGACCGCCGTGACCATCCTGTTCGCCGACGGCCGCCCCGCCGTGGAGACCGTGGGCTCCAAGGACCAGGCGGCGGCCGCCGTCGTGCAGGCGATCGTGGATGACCTCGCCGGTCGCGACCCCGCCGGCGCGTCGGGCCGCTGACCTAGACTGTGCGGCATGACCGATGCCGCCTCGCTGAGCCCCGCCCGCCACGCCGACCCGTATTCGGGGGTGGGCGGCGGAGAGCTCCGCCTCTTCACCTCCGAGTCCGTCACGGCGGGCCACCCCGACAAGATCTGCGACCAGATCTCCGACGCCATCCTGGACGCGATCCTCGCCGCCGACCCGTCGGCGAAGGTGGCCGTGGAGACCCTGACCACCACCGGCCTGGTGCAGGTGGCCGGCGAGGTGAACACCTCGGCGTACGTGGAGATCCCCAAGATCGTGCGCGAGACCATTCTGGACATCGGCTACGACTCCTCGGCCAACGGCTTCGACGGCGCCCAGTGCGGCGTGAACATCTCCATCGGCCAGCAGTCCTCGGACATCTTCGCCGGCGTCTCCCGGTCCCTCGAGGCCCGCGAGTACGGCTCGGCGGACGAGGTGGACGAGCAGGGCGCGGGGGACCAGGGCATCATGTTCGGCTACGCCACGGACGAGACCCCGGCGTACATGCCCATGCCCATCTACCTCGCGCACCGGCTCTCCGAGCGGCTCACCGCGGTGCGCCGGGCGGAGAACACGCCCATGCCGTACCTGCTGCCGGACGGCAAGACGCAGGTCACCATCGGCTACGCGCCCGGCCACGTGCCCACCACGGTCGAGGCCGTGGTGGTCTCCACGCAGCATCACGAGTGGGTCACGCAGGAGCAGCTGCGGGCGGACGTGGAGGAGCACGTGATCCGGCCCGTCATCGAGCGCTCCGGCCTCGACACCTCCGGCATGCGGATCATCATCAACCCGGGCGGCAAGTTCGTCATCGGCGGCCCCGTGGGCGACGCCGGCCTCACCGGTCGCAAGATCATCGTGGACACCTACGGTGGCATGGCCCGGCACGGCGGCGGCGCCTTCTCCGGCAAGGACCCGTCCAAGGTGGACCGCTCCGCCGCCTACATGCTCCGCTGGGTCGCGAAGAACGTGGTGGCCGCCGGCCTCGCCTCGCGCGCCGAGTTCCAGGTGGCCTACGCGATCGGCTCGGCCCGGCCCGTGGGCCTGTACGTGGACACCTTCGGGACGGCCACGGTGCCGGAGGAGAAGATCATCGAGGCCGTGAACGCGGTGTTCGACCTGCGTCCGGCCGCCATCGTGAAGGAGCTGAACCTCCTGCGGCCCATCTACCGACGGACCGCCGCGAACGGCCACTTCGGCCGGGACGACGCCGACTTCACGTGGGAGCGCACGGACCGCGTCGAGCAGCTGCGCGCTGCCGCCGGCCTCTGATCCGGAGGCGGGCATCACGGACACGCTGTTCGCCCTCCCGGAGCCGGAGGACGCGCCCCGACTGCCGGAGCGGGCCGAGGGGTGGCCGGAGCGGCCGATCGCCCGCGTCCTGCTGGACTCGCCCGTGCCGCACCTGGACCGCGAGTTCGACTATCTCGTGCCCGTGGCCCTGGACGACCGGGCGGTCCCCGGCTCCCGCGTGTCCGTCCGCTTCGGCGGACGGGCCATGACGGGCTGGCTCGTCTCGCGGGAGCAGGAGCCGGCCACCGGCGCCCAGCTCACCGAGCTCACCGGCGTGCTCACCGCCATCCCGCCGCTGACGGAGGAGGTCCTGGCGACGGCTCGCGCGGTGGCCCGCCGCCAGGCCGGCGTCGTCACGGACGTGCTGCGGGCCGCGGTGCCCCCGCGCGTTGCGCAGGTCGAGAAGGCCGCCCTGGCGGAGGACGCGGAAACCGCCGCGGACCACCCTGTGACGCTGACCGGCACGGACGCCGAGCGCCCGGAGCCTCCCGCGGCGGAGGAGGGCCTCGTGCCCACGGTGTGGGAGTCCCTCGAGGGGGGCACCGCGTTCGTGTCCGCCGTGCTGGCCGGGGACGCCGCGCGGGCGGCCGCCGTCGTGCCCTCGCGCCTGTTCGAATGGGACGAGGCGGGCGCGCTGGCCGCTCTGGCGCGCACGGTGGCCGCCTCGGACGGCGGCGTCCTGCTGCTGGTGCCCGACCACCGCGACCTCGACCGGCTCTGCGCCGCCCTCGACGAGCACGTGGGGGAGGACGCCTACGCGCGGATCGGCTCCGAGGACGGCAACACGCCCCGGTACCGCGCCCACCTGGCCGCGCTGCGCGGCACCCGGCGCATCGTGGCCGGCACCCGGGCCGCCGTGTGGTCGCCCGTGCGCGACCTGAGGCTGGTGGTGCTCTGGGACGACGGCGACGACGCGTGGGCAGAACCCCGCGCGCCCTACTTCCACGCCCGAGAGGTCGTGTTGGAGCGGGCCCGCGCGACCGGCGCGGCGCTGCTCTTCGCCGGGCCCTCCCGGTCCGTCCCGGTGCAACGGCTCGTCGAGTCGGGCTGGCTGCTGCACCTGGGCCCCTCCCGCGCGACCCAGCGCGAGCTCGGGCCACGGGTCGTCTCCACCGCCGACGCCTGGGAGACGGCGCGCGACCCGTTCGCGCAGCGGGCGCGGCTGCCGCAGGCCGCCTGGGCCGCCGCCCGCGCCGCGCTGCTCGGGCCACGGCCGGGCCCGGTGCTCGTGCAGGTGGCCCGGGCCGGCTTCATCCCCGCCCTCGTGTGCGAACGGTGCCGCACGCCCGCCCGCTGCCGCGTCTGCGCGGGGCCGCTGGGCTTCCGCGACGCGCGGGCCGCCCGGCACGGGGAGGTGGCCTGCCGGTGGTGCGGCACCCGGGAGCGCGGCTTCCGGTGCACCGAGTGCGGCGGCACGACGCTGCGGGCCGGCGCCCGCGGCGTGGACCGCACGGCCGAGGAGCTGGGCCGGGCGTTCCCGCGCGTGCCCGTGCACGCCTCCTCGGCGCAGCACATGCTCGGCTCGGTGCCGCCCGGGCCCTCCCTGGTGGTGGCGACCGTGGGGGCCGAGCCGGCGACGCCCGACGGCTACGCGGCCGCCCTGCTGCTCGACGGGGACAGCCAGCTCCAGCGCGAGGGCCTCGACGTGCCGGGCCGCGTGCTCGCCCGCTGGCTCGCGGCCGCCTGCCTGGTCCGCCCCGCCTCCGACGGGGGCGTCGTGGTGGTCACCGCGGACGCGGGGGAGGCGGTGAACGCGCTCGTCCGACGGGACCCCGACGGCTTCGCCGCGCGCCAGGTCGCCGAGCGGCGCGAGCTGCACCTGCCTCCCGCCGGCCGCCTCGCAGAGGTCACGGGGGAGGCCGCCGCCGTCGCGGAGTACCTCGAGCTCGTGGAGGCCGCCCGCCGGGAACGGCCGGACGAGGACGTCCACGAGGATCCGCACTCGGCCCCGCTCGATGGCGGCCCGGCGCGGCTGCCCTGGATTGGGCCGGTGCCGGACCCCGCCGACGAGACCCGCTCCCGCGCCCTGCTGATCTTCCCCTACGCGGCGGCCGAGGCCACCGTCGGCGCCCTGCGCGCCGCCCGGTCCGCAGCGAGCGCTCGGCGGGAGACCGCCCCGGTGCGGGTGCGGCTCGACCCGGCCGGGGTGCTCTGAGGGGGCGGCCGGACCGACCCGCAGCCCGAGGGGCCGGAGCGCGGCGACGCCGGGGCGATGACGGTGTCAGCGGCCGGCGCGGCGGAGCCAGTCGCGGATCAACGCCGCACAGGCGGCCGGCCGCTCGTAGTGCAGCAGATGCCCGACGCCGTCGAGGACGTGCAGCTCCGCCGTGCCGCCCGCGTCGTCGATCGCCGCGGCGAGCGCCTCCTGTGCCGGCACCGAGCCCAGCGGATCCTCCCGCCCCGCGACCAGCAGCACCGGCAGGCTGAGGCGGGCGGCGACGTCGGCCACGGAGCCCGTGCTCGAGGCGCGGTACGCCTCGGAGAGCATGCGTGCGGAGGCGAAGTCCGAGAAGTGGCGCCGGTGCTGGTCATGGGTGTACGCGAGGACATCCCTGTCCCTGGTGTGGGTCATGGCGAGCGTGGTCACCCACACGACCGGCGGCGCGCCCAGCAGCAGCCGCGCCGGGCGCTCGGGCAGGCGGGCGGCGACCTCGTAGTACCCCTCGGCGACGGCCGCCAGCACCCGACTCGACACGGACGCCGACGCCTCCAGCGCGGGTTCGGCGATGGGGTTGAGCAGGACCAGCCGTCCCCACCGGGACGGGTCCCGCGCGACCAGCTCGGCCGCCACCGTCGTCCCGTAGGAGTGCGCGACCAGCACGGGGGTCGCCCGCAGACCCAGGGCGGCGACGACGGTGGCCACCGCGTCCGCGTGATGGGCCACGGTGTGCTCGGCGTGGGGGAAGGGCTCCGAAGCCCCGAAGCCGGGCAGCTCGATCGAGTGGATCGGATGCTCCGGGAGCGCGTCGGCCAGCAGGGCGAGGCCGTGGTGGTCCCCGCGGAAGCCGTGCACGAACACGAGCGGGGCAGCGGCCGCGTCCCCCTCGGGTGCGCCGGGCGATCCCGGCGCGGCCACCGGAACGGGGGTGTACTCCCACACGGCCACGGACGACCGGATCCCGCTGACGGGGTCCGGGACGGCCAGGGTGTGCCGGCGGGGCGTCCGGGCCGGGTGGCCCGTGAGCACGCGGGGATCGGCGGGCGCCGCGGGCGGGCGCAGCAGATCGCGCAGGCGGACGGGCGGGCCCGGGGCGGCGGACGGCGTCGGGACAGGCACGTCCCCACCCTAGCTGTAGGAGGGCATGACGTTGTTGACTCGGGCCGGTGCCAACGAGGCCGGAGGAGCGTCTCCGCAGGAGGTATGAGGCCGATGGTAGTTGTAGTGGTTCACCCACACCGCCAGGGCCTCACGCCGAGCTTGCTCTGAGGAGTACGGGCGGGCGTAGAGGACCTCATCGACCATCAGCCGGTTGTACCGTTCGACCTTCCCGTTATGGCGCGGGGTGTAGGGGCGGATCCGGTGGTGCCGGCCCCCGAGCGAGACCACCTTGGCGGTGAAGTCCACGGCCCGGTAGTTGTTCCCGTTGTCCGTGACCACCCGGTCCACGGTGATGCCGTGGGCGGCGAAGAACGCGCGGGCCCGGCAGAAGAACCCGATCGTGGTCACCGCCTTCTCGTCCTCCAACGCCTCGGTGTACGCCAGGCGGGTGTACCCGTCGATCGCCGAGTGCAGGTAGGTGTAGCCGACCCGCCGGCCTGCACCACGCTTGGAAGCACGGCCTGCTTCACTTTCACGTCCGTGAGCACGCCAGCCGCCCCCGTCTGGGATCTTCCCGATCTTCTTCACATCCAGGTGCACCATGTGCCCCGGGCCGCGGGCGGTGATCTTCTGGGGTCGTTGGCGCAGGTCTTCTCCGGCCGGGGTCAGGTCCCGTAGGCGGGAGATCCCGAGTCGGTGCAGCCACCGTCCCACGGTACGAAGACACACCCGGTGGCCCTCGGAGACGAGGTGGTGATGGATGCGCCGTGCGGACCACTTGCGCTCCCGCCGCAGGGCGTGGATCTGGGCGACCAAGACCGGATCGAGCTGGGCAGGTGAACGGTGCGGCCGGCTGGGCAGGTCCTGAAGGCCGGCTTCTCCCTGGGCGCGGTAGCGGGCGACCCAAGTGGCCACCGTGGGCCGGCTCACCCGGAACTCGGCGGCCACGTGCGCCTGCGGGATCCCGTCGTGCAGGTGGCGGTGGACCATCCTGAGTCGGCCGGTGGGGGTCAGGGGTGCGTTAGCGTGAGTCATGAGTGGGTCTCTTCTGGCAGGTGGGTTGTTGAGGAACTTCCATCCTGCGGGAGAGGCCCACTCGTCTCATCTCAGCCGGCGCCTCGTGGCAAGAACCTCATGACCCACAACACCTAGCCAGGCCTTCGACCGCCGACGCCGTGGCGCCTCGTCTCCGCTGGACGCGGGGACGGGGTCCGCCGAGATGCTCGGCCTGATCGCGACCGCGGCGTACCAACGGGAGGGCGGCCCTGGGGCGGGCCTGAGGCCACGCTGCCCGGAACCCGGCGACGCCTGGTCCTGGCCACGATGGCGCGCGCGTGCCTACCGTACTCCGGCCCGTCCTCGGTCCCGGGGCCCGGACGGGCGCACCCCGTCCCCCACGAAAGGTCCATGCGTGCAGCACCCCGTCGCCCTCAGATCCCTGAAGATCGCCCTCGCCTTCGTCGGTCTGCTCGTCGGCGCCGGCTTCGCCACCGGCGCCGAAGTCATCCAGTACTTCGTCGGCTTCGGCTGGATCGGCATCGTGGGCGCGGGACTGGCCGGCCTGCTCGTCACCGCCGGCGGCGCCGTCATCCTCCAGCTGGGCAGCGTGTTCCTCGCGGCCGACCACAAGGTCGTCTTCCGCAGCGTCTCGCACCCCGTGATGGCCCGGATCCTGGACGTCGTGGTGACGGTGACGCTCTTCGCGATCGGCGTCGTCATGCTCGCCGGGGCAGGCTCGACGCTCGCCCAGCAGTTCGGCTGGCCGACGTGGGCGGGCTCCACCCTGATGACCCTGCTCGTGCTCGTGACGGGCATGCTGGACGTGGAGAAGGTCTCCGCGATCATCTCCCTGATCACGCCCCTGGTGGTCGTCGCGGTCGTGGCCGGGTTCGTCCACGTCCTGGTCACCCGCGACGGCGGCTTCACCGCCCACGAGTCCCTCGCCGTCCAGGCCACCACGCCGGTGGACCCGTGGTGGCTGTCCTCGGTCAACTACTTCGGCCTCGTCGTCGTGATGGCCGTGTCCATGTGCCTCGTGATCGGCGGGTCCATCACCCACCCCCGGGAGGCGTTCCTCGGCGGCCTCACCGGTGGCCTGATGTACACCGCCCTGCTCCTGATGGCCTCCACGCTGCTCTACCTCGGCTACGCCGAGATCGGCCGCGCCGACGTCCCCATGCTGCGGCTGTTCGCCTCGATCGCGCCCTGGCTGGGCTGGGCGATGGTCGTGGTGATCTACCTGATGATCTTCAACACCGCGATCGGCATGTTCTACGCGCTGGGACGCCGCCTCACGGCCGACCGCCCGGGCCGCTACCGGCCCGTGTTCGCCGGCGTCACGCTGCTGGCCTTCGCGGTGAGCTTCGTCGGCTTCGGCGACCTGATGAACGTCGTCTACCCGGCGCTGGGCCACCTGGGGATCGTGCTCGCGCTCGTGCTCCTCGTCTGGTGGCTCACCCACCGCCGGCAGATCTCCGCCGAGTCGGGGCTGCGTCTGCGCCTGCTCGCGCTGCTCCGCCTGCGTGAGCATCCGGAGAAGACCTTCACGGCCCAGCACGCCGTGCAGCTGCAGGAGGCGGTCGGGGACTCCGTGGCGGCCCCAGGCGCGGTGACGGAGGCCCTCGAGGACGAGGTCGCCCAGGTGCTGGAGGAGGACGACGCGGTCACCCCCGACGAGGTGCATCCCGGTCCCGACGCCGGGCCCGAGCGTCCGGCAGGCGGCAGCCACTCCGCCTGAACGCGCCTGCCCGGCCGGGCACGGCGTCTCGGAGCGGCCCTGCGGCCGGGCCGGGGCGCCGTCGCCGTAGGATGGGGTGGCCGGCCGTGCCGCCGGCCCCGTCCGCGCCGCCCGAGGGCCGGCGCTCCATCCCGACTGCGTGAGGACTCGAACCGCCGTGAGCCAGACCCCCGACAGCGCCGTGCCGGCCACCCCCAGCATCCCCGCCGACGCGGAGTACTCGTTCCGTGACGTGGAGGCCCGCTGGGCCGGGTACTGGGAGCAGGCCGGGACGTTCGCCCCGCGCGAGGACGGCTCCGAGACCCGCACCGTGGTCGACATGTTCCCGTACCCGTCGGGCGACCTGCACATGGGGCACGCCGAGGCGTTCGCGATGGGCGACGTCGTCGCGCGCCACTGGATGCAGCGCGGCTTCGACGTGCTGCATCCCATCGGCTGGGACTCCTTCGGCCTGCCGGCCGAGAACGCCGCCATCAAGCGCGACGCCCACCCGGCCGAGTGGACCTACGCGAACATCGAGACGCAGAAGCGCTCCTTCCAGCGGTACGGCATCGCCGTGGACTGGTCCCGTGAGCTGCACACCTCGGACCCCGAGTACTACCGGTGGACCCAGTGGCTGTTCCAGCAGCTGTACCGCAGGGGCCTGGCGTACCGGAAGGACTCCCCGGTCAACTGGTGCCCCCAGGACCAGACGGTGCTCGCCAACGAGCAGGTCGTGGACGGCCGCTGCGAGCGCTGCGGCACCGAGGTCACCAAGCGGACCCTGAACCAGTGGTACTTCCGCATCACCGAGTACGCGGACGCGCTGCTGGACGACATGGACCAGCTCACCGGCCACTGGCCCGAGCGCGTGCTCGCCATGCAGCGCAACTGGATCGGCCGCTCCGAGGGCGCCCACGTCGACTTCCAGGTCGAGGACGGCCCCGTCGTCACGGTCTTCACCACCCGGCCGGACACGCTGCACGGCGCGACCTTCATGGTGGTCGCCGCCGACGCCCCGCTGGCCGCCGAGCTCGCCGGCGATGACGTGCGGGCCGAACTCGAGGCGTACCGGGAGGACCTGAAGAAGGTCTCGGACATCGACCGCCAGGCCACGGACCGCCCGAAGAGCGGCGTGTTCCTGGGCCGCCACGCCGTGAACCCGCTGACCGGTGAGCGTCTGCCGATCTGGGCCTCGGACTACGTGCTGGCCGACTACGGCACGGGCGCCATCATGGCCGTGCCGGCCCACGACCAGCGCGACCTCGACTTCGCCCGCGCCATGGGCCTGCCCGTGCGCACCGTGCTGGACACCGGCGAGGAGGACCCGGCGGTCTCCGGCGTCGCGACGACCGGCGAGGGCATCCTGGTGAACTCCGGGGAGCTCGACGGCCTGGACAAGACCGCGGCCATCGCGCGGGCCATCGAGATCGTGCAGGAGCGCGGCACCGGCCGGGGCACCACCACGTACCGGCTGCGCGACTGGCTGCTCTCCCGTCAGCGCTTCTGGGGCACCCCGATCCCCGTGGTCCACTGCCCGGACTGCGGCGAGGTGCTCGTGCCGGAGGACCAGCTGCCGGTCACCCTGCCGACCGACCTCAAGGGCGAGCAGCTCGCCCCCAAGGGCCAGTCGCCCCTGGCCGCGGCGACGTCGTGGGTCGAGGTGGACTGCCCGCAGTGCGGCGGCCCCGCGCGACGGGACACCGACACCATGGACACGTTCGTGGACTCGTCCTGGTACATGCTCCGCTACGCGTCCCCGAACGACGACGCCCGCGTCTTCGACCCCGAGGCCCTGCGCCGCTGGCTGCCCGTGGACCAGTACGTGGGCGGCGTGGAGCACGCGATCCTGCACCTGCTGTATGCCCGCTTCTTCACCAAGGCCCTGCACGACCTCGGCCTGGTGCCCTTCACCGAGCCGTTCCGCGCCCTGCTCAACCAGGGCCAGGTGCTCAACGGCGGCAAGGCCATGTCCAAGTCGCTGGGCAACGGCGTGGACCTGGGCGACCAGCTGGACGAGTTCGGCGTCGACGCCGTGCGCCTGACCATGGTGTTCGCCTCGCCGCCCGAGGACGACGTGGACTGGGCCGACGTCGCCCCGGGGGCCGCCGGCAAGTTCCTGGCCCGCGCGTGGCGCCTGGCCCGCGACGTCCGCGCGACGGGCGCCCCGGCCGGCACGGACCCGGCGGACGGGGCCGTGACCCTGCGCCGGGTGACGCACCGGACCGTGCACGAGGCCCAGCAGCTGCTGGACGACGGCAAGTTCAACGTGGTCGTCGCCAAGACGATGGAGCTGGTCAACGCGGCCCGCAAGGAGATCGACGCGGGCGCCGGCGCGGCCGACCCCGCCGTCCGCGAGGCCGCCGAGGCCGTGGCCGTGCTGATCTCCCTCGTGGCGCCGTACACGGCCGAGGACATGTGGGTCCTCCTGGGCCACGAGCCCTCCGTGGTCCGCGCCGGCTGGCCCGCGGTGGACGAGGCGCTGCTGGTCGAGGACACCGTCACGGCCGTCGTCCAGGTCAAGGGCAAGGTCCGCGACACCCTCGAGGTGCCCGCGGACATCACCGCCGAGGACCTCGAGGCGCGCGCCCGCGCGTCGCAGAAGGTGCGGAACTTCATCGGGGACGCCGAGATCGTCAAGGTGATCGTGCGCGAGCCCAAGCTCGTGAACCTGGTGATCCGCTGACCGCGTGAGACCGGCCCCGACCGGGCCGGGGGAGAGGAGGCAGGCCGTGGCGAGCATCGAGCAGTGGCGCGACGACGCGCTCGCCCGCCTGCGCTCCCGCCGCTCCCAGCTGGCCGGGCGGGCACGCTACGGGCTGCGCCCGCCCCGCCGGGACCGCACGGCCGTCGTCACGGACTCGGCCGCGGCCCTGCCCGGCGCCGTCCTCGGACACGGTCTGGCCGCCGGGATCCGCCAGGTGGCGCTGCCCGTCATGGTGGGCGAGCAGATCCACACGGAGGGCACGGACGAGCTCGCGCTGGAGCTGCCGCTGGCCCTGGCCGCCGGCACCCCGGTGCGCACCTCACGGCCCTCGCCGGGCGCGTTCCGGACGGCCTACGCCGAGCTGGCCCGCGCCGGCTACGCACGCATCCTCTCCGTCCACCTGTCCGGCGAGCTCTCCGGCACCGTGGAGGCCGCACGCCTGGCCGCCGCGGACGCCGAGCGCCCGGTGACCGTGGTGGACTCGCGCACCGTGGGCTTCGCGCTGGGCATGGCCGTGGTGGACGCCGCCGTGGACGCGGGGGTGGGCATGCCCGTGGCCCGCATCCGCGAGCGGCTCGAGGCCACCGTGGACTCCAGCCACGTGCTGTTCACGGTGCCCAGCCTCGAGCAGCTGCGCCGGGGCGGGCGGATCAGCGGGCTGGCCTCGCTGCTGGGCACGCTGCTGCAGGTGCGCCCCGTCATGGCCGTCGACGACGGCGCGATCGGCCTGGTCGACCGCCCGCGCTCCGCGGCCCGGGCCGTCGACCGGCTCGTGGAGCTCGCGACCGAGCGGGCCGGCGGGGACCCGGTGCGGATCGCCGTGCACGCGTACGGCGACCCCGAGACGGCCGTGCAGCTCGCGGAGCGGCTCCAGCCGATCTCCACCACCCCCGTGCCCGTCGTCGAGCTGCCCGCCGTGCTCGCCGCGCACCTGGGCCTGGGCGCCCTGGGTGTGGTGATCTGCCCGCTGGAATCGCCCACGGGGGGCTCGGGGGACTGAGGCCGCCCGTGCGGGAGCGCTGAGGAGACGGGCGCGTCCGTTCCTGCACACCGCCCTGGAGCGCGATGGTGATCCCCAAGCCGGGTGCGGGACGCGCCCGGCTCAGACGCGGGGACGCAGACTGCCCGCATGAGCCCCAGCCACCGCCTCTGCGACGATCCGCCCGCCTTCGCCCCGGACCCCGCGCCCTCGGCCGTCCCCGACGTCGACACGGCCAGCCCGCACGCCGCGTCCCGGTGGGAGCGCACCCCGCCCCGGGGCCCGGTGCTGCGGTGGCGGCCGGCCCTGCTGGCGGTCACGGTGCTGCTCGTCGCCGCCGCGGCCTGGTGGGCGGTGGCCTGGTTGACCACCCCGGCGCCGCCTTCGGCGATCCCGGCGGCCGCGGCCGGTGCGGGCATCCCGCAGACCGACGCTCCCTCCACCGCCCCGTCGGCGGCGGGCACCGACGCGCGGACGCCGGAGGCGGGGCCGTCGGGGGAGGCGTCCGGCCCCGCCGGGTCCACCCCGCTGCGGGTGCACGTGGTGGGCGAGGTCGCCCGGCCGGGTGTGGTCAGCCTCGCGCCGGGCTCCCGGGTGGCCGACGCCGTGCGCGCCGCCGGCGGCACGACCCGGCACGCCCGGGCGGAGCGCATCAACCTCGCGGCCCCGCTGGACGACGGCCAACAGGTCCTCGTCCCCTCCGCCCACACGCCGCAGGACGCCCTGGACCGGGTGGCCGGGGCCGCGCAGGCGCAGCCCACGCCGACCACGGGCAGGGCCGGTGCCGGAGGCGAGCCGGGCGGCGCCGAGTCCGGCGACACCGTGGACCTGAACACCGCCGACGCCACGGAGCTGCAGACCCTGCCCGGCGTCGGCCCCGCCACGGCGGAGAAGATCATCGCCCACCGCGAGACGGTCGGCCCGTTCACCGGCCTGCCGGACCTGGACGCGGTGCCCGGCATCGGCCCGGCCACGCTCGACCGGCTGCGTGACCACGTCTCGTGGTGAGCCCGGCCCCGGGTCCGTCCAGCGATCCCATGGACCGCCGCGCCCGCCACCGCGAGGTGCCCGGCCCGCTCGAGGCCCGGTGGGTGCCCGCCCTGCTCGCCTGCCTGACCCTCGGGATCCTCGGCGTCGCCTGGGACGCCCCGGCCCGCTCGGCGGCGGCCCTCACCGGGTTGGCCGTCGCCGCGGCCGCCGTCCTGGGGGCCGCCCGCTCGACCGGTCGGATACGGGGCGTGGCCACCGCGACGGCGCTGGCCGGCGTAGCCGCGGCCCTGATGCTGCAGCACTCGGCCGGGCCCGCCGCCGCGGCCAGCGCCAGCGGTTGGACCGGCGCGGTGCACGCCGGCTCACCGCTGCGGCTCGAGCTGACCCTGGACGGGCCCGCCACCCGGAGCGAGGCGACCTTCGGCCCGCGCTGGAGCGTTCCCGTGCGGGTCGAGACGTTCGGTCACCCGCCACGGGCCCCCGAGGCCGCCGTGACGGCCCGACTCACGGGCGGGGGCCCACCGCCCGCGACGATCGCCGCGCCGTCGGACGGGACGGCGGCCCCCGGCGGCGGGCCGGGATCGCGGGTGTGCGTGGTGGCCCGGCCGTCGAGGTCCGGTTCCACCGTGTTCCTGGCCGCCGCGGCCGTCCCGCAGCCGGGTCCCTGCCCCGGCGGGGCGGAGACGGCAGGCGGGGCCACCGGCGGCGACCCGGGCCCGCCGCGGCGGGAGGCGCTGCGCGCCGCATTCCGTCAGTCCGCGGAGGGCACGGTCGGCGCGGCGCCGGAGCTCATCCCGGGGCTGGTGCTGGGCGACCGCTCCGCCCAGGGGCCCGCCCTCGACGACGCCATGAAGGCCTCGGGCCTGTCGCACCTGTCTGCCGTGTCCGGGGCCAACGTGGCCATGATCCTCGGCGCGGTCGCGATCACCCTGCGCTGCGCGCGGGTGCACCGGGCGGTGGTCCTCAGCGCCGGGCTGGCGGTCCTCGGGGTGTTCGTGGTCGTCGTGGGACCGGAGCCGTCCGTGCTCCGGGCAGCCGTGATGGGCGCTCTCGGAGCCCTCGCGGTGTTCTTCGGCCGCGCGCGGCAGGCGTTCGGACTCCTGGCGGTGGGCGGCACGGCCCTGCTCGTCGCGGTGCCGGCCCTCGCCGTGGAACCGGCCTTCCACCTCTCCCTGGCGGCGACCGCGGGCATCGTCCTGGGCGGCGCGCCCCTCGACCGTGCGCTGCACGCCGGGCTCGGCCGGGTGCTGCCCGACGTCGTGGCGCGGTGGCTCTCGGCGTCGCTCGCGGTGACCGTGGCCGCCCACCTGGCCTGTCAGCCGATCATCCTGTCCATGACGGGCGAGGTGTCGGCCTACGCGGTGCCGGCCAATCTGCTGGCCGCCCCGGCCGTGCCGCCCGTGACCGTCCTGGGCACCCTCGCCGCGGCCCTCGCCCTGCCCGCGCCGGGGATCGCCGCCGCCCTCGTGGCCGTGATCCAGTGGCCCGCGGCCTGGATCGGGTGGGTCGCCCACACCAGCGCCTCGCTGCCCGGGGCGCTGCGTCCGTGGCCGGCCGGGGCCCTCGGTGCCGGGCTGGGCGTCCTGCTGGTGGCCGCGACGCTCCTCGGATTCGCCGCCGTGCTCCTGCTCGAACGACGCCGGGCCGCCCCGGTGCGGCGTGTCGGCCGCAGCGCGCCGCGGACCCGCGAGCGCCTCCCCGCCCTGGTCGTGCTCGCCGCCGCGCTGGCCGCGGCCACCACGGGTGCGGTCGGGGCGGTCCTCGTGCCGCGGGCCTCGGGCGCGGCCCCGCCGGACTGGGCGGTGGCGTTCTGCGACGTCGGCCAGGGGGACATGGCCGTGTTCCGGTCCGGCCCGCACGCGGGGGTCGTCGTCGACGTCGGGCCCGAGCCGGGGCTCGCTCGTCGCTGCCTCGACGACCTCGACGTCGACCGGGTGGACGCCGTGCTGCTCACCCACCTGCACGCCGACCACGCCGGGGGACTGGCCGGCGTTGTCGACCGCGCCTCCCCCGGGGCGGTGCACTACGCGACCCGGGACGCACCGGGGCAGGGCAGGGGAGGGCGCGGCGGGGAGGCGGAGGGCGTCGACCCGCCCGCCGACGCGGCACGGCTCCGCACCGGCGCGACGGGCACGGCCGGGCCGGTGCGGTGGCACGTGCTGCTCGCCGACGCGCGGGCCCCCGAGGAGAACGACGCCTCCGCCCAGGTGCTGGTCACCGTCGAGAGCGGGGCCGGTCCGGTCACGACGCTGGTCACCGGCGACATGGAGGAGGACGCCTCCGCGGCGTGGGTCGCGGGGCGCCGGTCCGATGCCGCCGCACCGCCGCACGTGGACGTGCTCAAGGTCGCCCACCACGGCGCGCGCAACGGTGGGACGGCCGTGCCGCGCGCCGTCGGCGCCCGCCTGCACGTGGTCTCCGTGGGCGCCGACAACCCGTACGGACACCCCCACCGGGCCACGGTGGACGCGCTCGGCCGCCTCGGGCCGGTGGCCCGCACGGACCTGCACGGCACGCTGGCCCTCACGGCTGCGGACGGCCCCGACCCCGACGGCGCGCCCGAGATCGCGGCTCACACCGTCCGCCCGCCCTCGAGCGTCCGCACCGGACCCTAGGATGGGACGCATGTCCGCCGCCCGCAGCCCCCGTTCCGGCCGAGCCGGCCGCACCGACCCGCTGGCCTGGCGGCGAGCCGAGCCCGCCCCGCTCATGCTCCTCAAGGGGCCCGAGGACCATGCCGCCCGCTGGGTGACGGACCGCGTGACCCAGGCTCTGCGCGAGCGCCACGGCCAGCTGGAGATCCACCGGCTCCGCGCGGGGGAGTACCAGCCCGGCCAGCTGGCCACCGCGGCCAGCCCGTCCCTCTTCGCCGAGCCCACCCTCATCACGGTCGAGGGCCTCGAGGCCATGAACGACGCGTTCCTCGAGGACGCCCTGCGCCTCGTCCAGCAGGGCCCGGGCGCGGAGGACGTCACGCTCGTGCTGCGCCACACCGGCGGCAACCGCGGCAAGAAGCTGCTGGACGCCGTCGCCCAGGCCGGCACGGTGGTCGAATGCGTGCCGCTGAAGAAGGACGAGGAGCGGCTGGCCTTCGTGCAGGCCGAGTTCCGCGACCGGCGTCGACGCATCGACGAGGAGGCGGCCCGCGCGCTCATCCGCGCCACCGGCGCCTCGCTCACGGAGCTCGCGGCCGCGTGCGCCCAGCTCGTCGACGACACCGAGGGCGTCGTCACCGTCGAGACCGTGGACACCTACTACAGCGGCCGCGTGGAGGCCACGAGCTTCGCGGTGGCCGACGCGGCGCTCGAGGGGCAGGCGGCGAGGGCCGTGTCCCTCGTGCGGCACGCGATGGCCACCGGCGTGCACCCGGTGATGATCACCGCGGCGCTCGCGCTCAAGGCGCGGCAGGTGGCACGGATGATCGACGCCCGCCGGCCCGCCGCCGAGCTGCCGTCCCTGCTCGGGGTGGCCCCGTTCCAGGTGCGCTACATCCAGCAGGCGGCGCGGCACTGGACGGCGGCCGGCATCGCGCAGGCCGTGGAGTGGATCGCCCAGGCCGACGCCGAGGCCAAGGGCGCCTCCCGCAACCCGGAGTTCGCCGTCGAGCGCGCGGTCATCCGCGTGGCCACCGCCGTCAGCCGCTGACGGCGCCGCCGGACGGCACGCGACGGGGGCAGCCCGGACACGACGCGGCCCCCGCACCGATCGCTCGGGGCGGGGGCCGCGGTCACAGCCGGGGGGCGTGGATCAGCCGAGGAGGGCCTTCACGCGGGCGGCGATGCCGGACTTGCGGTTCGCGGCCTGGTTCTTGTGGATGACGCCCTTCGAGGCGGCCTTGTCCAGCTTGCGGGAGGCGGTGCGCAGCGCGGCGGCGGCGGCCTCGGCCTCGCCGGCGGCGACGGCCTTGTCCACGGCGCGGATGGCGGTCTTCAGCTCGGACTTCACCGCGACGTTGCGCTGGCGCGCCTTCTCGTTGGTGAGGATGCGCTTCTTCTGGGACTTGATGTTAGCCAAATCGGGTCCTTCGTCGTCGGCGGCGCGGACGAGGGTCCGGGCGCCGCATGAACAGGGGGTCGTGGAGGGTGCCCGGATCCGTGGACTGAGCGGCGTGGGGAACACCGATGATGACCCGTTCCGGGGGTGCCCGTCGACCGGCGGACACAATGCGGACGATCCTACCACCCAGACCCTGCGATCCGCGCGGCGGACTCAGCGCCCCCGCCGCCGGGCGCGGGCCAGCGCGGCCGTGACCCGGTCGAAGGCCGCCCGGTCCAGGACGCCGCCCTCCCGGCGCACCGCGGCCGGATCCACGCGGACCACCCGGTCCAGCTTCGCCTCCGAGGCGCGGCCGGACCGGTCCCAGGCGCCCGCGCCCACGTTCACGTAGTCCTCGTCCCGGGCCAGGGCGTTGTTCCGGTCCCGGCTGGTCAGCATGAGCCCGAGCAGGTGCGCCCCGTCCCGGCCGATCAGGAGCACGGGGCGGTCCTTGCCCCGGCCGTCCATCTCCTCGTACGGCACCCAGGTCCACACGACCTCGCCCGGCCCGGCCGTCGGCCCGGGCACGGGCGCGTACTCGACGCGGACGGTCCCGGTGAAGTCCGGCAGGGACGCGTGGCGGCCGGTGTCCTGTCGCCGGGGCCGGCGCTCCTGCCCGGGCCCGGGCATCGGCCACGAGTCGGTGGGCTCCGTGGGGTCCCACGCGGGCCCGGGAGGCCCGGGCGGGCCCGGGAAGGGTGACGGGCCGCTCCGGTCGCCGGCCCGTCGACCGGCCTCGGAGGCGGCTCGACGCGGCCGGGCGTCGTCGCGGAGGGCGCCGATCAGGCGTGCCGTCCGGCGGCCGAGGGACAGGGCGCGATGCAGGTCGAAGGCCATGGGCGTGAATCTAGTGGACGCGCGGGCCCGGCGTCCGGGTCGGGTCGGCGGCGGGACATGAGAGACTAGGCGGTCAGAGTCCCGTCCCCGTCACCCGTAGAGGAAGTGCCCGTGTCGCCCCTGGCGTCGAACCCCCCGGTGCCCGCTGCCACCGACCCCTCGGTGATCCGCAACTTCTGCATCATCGCCCACATCGACCACGGCAAGTCCACGCTGGCGGACCGCATGCTGCAGGCCACCGGCGTCGTGCAGCCCCGCGACATGAAGGCCCAGTATCTGGACCGCATGGACATCGAGCGTGAGCGCGGCATCACCATCAAGTCCCAGGCCGTGCGCATGCCCTGGTCCGTGGACGGGGTGGACTACGCCTTGAACATGATCGACACCCCCGGGCACGTGGACTTCACCTATGAGGTCTCCCGCTCGCTGGCCGCGTGCGAGGGCGCGATCCTGCTGGTGGACGCCGCCCAGGGCATCGAGGCCCAGACCCTGGCGAACCTCTACCTCGCCATGGAGCACGAGCTGGAGATCATCCCCGTGCTCAACAAGATCGACCTGCCCGCCGCGGATCCGGACCGCTACGCGGCCGAGCTGGCCTCCCTGATCGGCTGCGAGCCCGAGGACGTGCTGCGCGTCTCCGGCAAGACGGGCGTCGGCGTCGAGGAGCTGCTGGACCGCGTGGTCCGCGCCGTCCCCGGCCCGGAGGGGGACGCGGACGCCCCGGCCCGCGCGATGATCTTCGACTCCGTGTACGACACCTACCGGGGCGTCGTCACGTACGTGCGCGTCGTGGACGGCCGGCTCTCCCCGCGGGAGAAGGTCCGCATGATGTCCACGGGCACCACCTACGAGCTCCTCGAGATCGGCGTCTCCTCCCCGGAGCCCGTGCCCACCAAGGGCCTGGCCGCGGGCGAGGTGGGCTACCTCATCACCGGCGTGAAGGACGTGCGTCAGTCCAAGGTGGGCGACACGGTCACCAACCACGCCCACCCGGCGGAGCAGTCCCTGGGTGGCTACGAGGACCCCAAGCCCATGGTGTTCTCGGGTCTGTACCCCATCGACGGCTCGGACTATCCCGTGCTGCGTGACGCCCTGGACAAGCTCAAGCTCAACGACGCCGCGCTCGTCTACGAGCCGGAGACCTCGGTCGCGCTGGGCTTCGGCTTCCGCGTCGGCTTCCTCGGTCTGCTGCATCTGGAGATCGTGCGCGAGCGCCTCGAGCGCGAGTTCGACCTCGACCTCATCTCCACCGCGCCCAACGTGGTCTACGAGGTCACCCGGGAGGACCGTGAGGTCGTCACCGTGACCAACCCCTCCGAGTTCCCCGAGGGCAAGATCCTCGAGGTGCGCGAGCCCATGGCCTCGGCCACGATCATCGTGCCGGCCGAGTTCATCGGCGCCGTCATGGAGCTGTGCCAGGCCAAGCGCGGCAATCTCAAGGGCATGGACTACCTCTCCGAGGAACGCGTGGAGATCCGCTACTGGATCCCGCTGGCCGAGATCGTGTTCGACTTCTTCGACCAGCTCAAGTCCCGCACCAAGGGGTACGCCTCGCTGGACTGGAAGGCCGACGGCGACCAGGTCGCCGACCTCGTCAAGGTGGACATCCTGCTCCAGGGCGAACAGGTGGACGCGTTCTCCTCGATCACCCACAGGGACAACGCCTACGCGTACGGCGTGATGATGACGGGCAAGCTCAAGGAGCTGATCCCGCGCCAGCAGTACGAGGTGCCGATCCAGGCCGCCATCGGCTCGCGCATCATCGCCCGCGAGAACATCCGCGCGATCCGCAAGGACGTGCTCTCCAAGTGCTACGGCGGCGACATCTCCCGCAAGCGCAAGCTGCTCGAGAAGCAGAAGGAGGGCAAGAAGCGCATGAAGATGGTCGGCCGGGTGGAGGTCCCGCAGGAGGCCTTCATCGCCGCCCTGTCCTCGGACGGCGCCGGCGCCGACCAGGCGGCGAAGAAGTAAGTGCCCGCCCTGCCCCTCGGCGAGCCCGTCCCCGACGACGGCCGGCTGCCGGCCGACGTCGGGCAGCGGGTGCGCGCGGCCGCCCGCGACGGCGCGGCGCGCACCTTCAGCCTGTACGTCCACGTGCCGTTCTGCACGGTGCGCTGCGGCTACTGCGACTTCAACACGTACACGGCCGTCGACCTCGGCCCCGGCGCGGGTCGCGGCGACTACTGGGAGTCGGCGGTCGCGGAGCTGGACTTCGCCGCGGACGTGCTCGCGTCCTCGGACGTGCCCGCCCGCCCGCTGCACACGGTGTTCTTCGGCGGCGGCACGCCCACGCTCCTGCCGGCCGCGGACCTCGTGCGCATCCTCCAGGCGGCGGTGGACCGGTTCGGGATCGCGCCCGGCGCGGAGGTGACCACCGAGGCCAACCCGGACACGATCACCCCGGAGTACGCCCGCCAGCTCGCGGCCGGCGGCTTCACCCGTCTCTCCCTGGGCATGCAGTCCGCGATGCCGCACGTGCTCGCCACGCTCGAGCGCACCCATCGGCCCGAGTCCGTCCCCGCCGCCGTCGCCGCGGCCCGCGAGGCCGGCCTGGAGGTGTCCCTGGACCTGATCTACGGGACCGCGGGGGAGTCCCTCGCCGACTGGCGGGCCACGCTCGAGGCCGCCGTCGCCCTGGCCCCGGACCACGTGAGCGCGTACTCGCTGATCGTGGAGGAGGGCACCAAGCTCGGGGCCCAGGTGGCCCGCGGCGAGGTGGCGGACGTGGACCCCGACGACCAGGCGGACAAGTACCTGCTCGCCGAGGAGCTGCTCGGCGCCGCCGGCTACCGCTGGTACGAGGTGTCCAACTGGGCGCGCGACCCGCAGGGCTCCGGCGTCCACCGTGCGCGGCACAACGTGGCGTACTGGGAGGACCAGGACTGGTGGGGGATCGGCCCGGGTGCGCACTCGCACCTCGCCGGGGTCCGGTTCTGGAACGCCAAACACCCCGCCGCCTACGCGCAGCGGCTGGCCACGGGGGTCACCCCCGCCGTCGGCCGCGAGCGGCCCGACGCCGACGCGCGGCGCCTCGAGCGCATCATGCTCGCGGTGCGCACGGTGGGCGGGCTCCCGACCGCGGAGCTCGTCTCGGAGACGCCGGGGGAGGCCGCGCGGATCCGTGGGGCGATCGCCGAACTCATCGCCGCGGGCCTGCTGGACGGGCGCGCCGCCGTCGACGGCCGCATCGTCCCCACGCTCGAGGGGCGGCTGCTCAACGACGCGATCGTCCGGGCGCTGGCCGGCTTCTGACCGGCCGGCCCCGGGTCAGCGCAGGATGCGCAGGTTGAACGGGTACCGGAACGGACGGCCCTTGGACACGTGCGAGGCGCCCATCACGCCGTAGGCCGCCATGGCGGCCCACGTGAGCGCGCCGAGGATCGCGAAGATCGGGCCGACCACCGGCAGCAGGGACAGGAAGAAGAACAGGAGCGTGATGAGCGTGGGCGGCCCGGAGAAGTTCAGGGCCTCGCGCGACTCCTGCGAGGTGAACGGGCCGCGGTCGCGGTAGAGCAGCCACACGACCAGCGGGCCGAGCACGCCGAACGCCAGACTGAGGTGGGCCAGCGCCGCGCGGTCACGGTCCTGCTTCGCCGTGAGCGGGGCGCCGCGGCCGCCGGCCGAGACGAGCCAGGCGGGCGGGCCGTGGCCGGTGCGGCCGGCGTCGGGCTGCGCGCGGGTGTTCACGAGGGGCTCCTCCTGGATCGCGGGACCCGCGCGCCGGGGACCGGGCGCAGGGCATGGGCCAGCATAGCGCGGGCGGGCGGGGGCCGCGCCGAGATCAGTGCTCGGGTGCGGCGGTGAGGAAGTCGATGAGCTCCTCCACGCGGCCAAGCAGGGACGGCTCGAGGTCCGCGTACGTGGTGACGTGGGAGAGCAGCCGCTTCCACCCCAGCCCCGTGGCCTCCTTGCTCCCGTGCGGCCAGCCCAGTCCCCGCAGGATCCCCGTCTTCCAGTCCTGCCCCTTCGGCACGACGGGCCACGCGGGGATGCCGAGGACGGAGGGCTTGATGACCTGCCAGACGTCCACGTAGGGGTGACCGAGGATGAGCACGTTGCCCGCGGCCCCCGGCACGCGCATGGCCTCGGCCGCGAGGCGCTCCTCCTTGGACCCGGTGACGAGATGGTCCACGAGGATCCCGAGCCGGCGCCGCGGACCGGGGGCGAACGCACGGATCGCCCCGGCGAGGTCGTCCACGCCGTGCAGGGGCTCCACGACGATGCCCTCGAGGCGCAGGTCCTCGCCCCACACCTTCTCCACCAGCTCGGCGTCGTGCACGCCCTCCACCCAGATGCGAGAGGCGCGGGCGGTGCGGGCCCGCGCCCCCTCGACCCGTCGCGAGCCGGAGGCGGTGCGGGCCGGCGCCGCCGGGGCCGCGGCGGTCGGGGGGACCAGGGTCACGGGCTCGCCGTCGATCCAGAAGCCGCCGCCGAGGGGGAAGCCGCGGCGCACGCCGCGGCGGTCCTCCAGGACCACCACGTGCACGCCGCCGGAGCGCTCGATGCCGATCACGGCCCCGGTGAACCCGGAGGCCACGTCCTCGACCACCGTGCCGGGGGTGGCGGGCACATCGGGGACGGTCCGGGCGGGGCGGCGCGTCAGGTCGTCGTGGCCCGCGGGGCCCCAGCTGCTCCAGTCCATGGGAGAGCACGGTAGCAACGGGGGCGGGCGATCACCGTGAGCGAAGCCGTGCGGGCCGGTCGGGTCGTCCCCCGGGTCGGACGGTAGCATTGGCACTTGACCCGCCGGAGTGCCAGCCAGGGGCACCTCCGGGGTCGCCCCGGATCCCGACGGACCAGAGGAGGACCGAGATGTCGGAGCAGCCCCGCCGCCTGCAGGTGCTCCAGGCGATCGTGGAGGACTACGTGGCGCTGCGCGAGCCCGTGGGCTCCAAGGCGCTCGTGGAACGGCACGCCCTGGGCGTGTCCTCCGCGACCGTGCGCAACGACATGGCTGCGCTCGAGGAGGAGGGCCTCATCGTGGCCCCGCACACCTCCGCCGGGCGCGTCCCCACGGACAAGGGCTACCGCGTGTTCGTCGACCGCCTCTCCGAGGTGAAGCCGCTGTCCCCGGCCGAGCGCCGGGCCGTGCGGACCCTGCTGGACCCGGAGACGGACACCGAGCACATGATGGAGTCCACGGTGCGCCTCCTGGCCCAGCTGACCCAGCAGGTCGCCGTCGCGCAGTTCCCCCACGAGGACGGCTCCACGATCCGCCACCTCGAACTGGTCTCCCTCGCGCCCACGCGCGTGCTCGTGGTCCTCATCCTGTCCACGGGGCGGGTGGACCAGCGGCACGCCGTGCTGGACCGTCCGGTCGACGAGGCGGAGCTGTCCGTGCTCCGCGGCCTCCTGCTGGACGCCCTGCTGGGGCTCGGTCCGGTGCAGGCGGCCACCGTGGTGGACGACGTCGTCACCCGGGTCCGCCCGGAGCACCGGCAGTCCGCCGCCCTCGTGGCCGCGGCCGTCCAGGACCTCCTCGAGGCCGGCCGGGAGGACCGCATTGTGCTGGCCGGCACCGCCAACCTGGCCCGCTCCCCGGGGGACTTCGGCGCGTCCATCGGGCCGATCCTGGAGGCGCTCGAGGAGCAGGTGGTGCTGCTGCGCCTGCTCACGGAGATGGAGCAGGACGCCCACGGGGTGTCCGTGCGGATCGGCTCCGAGAACGCCGGATCGCTCGCGGACACCTCGGTGGTCGCAGCCGCCTACGGCCCCGGCGCCGTGGCGAAGGTCGGCGTCATCGGTCCGACCCGGATGGACTACCCGGGCACCATGGCCGCCGTCCGGGCGATCGCCCGCTATCTCTCCCGCATCCTGACCACCTGACGCGCCTCCGCGCGTCCTGGCGGGCCCCGTCCCGCATCGCCCCACGTCCCGCTCTCCCCGAGAGGAATCCCCACCGTGACCGACCACTACGAGACGCTCGGCGTCAGCCGTGACGCCAGCACCGAGGAGATCCGCCGCGCCTACCGCAAGCTCGCGCGCACCCACCACCCGGACGTCAACCCCGACCCGGAGGCGGCCGAGCAGTTCAAGCGCATCTCCCACGCCTACGAGGTGCTCTCGGACGAGGGCCGGCGTCGGGCCTACGACACGACGGGCAACGAGAACGGCCAGGCCGGCTTCCCGGGCGGCTTCGGCGGGGCGGGCGGCTTCGGGGGCTTCGCCGACATCTTCGAGACCTTCATGAACGCCGCCGGCCAGGGCGGCCGCGGCGGCCCCGCCAGCCGCGCCCGCCGCGGCCAGGACGCCCTGGTGACCGCGCGGATCGACCTGCGCGACGCCGTCTTCGGCGGCGAGCAGACGATCGAGCTGGACACGGCCGTGCGCTGCGAGCGGTGCGAGGGCTCGTGCTGCGAGCCCGGCACCCAGCCGGAGACCTGCCAGACCTGCCACGGCCACGGCATGATCCAGCGCCCCGTGCGGTCGCTGCTGGGCACCGTCATGGCCACCGAGGCCTGCCCCGCCTGCCAGGGGTTCGGCACCGTCATCCCGACGCCCTGCCACGAGTGCGACGGGCAGGGCCGCGTCCGCACCCGGACGCCGCTGACCCTGCGCATCCCCGCGGGCGTGGACGACGGCACCCGCATCCACCTCGCCGGCCGCGGCGAGGCCGGCCCGGGCGGCGGCCCGAACGGCGACCTCTACGTGGAGATCGCGGTCCGCCCGGACGAGACCTTCCGCCGCGAGGGCGACCACCTGGCCACCACCGTGACCGTCCCCATGGCCGCCGCGGCCCTGGGCACCACCGTCACGCTGGACACCCTGGACGGCAAGCAGTCCCTCAGCCTGGACCCGGGCGTGCAGTCCGGCCACGTCGAGGTCCTCCACGGCCTGGGCGTCGGTCGCCTGCGCGGGCAGGGCCGTGGCGACCTCAAGGTGGACGTGGTGGTCACCACGCCCACCGACCTGGACGACGAGCAGCGCCAGCTCCTGGAGCGCCTGGCCGAGGTGCGCGGCGAGGAGGTCGTGCACGGCGCACCCCAGGCCAAGGGCATGTTCGCCCGGCTGCGGGAGAACCTGAGGAACCTGTGACCGCCCCCCTGTTCCACCTCGAGCCGGGCGCCCTGGCCGGCGCGAGCGCGGGCGCGGAGGTCGTCTTCGACGGCGCCGAGGCCCGGCACGCCGCCGCGGCCATGCGCCTGGCCCCCGGGGAGGCCGTGCTCCTGGCCGACGGGTCGGGCACGCTCGGCCACGGCACCGTGCTCGCGGCCGCCCCGGACGCGGTGTCCGTGCGGCTGGACGCGGTGGCGGAGGAGCCGGCGCCCACCCCGGCGCTCGTGCTCGTCCAGGCCCTCGCCAAGGGCGACCGGGACCTCATGGCGGTCCAGGCCGCCGTCGAGCTCGGCGTGGACGCCGTGGTGCCCTGGGAGGCGGAGCGCTCGATCGTCCGCTGGAAGGGCCCCAAGGCCGCCAAGGCCCGCCAGAAGTGGGCGGACACGGCCCGCGCGGCCGCCAAGCAGGCGCGTCGCGCCCGGGTGCCCGCGGTCCGGGACCACGTCTCCGGGACGGCGGTCGCCGGGCTGGCCTGGGACGACGACGGCGGCCGGCTCGTCCTCGTACTGCACGAGGACGCGGAGCACGGGGTGTCCGCGGTGCCGGCGGAGCGACTCTCCGCGGCCGTCGAGATCGCCGTCGTCGTGGGCCCCGAGGGCGGGATCGGCCCGGCCGAGCTCGAGGCCTGCGTGGCCGCGGGGGCCGTGCCGGTGCGGCTCGGCCCGCACGTGCTGCGCGCCTCCACGGCCGGCCCCGCCGCCCTCGCCGTGCTCCAGCACCGGCTCGGCCGCTGGTGAGCCCCGGCAGGACGGCGCGCCGACGCCTAGACTGGTCGGGATGTCCCGCCCCCGCGACCCCGAGGTGATCCGCCCCATCGTGACCGTGCCCCCCACGACCCCGACCCCGCCCGCCACCGCGCACGAGGGGGTCGCGTTCGAGTCCGCCGACCTCATGGTCCGCACGCTCGGACCGCAGGACGCCCTGCTGCGGATCCTCGGCGGCGTGTTCCCCACCGTGGACGTCACGGTCCGCGACCAGCGGCTGGACCTGGCCGGGCCGGTGGCCGAGGTGGCCACGGTGCGGCGCGTCGTCGAGGACCTGCGCTCGATCGCCCGCCGCGACCAGGCCGTCACCCCCGAGGTGATGGGCCAGGTCGTCCACCACGTCCGCGACGCCGCCACCGGGCGCGGCGCGGGTCAGCTGCACCTGGACTCGATCCTCTCGGGCCGGGGCCGCCGCATCCGCGCGAAGACCCTGCACCAGCAGGACTACGTGGAGGCGATCGACCGCTCCACCGTCGTCTTCGGCATCGGCCCGGCCGGCACCGGCAAGACCTACCTGGCGATGGCCAAGGCGGTGCAGGCGCTGCAGGCCAAGGAGGTCAACCGGATCATCCTCACCCGCCCGGCCGTCGAGGCCGGCGAACGGCTCGGCTTCCTGCCCGGCGGGCTCTCCGAGAAGATCGACCCGTACCTGCGCCCCCTGTACGACGCGCTGCACGACATGATCGAGCCCGAGTCGATCCCGCGGCTGATGGAGGCCGGGACCATCGAGGTCGCCCCGCTGGCGTACATGCGCGGCCGCACCCTGAACGACGCGTTCGTGATCCTCGACGAGGCCCAGAACACCACCGGCGAGCAGATGAAGATGTTCCTGACCCGCCTCGGCTTCGGTGCGCGCATGGTCGTCACGGGCGACACCTCGCAGGTGGACCTGCCGCGCGGCACCCAGTCCGGCCTGGCCCAGGCCGTCGAGGTGCTCGAGGGGATCGAGGGACTGGAGATGGTCCGCTTCGACTCCTCGGACGTGGTCCGGCACTCGCTGGTGAGCGCCATCGTGGACGCCTACGACGCCGCCCGCGGCCCCGCGGAGCGGTCCCAGAAGCGAGGAGGGGCCCGCCGTGGCCGTTGAGATCCTGAACGAGTCGGGGATCGAGGTCCCCGAGGACGCGCTGCTGCGCATGGCCCGGCACGTGTACGCGCGCCTGCACGTCCACGAGCGCGCCGAGACGGCCGTGACCGTCGTGGACGCCGCACGCATGGCCGAGCTGCACGAGGAGTGGATGGACCTGCCCGGGCCCACCGACGTGATGAGCCTGCCCATGGACGAGCTGACCCCCGGCTCGCCCGAGGCGCCGGCCGAGGGCGTGCTCGGCGACGTCGTGCTCTGCCCCGAGGTCGCCGCCGAGCAGGCGGCGCGCGGCGGGCACTCCCGTGACGACGAGCTGCTCCTGCTGCTCACCCACGGCATGCTCCACCTGCTCGGGTACGACCATCTCGAGGACGCCGAGCGCGAGGAGATGTTCACGCTCCAGGATCGGCTCGTCTCCGAGGTCCTGGGGCGGCCCGCCCCGGCCCCCACCGTCGAGGATTGACGGCACCGCCCATGCTGACGCCCGCCGTCCTCTTCGCCCTGTTCCTGGTCTTCCTCGGCCTGACCTGGACGCTGTCCCTGGCCGAGTCCGCGTTCTCCTACCTCTCCCGGCGGGACGCGGAGGACATCGTCCGCGAGCAGCCCGGCTCCAAGGTCCTGGAGATCGCCCGCGAGCGGGAGAGCCACCTCGGGGCCCTGCGGGTCTGGCGCTTCGTCGCCGAGGCCCTGTCGGCCGTCTGCCTGACCGCGGCCGCCGACGCGGTGGTGGACGACACGTGGCTCACCGTGGCGATCGCCGCGGTCGTGCTCGTGGGCGTGGCCGCCCTGCTGGGCGTCTGGAGCCCGCGGCCGATCGGCTCCCGCAACGAGGCCGCCGTCGCCCGCCGCCTCGGCGGGCTCGTGTGGGTGCTCCGCCGGGCCCTGGGCCCGCTCGCCGCCCGCCTGGACCGGGACCGGCGCCGTCGCGAGGTCGAGCCGGAGGACGAGGACGACTTCCAGGAGCGCCACCTGCGCGAGTTCGTCGCCCGCGCCCACGACGCGGACGTGCTCGCCGACTCCGAGGCGGAGCTGATCCAGTCGGTGTTCTCCATGAACGACACCATCGTCCGCTCCGTCATGGTGCCGCGCACCGACGTCGTCACGATCGACGCCGACCACACGCTCGGCCAGGCCATGGCCCTGTTCCTGCGCTCCGGCAACTCCCGCATCCCGGTGATCGGCGAGGACGCCGACGACATCCGGGGCATGCTGCACCTCAAGGACGTCACCCGCGCCCTGCACCACGACGGCGCTGCGACCGACACCCCCGTCACCGAGGTCATGCGCGACGTCCGCTTCGTCCCCGAGTCGAAGTCCGTGGCCACCCTCCTGCAGGAGCTGCAGCGCGAGTCCACCCACGTGGCCGTGGTGGTGGACGAGTACGGCGGCACGGCGGGGCTCGTGACGCTCGAGGACCTCATCGAGGAGATCGTCGGCGAGATCTACGACGAGGACGACCACCCGGACCGCCCCGAGGTGGAGTTCGTCGCGCCCGGCGTCTACTCCGTCGACGCGCGCATGGGCATCCACGACTTCCGGGAGGAGTTCGAGCTGCCGGAGGAGGACGAGGACGACGACGTCGACACGGTCGGCGGCCTCCTGGCCAAGGAGCTCGGCCGCGTCCCGATCCAGGGCTCGCGCGTCGTGGTCCAGGGGATCGAGCTCGTCGCGGACACCCTCGAGCCCCGCCGCAACCGGGTCGCGCGCCTGCGCGTCTCCGAGACCCCCGACCGCCCGGTGCGGCTGCGCCGGCGCGAGGAGCAGGCCCACGGCGCCACGCCCGCCGACCCCGTGGCCTGAGCCGGCCGCCCCACCCCACGCCCCGCCTGACAAGGATGACCCCATGACCGATCTCGTCGATCCGGCCCGCGCCGCGGACGGCTTCCGTTCCGGCTTCGTCTCGCTCGTGGGCCGGCCGAACGCCGGCAAGTCCACGCTCACCAACGCGCTGGTGGGGGAGAAGGTGGCGATCACCTCCTCCAAGCCGCAGACCACGCGCCACACCATCCGCGGGATCGTCCACCGCGAGGACTTCCAGCTCGTGCTCGTGGACACCCCGGGCCTGCACCGGCCCCGCACCCTGCTCGGCGAGCGCCTCAACGACCTCGTGGCGGAGACGCTCAACGAGGTCGACGCCGTGGGCATGTGCCTGCCGGCCGACGAGGCGATCGGTCCCGGCGACCGGTTCATCGCCCAGCAGCTCTCCTACCTGCACCGCACCCCGGTGGTCGCCGTGGTGACGAAGACGGACAAGGTGGGCCCGGAGCAGCTCATGGCGCAGCTCGTGGCCGTGACCGCGCTGGGCGACGAGGTCCTCGGGCCGGAGAACGGCGGGGAGGGCTTCGCGGCCGTCGTGCCGGTCTCGGCGGTGGCCGGCCGCCAGGTCGACGACGTCCTGGGCGTCTTCGCGGGCCTGCTGCCGGCCGGGCCGCCCCTGTACCCCGACGGCGAGCTCACGGACGAGCCGGAGGCGGTCATGGTCGCCGAGCTCATCCGGGAGGCGGCCCTGGAGGGCGTGCGCGACGAGCTGCCGCACTCGGTGGCCGTGATGGTCGAGGAGATGTCCCTGCGCGAGGACCGCCCCGCGGATCGGCCCCTCATGGACGTGTGGGCGAACGTCTTCGTCGAACGGGACAGCCAGAAGGGCATCATCATCGGCAAGGGCGGCTCCCGGCTGCGTGAGATCGGCGCGCAGGCGCGGGCGGGCATCGAGCGCATGCTCGGCACCAAGGTGCACCTGGACCTGCGGGTCAAGGTCGCCAAGGAGTGGCAGCGCGACCCCAAACAGCTCGGCCGACTCGGCTTCTGAGCCCGAGGCCCCGGCCCGGGCGCGCACGCGCCGGAGCGGGCCGCCGTCGTCGTGCGTCACACGGGGACGGCCTCCTGTGGCCCGGCCCACCTCGGTGCTAGGGTCGGGGGCATGTCCCTCCGCCTCGCGACGACAGCGCCGGCCACGGCCCGCCTGCTACTTCCCGGCCGCACGGGGTCCCCGTGCCAGGCCGTGATCCACGCCGCCTGAGCGCATGCGGAGGCAGGACGCCTCCCACCGGACCGGACACCCCGTGCGGAGCCCCTGACCTCCCGGTCCGGCCACCGACCACCCACCTTTCGCGCGCCCGCCGCGCGCACGTCGAGGGAGAACACGCATGAGCGCCCACCTGCAGAAGTCGTCGGGGATGAAGTTCCACAAGTACGTCCCGTTCCAGGACCAGATCGAGGTCGCCCTGCCGGACCGCACCTGGCCGGACAAGGTCATCGAGAAGGCGCCGCTGTGGTGCGCCGTGGACCTGCGCGACGGCAACCAGGCCCTGATCGACCCCATGGGCCCCGAGCGCAAGCTGCGCATGTTCCAGCTGCTCGTCGGCATGGGCTTCAAGGAGATCGAGGTCGGCTTCCCCTCCGCCTCGCAGACCGACTACGACTTCGTCCGCCAGCTCATCGAGGGCGACCACATCCCGGACGACGTCACCATCCAGGTCCTCACCCAGTCCCGTGAGCACCTGATCGAGCGCACCTTCGAGGCGCTCGAGGGCGCCGACCGGGCCATCGTGCACCTGTACAACTCGACGTCGGTGCTGCAGCGCCGCGTGGTGTTCCGGCAGGACGAGGACGGGATCGTGGACATCGCGACCTCCGGCGCGCGCCTGGTGAAGAAGTTCGAGGAGCAGCTCAAGGGCACGCAGATCACCTACGAGTACTCGCCCGAGTCCTACACGGGCACCGAGCTCGAGTTCGCCCGGCGCATCTCGGACGAGGTGGCCACGGTCCTGGAGGCCTCCACCGACCGCAAGATGATCCTGAACCTGCCGGCGACGGTGGAGATGTCCACCCCGAACGTGTACGCCGACTCGATCGAGTGGATGCACCGCAACCTGGAGCACCGCGACTCGCTCATCCTCTCCCTGCACCCGCACAACGACCGCGGCACGGGCGTGGCCGCCGCCGAGCTGGGCTACCTGGCCGGGGCGGACCGCATCGAGGGATGCCTGTTCGGCAACGGCGAGCGCACCGGCAACGTCGACCTGGTGACGCTGGGCATGAACCTGTACTCGCAGGGCGTCGACCCCATGATCGACTTCTCCGACATGGACCACGTCAAGCGCACGGTCGAGTACTGCAACCAGCTGGCCGTGCCCGAGCGCTCGCCCTGGGGCGGCGACCTCGTCTTCACGGCCTTCTCCGGCTCCCACCAGGACGCCATCAAGAAGGGCTTCGAGGCCATGGAGGTCGACGCCAAGGCGGCCGGCACCGACGTGGACGGCATCCCGTGGGCCGTGCCGTACCTGCCCATCGACCCGAAGGACATCGGCCGCTCCTACGAGGCCGTCATCCGCGTGAACTCGCAGTCCGGCAAGGGCGGCGTCGCCTACCTGCTCAAGTCCGAGCACAACCTGGACCTGCCGCGCCGCGCGCAGATCGAGTTCTCCCACGTCATCCAGGATCTGGCCGACGCCCAGGGCGGCGAGGTCTCCGGCGCCGACCTGTGGCGCGTGTTCCAGGACGAGTACCTGCCCGCCGACGCGGCGGAGGCGCAGTGGGGCCACTACCGGCTCCGCTCGGTCTCCTCGGCCTCCGGCGAGGACGGCGCGTTCCGGATGGAGGCCGAGCTCGAGGTCGACGGCGTCACGCAGACCCGCGCGGCGCAGGGCAACGGCCCGATCGACGCGTTCCTGCGCATCCTCGGCGAGGAGGGCGTGGACGTCCGCGTGCTCGACTACTCCGAGCACGCACTGTCCGAGGGCGGCGCGGCCATGGCCGCCGCCTACGTGGAGGCGGCCGTGGGCGACCGTGTCCTCTGGGGCGTTGGCCTGGACCACAACACCACCACCGCCTCGCTGAAGGCCGTGGTGTCCGCGGTGAACCGCGCCCTGCGCGCGTGAGCGGCTCCGGCTCCTCTTGGCGGGGTGCGCGGCACGGCGGCTACGCGGCGAACTCGTTCCGCACCGAGGCCATCGTGCTGCGCACCCACCGTCTGGGGGAGGCCGATCGCATCGTCGAGGCGCTCACCCCCGAGCACGGCTTGGTCCGGGCCGTGGCCAAGGGGGTGCGCAAGACGTCCTCCCGGCTGGGCTCGGTGGTGGAGCCGTTCATGCACTCCACGCTCCAGCTCGCGCGCGGCCGGGGCGAGCTGCACACCGTGAGCCAGGCGCAGCTGCTGCACCCGTACGCGACGATGCTGGCCGCCGACTACGACGCCTACACCGTCGCCGGCGCCCTCGCCGAGGCCGTCGAGCGGGTCCCCGCGGTGGACGACGACGGTCGGCGCGCCCAGTACCGCCTCTTCCACGGCGCGCTGGCCGCGCTGGCCCGCGGTGCGCACGACCCACGCCTGATCCTGCACTCGTTCCTGCTGCGCGCGCTCGCCCAGGCCGGCTGGGCCCCCACCTTCGACCGGTGCGCCCGCTGCGGCGCCCCCGGCCCGCACACGGCGCTGCACGTGGGCCTCGGCGGGGCCGTCTGTCTCGAATGCAGGCCACCCGGTGCCGCGCACCCAGCCCCGGAGACCTTCGACCTGCTCTCGGCCCTCGCGGCGGGGGACTGGGCCACCGCGGACGCCTCCGGGGCCCCCGCCCGCCGCGAGGCGGCCGGTATCGTGGCCGCGTACCTGCAGTTCCACGCCGAGCGGCGCCTGGTGTCCCTGTCCGTCCTGGACCAGGACCTCGGCCTCCCCGCCCCGCGCGTCGAGAGGAGACCATGAGCGCCGACCGAGCCCCGCAGTCCCCGCCGCCGCACCCCTCGGGTGCGGTCGCCCCGCGGATCGACCCGCGTTTCGTGCCCCGGCATGTGGCGATCGTGATGGACGGCAACGGACGGTGGGCCAACCAGCGCGGCCTGCCCCGCACCGAGGGCCATCGGGCCGGCGAGGCGGCGCTGCTGGACGTCGTCGCCGGGGCGGTGGAGCTGGGGATCGGCCACGTGTCCGCGTATGCGTTCTCCACGGAGAACTGGCGGCGCTCGGCGGAGGAGGTGCGCTTCCTCATGGGCTTCTCCCGGGACGTGCTGCGCCGGCAGCGGGACACCCTGCACTCGTGGAACGTGCGGATCCGGTGGAACGGGCGGGCCCCGCGACTCTGGACCCCCGTGATCCGGGAGCTGCAGGAGGCCGAGGAGCTCACGCGCCACAACACCGGGACCACCCTGCACATGTGCGTGAACTACGGCAGCCGCGCCGAGATCCTGGACGGCGTCCAGGCCATCGCCGAGGAGGTCCGGGCCGGCCGGATGCGGCCGGGGGAGATCACCGAGGACGTCATCACCCGCTACCTCGACCGCGGTTTCCGCACGGGTCAGGACGTCGACGTCGTCCCGGACGTGGACCTGTTCCTGCGGACCTCGGGGGAGCAGCGCCTGTCCAACTATCTGCTGTGGCAGTCCGCCTACGCGGAGCTGCTGTTCCTGGACGTGCTGTGGCCGGACGTCGACCGGCGGACCCTGTGGGCCGCCGTCGAGACCTACGCCCGACGGGACCGCCGCTACGGCGGCGCCGTGGACACCCCTCAGCCGGCACCGTCGTCCGGCGCGCCGGACTCGGCCTCGGACGCCGACGGCGGCGCGTAGGCGCCCAGCCACGTGAGCGTCGCGGCACCGGCCGCCTCGCGCACCGACGCGGGGGAGGCGAACACGTCGTGCAGCGCGTCGGGGAGCCGGTGGACGGTCACCCGGTTGCCGAGCCGCAGGGAGCGTCGGGCCATGGCGTCGGGGTCCAGGACGATGTCCGAGGTCAGCATCGCCTCGGCGTAGGACGTGCCCCGATGCCCGCGCGCGGAGACGAGCACGAGGATCGGCACGGAGACGTCGAGCCGCCCGGCCACGGCCCGGTGCCCCGAGAGGACCGCGCTCAGCCAGGCGGCCGGCACCTCGAACGCGTGCGGAGGACGCCAGAGCGGGTGCAGGTCCCATTCGCCCTCGGCCTGGTCCGAGAGGGTGCGCCAGTAGTGGTCGATGCGCGGCAGCGTGAGCACGGCGTAGGGCTTCATGGCGGAGACGGGCCCCACGATGGACTTCGCCAGCAGGCGCACCCCCGCGCTGCCCTGCATCTCCAGCCACGGGCTGTTGAGCACGAGCGCGGCGAGGCGGCCGGGATTCCGGTCCGCCCACAGCGCGGCGATCAGCCCGCCGGTGGAGTGCCCCATGAGGATGGGCGGCAGCGGGTGATCCTGGGCGATGGTCTCGAACGCGGCCTCGAGGTCCGCGTCGTAGCGGGTCAGGTCGTCCGTCCAGCCGGGCGTCTGTCCCGCGCGCAGCGAGCGGCCGTAGTGGCGGAGGTCGACGGCGTGGAAGGCGTAGCCGGCGGCCTCGAACGCGTGGGCGAGCGGGGCGTTGTAGAAGTAGTCGCTCCAGCCGTGCACCGAGAGGATGGGCCGGCGGGCCGGGTCACGGGGGGCGTCGGTGCGCGGACGCACCACTGTGACAAGGTTCTGTCCTTGTTCATCGGTGTCGAGGCCGAGGGTGCATCGTTCGAAGCCCGGCAGTCCGTCCGGGACCCAGCCCAGGCCCGGCGGGTCGTCGAGGAACGGGCGGGTGTCCTCCTCCGTCGGTCCGCCGGCGGGGGCGCCGTGCGGGGCGGAGGGGTCCGGGGGCGGCGGCTGGATCGGGTCACGGGCCATCCGACCACTCTAGGAGGACCCTGGGCGGGCGGGAGGCCCGTGCGAGGATGGGGGCATGCAGCTGCCTGATCCCAAGTCCGCCGTCGACGGCCTCCTGACCTCCCGCGCGCCTCGCCTGTACCCGCCCTTCTTCCGTGCCGTGTTCGGCGGCATGGACGCGGAGCAGGCGCACCATCGGGGCTTCGACGCGATCCGGCTGGTCGAGCGCACCGGGGCGTCCGCCGCCCTGCGCGCCGCCTTCCGCCCGGACCCGCTGCTCGCGCGCACGGTCATGGGCCTGCGGTTCCCGACGCCCTTCGGCCTGGCCGCGGGGTTCGACAAGGACGGCCGGGGGACCGCCGCCCTGGCCGACCTCGGGTTCGGCCACATCGAGGTCGGCACGATCACGGCGCAGCCGCAGCCCGGCAACCCGCAGCCCCGACTGTTCCGTCTCGTGGACGACCGGGCGCTGGTCAACCGCATGGGCTTCAACAACGACGGCGCGGCGGCCGTCGCCCCCCGCCTGGCGCGGACCCGGCAGACCCTGGAGCGCCGCTTCGGTCCGACCCGGCCGGTCCTGGGCGTGAACATCGGCAAGACCAAGGTGGTCCCGCTCGAGGACGCGGCGGACGACTACCGGGCCTCGACCCGCCTGCTCGCGCCCCACGCCGACTACCTGACGGTCAACGTGTCCTCCCCGAACACGCCGGGGCTGCGCCAGCTGCAGGAGATCGACGCGCTGGAGCCGATCCTCACGGCGGTGCGCGAGGAGGCCGACCGTGCGGTCCCGGGCCGGCGGGTGCCACTGACCGTGAAGATCGCCCCGGACCTGGCGGACGACGACGTGCGCGCCGTCGGGGCGCTCGCCGAGCGCCTCGGGCTCGACGGCGTCATCGCGACCAACACGACCGTCTCCCGCGAGGGTCTGCGCACCCCGCGTGCCGACGTGGACGCCCTGGGCGCGGGCGGCCTGTCCGGGGCCCCGCTCCAGGAGCGGTCGATGCGGGTGCTGGAGGTCCTGCGGACGGCGCTGCCGACGGGCACCGCCGTCGTCAGCGTGGGCGGGGTGACGGACGCCGACGACGTCCAGGCCCGGCTCGACGCGGGCGCGGACCTCGTCCAGGGCTACACCGCGTTCCTCTACGAGGGGCCGTTCTGGGCCGGCCGGATCACCGCCGGGCTGGCCCGGTCCCTGCGGGGCTGACGGTCTGCTCGCCGGGGCCGCGACGGCCCGGACCCACCGGGGTCCGGGCCGTGGCGCGGTGTCGTGTCAGGCGGGGTACTCGCCCCGCTTGACCTGGGGCTTGGGCAGACGCAGGCGGCGGAACTGCAGGGCCCGCATGATGCCGTAGAAGCCGGTCCCGGGCTCCGGCGTGCCGAAGCGCTCCGTCAGGCCCTTCTTGATGTGCCGGCTGACCAGGAAGCTCTCGATGAGCACGAGGGCCACGAGGACGTACAGGCTGATCATCAGGATCAGCTGCGCCTCGCGGCCGGGGATGAACATGAGCAGGACGTAGGCGAAGACGACGGGCATGAGCCACTCGCCGATGCCGGAGCGCGCGTCCACGTAGTCACGGACCCAGCGCTTCTGCGGTCCCTTGTCGCGCGCCGGGAGGCCGCGCTCGTCCCCGGTCTCCAGCGCGGCGCGCTGGCGCATCCGCTCCTGGGCCATCGCCTGACGCTCGGCCTTGCGGGCCGCCTTGCGATCCTCGGGGACCAGGGTGCGACGGCGCGCGGCCTCCTGGTCGCGGCGCCGCGGAGTCGGGCCCTTCTTGCCCTGCGAGCGGTCGCGCGGCCCGGCCTCGGCCACGGCGGCGCCCTCGGCGGGAGCGGCCGAGGAGCCGTGAGTCGAGGGGGCGGGCGCGGTCTCGGGGGTCTTGTCTCGCTTGAACACCCCTCCAGTCTAGTGGTGGGGCGCGTCCGGCCCGCCCGGAGGCGCGGCCCTCGGCTCGGTCGCCGTCTACGCTGGCCGTCATGACTGACATCACCTCCCGTGCGCCGCAGGACGCGGCCCTCGTCTCCGCCGTCCGTGAGGCCGTCGAGGCCCGTTTCCCGACGACCCTCCAGACCCTCACCGACCTCGTGGCGATCCCGGGCATCGCCTGGGACTCCGCGGACCGCGCCCAGCTCGAGCGGTCCGCGGAGGCCGTCGCGGGCCTGCTGCGCGAGGCGGGCCTGCAGGATGTGGAGATCGTGACCGAGACCCGCGACGACGACCGGCCTGGCGGGCCGGCGGTGATCGGCGAGAAGCCCGGCGCCTCCGACAAGCCCACCGTCTTGTTGTATGCCCACCATGATGTGCAGCCGATCGGGGACGAGGACCTCTGGGACACCCCGCCGCTCGTGGCCACCGAGCGCGGCGGGCGGCTGTACGGCCGCGGCGCCGCCGACGACAAGGCCGGCATCATGGTCCACCTCGCCGCCCTCGCCGCTCTGCGGGACGTCCTGCCCGACGCCGGCGTCGGCGTCCGCGTCTTCATCGAGGGCGAAGAGGAGGCCGGCTCGCCCACCTTCCGCACCTTCCTGGAGAAGCACCGGGCGCGCCTCGACGCCGACGCGATCGTGGTCGCGGACTCGTCCAACTGGGCCGTGGGGGAGCCCGCGCTGACCACCTCCCTGCGCGGGCTGGTGGACGGCACGGTGACCGTCCGGGTGCTCGACCACGCCGTGCACTCCGGCATGTTCGGCGGGCCGGTCCTGGACGCCGTCGTCCTGCTCTCGCGGCTGATCGCCACGCTCCACGACGCGGACGGCGCGGTCGCCGTGCCCGGCCTCGAGCCGCGGCAGACCGCGGGCCTGGACTACCCCGAGGACGTCTTCCGTGCGGACGCGGGCGTGCTGGACGGGGTGACCCTGGCCGGCCGCGGCCCGGTCGCGGACCGGCTGTGGAACGCTCCCGCGCTGAGCATCATCGGGATCGACGCGCCCTCGGTCGCGGAGTCCTCGAACACGATCCAGCCCGCGGCGCGCGCGAAGTTCTCGCTGCGCCTGGGCCCCGGCATGGAGCCCGCGGAGGCCTTCGAGGCGCTGCGCACCCACCTGGAGGCGCAGTCCGCGGCGGTGCTCGGCGCGGAGATCACGGTCACCGCGGGGGAGTTCGGTCAGCCGTTCACGACGGACACCTCGGCCCCCGCCGCGGCCGCGATGATGGCCGCCCTGGAGGACGCCTGGGGCGTCGAGCCCCGGGCGATCGGCATGGGCGGCTCCATCCCGTTCACCGCGGACCTCGCCGAGGTCTTCCCGGAGGCCACCCTCCTCATCACGGGCGTGGAGGACCCGGACACGCGGGCGCACTCGGCCAACGAGTCGCTGCACATCGACGACTTCCAGCGGGCCGTCGTGGCCGAGGCGCTCTGGCTCGCGCGGCTGTCCGCGTGAGTGCCGCCCGGCCCGTCGGTGCGGCGGGCCGGGAATACTCCGTGGGCGGCTAGTGTTGTCCGGGAGACCACACGCGCGTGACGGCCCCGTCCGCGCCCCATGATCTGAGGAGGTCACGATGGCTCTGTCCGCAGAGGAGACCGGCGTCGAGATCGGCGCGACCCAGGACGCCGAGGGCCTGCCCCCGCACGAGGTCGAGCTGACCGACGTGGCGGCCGGCAAGGTGCGCTCGCTGCTCGAGCAGGAGGGCCGCACGGACCTGCGGCTGCGCGTCGCCGTGCAGCCGGGCGGCTGCTCGGGCCTGATCTACCAGCTCTACTTCGACGAGCGCGTCCTCGACGGCGACACCGTCCGTGACTACGACGGGGTCGAGGTGATCGTCGACAAGATGAGCGTGCCCTATCTCATGGGCGCGACCATCGACTTCGAGGACACCATCTCGAAGCAGGGCTTCACGATCGACAACCCCAACGCGGGCGGCTCGTGCGCCTGCGGCGACTCCTTCCACTGATCTGCGGGCGCCCGGAGCGCCTCGGACCGCGAACCGGCGGGTCGGCCTCGGCCGGCCCGCCGTCGTCGTGCCCGGGCGTCGCACCCAGGAGGCTCGGACCCGACTCCCAGACACGATCGGCACGTGTCACGGTGCGGAGAATCCGCGCGTTTCGGCTTAGACTGGCTCTGAATCATCAGGGCATACCCGTGCTCCCTGCGAGGACGCTGCGAGAAGTCGCCGAATCGCCGGGGGAGCGGGGACGCCCCTCGCACACGAGATGAAGAGGAAGGCCGTCTGTGAGAGCACAGAATGACGCCGGACGTCGGACTCGCCGCCGCTGGACCGCCGGTGCCGTGGGCACCACGGCGCTCCTGGTGCTGACCGGCTGTTCGGCAGAGGTCCAGCGCGGCTGGTACCCCGGCACCCGGGACACCACCAACCACAACGCCCAGCTCACCGACCTGTGGGTGAACTCCTGGATCGCGGCCCTGGTCGTGGGCCTGCTCGCCTGGGGCGCCATGATCTGGTGCATGGTGGCCTACCGCCGCCGCAAGAACGACCAGGGCTTCCCGAAGCAGACGGCCTACAACGTGCCGCTCGAGACCATGTTCACGGCCATCCCGATTCTGATGGTCTTCACCCTCTGGGGCTTCACCGACCGCGTCCAGACCGAGGTCGACCGCCCCGTGGACGACTCGCCGCTGACCGTCACCGTGTACGGCAAGCAGTGGTCCTGGGACTTCAACTACTCCTACGAGCAGGAGAACGGCGAGGTCATCGAGGCCCACTACTCCGGCATCCAGGCCCAGCTGGACGGCACCGAGGGCGTGCGTGACACCCTTCCGGTCCTGTACCTGCCGAACGACGTGCCGGTGCACTTCGAGCTGAAGTCCCGCGACGTGGCGCACTCCTTCTGGATCCCGCAGTTCCTCCAGAAGCGCGACATGATCCCCGGCAAGACCAACCACCTCTACCTGACCCCCCAGGAGCTGGGCAGCTACGACGGCAAGTGCGCCGAGCTGTGCGGCGAGTACCACTCCGAGATGCTCTTCAACGTCGAGGTCGTGGACGAGGCCGAGTTCGTGGACCGCCTCGAGGAGATGGAGCCGGGTCAGGTGGGCGAAGAGTACAGCCGCAACCCCAACAACAACCCTGACGGCGCCGGGACGATGGAGCGCGATCTCCAGACCCCCCGCGGTGGAGGTAGCCACTGATGACCACTTACGAGTACGCAACGGATGAGGTGCGCTCACAGGCGCAGCCTCGTGTGGTGCCCCGTTCGCTGGGCAAGATCGTCGTCAGCTGGCTGACGACGACCGACCACAAGGTGCTCGGGTACATGTACCTGATCACGTCCTTCATCTTCTTCTGCATCGGCGGCGTCATGGCCCTCATGATCCGCGCGGAGCTCTTCGAGCCCGGCATGCAGATCCTGCAGACGAAGGAGCAGTACAACCAGCTGTTCACCATGCACGGCACGCTCATGCTGCTCATGTTCGCGACCCCGCTCTTCGTGGGCTTCGCCAACGTGCTGGTGCCGCTGCAGATCGGCGCTCCGGACGTGTCCTTCCCGCGTCTGAACGCCCTGGCGTTCTGGTTCTTCCTGTTCGGCTCGCTCATCGCGACCGCCGGCTTCCTCACCCCGCAGGGTGCGGCCTCGTTCGGCTGGTTCGCCTACGCCCCGCTCTCCAACACCACGTACTCGCCGGGCGTCGGCGGTGACCTCTGGGTGTTCGGTCTGGTCCTCCAGGGCTTCGGCACGATCATGGGCGGCGTCAACTTCATCACCACGATCCTGACGATGCGTGCTCCTGGCATGACGATGTGGCGCATGCCGATCTTCACCTGGAACACGCTCATCACCGGCATCCTGATCATGGTGGCGTTCCCGCCGTTTGCCTCCGCGCTCTTCGCGCTGGGCCTGGACCGTCGCTTCGGCGGCCACATCTTCAACCCGGAGAACGGCGGCGCCATCCTGTGGCAGCACCTCTTCTGGTTCTTCGGCCACCCCGAGGTGTACATCATCGCCCTGCCGTTCTTCGGCGTCGTGTCGGAGATCATCCCGGTGTTCTCCCGCAAGCCGATCTTCGGCTACAAGTCCATCGTGTTCGCGACGACGGCGATCGCCGCGCTCTCCGTGACGGTGTGGGCGCACCACATGTACGTGACCGGCGCCGTGCTCCTGCCGTTCTTCTCCGTGATGACCATGCTCATCGCGGTCCCGACCGGCGTGAAGTTCGTGAACTGGATCGGCACCATGTGGCGCGGTTCGATCACCTTCGAGACCCCGATGCTGTGGACGCTCGGCTTCATGGTCACCTTCCTGTTCGGTGGCCTGACCGGCGTCATCCTGGCGTCGCCGCCCCTGGACTTCCAGGTGTCCGACACGTACTTCGTCGTGGCGCACTTCCACTACGTCGTCTTCGGCACCGTGGTGTTCGCGATGTTCGCCGGCTTCTTCTTCTGGTGGCCGAAGTTCACCGGCAAGATGCTGAACGAGCGTCTCGGCAAGATCCAGTTCTGGATGCTGTTCGTGGGCTTCCACGGCACGTTCCTGATCCAGCACTGGCTCGGTGTCATCGGCATGCCCCGTCGCTACGCGGACTACATGGTGGAGGACAGCTTCCAGGCGATGAACGCGTTCTCCTCGGTGTTCTCCTTCGTTCTCGGCGCGTCGCTGATCCCGTTCTTCTGGAACGTCTACATCACCTCGCGCTATGGCAAGAAGGTCACCGTGGACGACCCGTGGGGCTTCGGCGCCTCGCTCGAGTGGACCACTTCGTGCCCGCCGCCGCGGCACAACTTCCACTCCCTGCCGCGCATCCGCTCCGAGCGTCCGGCGCTGGATCTGCACCACCCGGAGCTCTTCCCGCACTCGCCTCAGAACACGTCTGAGGCCTTCGGAGAGAAGGTCGCCCAGTGAAGGTCGCAGCCAACATCTTCTGGATCATCGGCCTGTTCTTCATCGCAGCCGCCACCCTCTACGGGTTCTGGGTCGAGTGGACCGAGTGGGCAGGCATCCCGGCCATCTACGCCGTGGGCGGGATGTCCTGGATGATCGCGTGGTACCTGAACGTCACCGAGCGGAAGTACGGCGTCGGGCCCGCCGATGATGCGGACGGCCAGATCGCCGACTACGCCGGCACCTACGGCACCTTCGCTCCCTGGAGCTGGTGGCCGCTGGGCCTCGGCCTGGCCTGCGCGATCATCGTGACCGGTCTGGCCGTCGGCTGGTGGATCTTCATCATCGGCGTCATCGCGGGCGCCTACTTCACCTTCGGGTGGGTCTACGAGTTCTCTCGGGGCAAGTACGCCCACTGACCCGACCGTCGTCGAACGCCGCAGGCCGGACCCCTTGGGGTCCGGCCTGCGGCGTTTTCATGCCGCGTGTGCTGCGGAGCGACACGGCGCCGTCGCGGGCAGCCAGCTCCTGCGCCGCGGGGCCGGTCACGGCGACCGGCCTACTCGCCGCTCGGGGGCCAGGCGTGGTGCCCGGGTGAAGGGTTCGCCTGGTGGCCCGTCCCGCTGTCTCGTGGTCTGCGTAGGCCCGGGCATCGACCGCCGCGCAGAGTCAGCGGCGCGCCAGGAGCGCCTCACCGCGCTGCCCATGACGACGTCTGCGTGCCGCGGCGGCACTTGAATGGGCCGTCCCGTCGCGCGTCCCGTTGATGCCCGTGCCCGCGACTCCTACGCCGCTCTCAGCGGCCGGAACGAGCCTCGTCACGTAGAGACCGGGCAGGGGAGTCGCACGGGGTGCAGGCCAGCAGGGCCGTCGCTTGTGACGGTCCACGTGGCGAGGTGAGGGTGACACTTTCGGTGGGCGCCGGACGAGGCCCCCTCCGCCCCCTCTGCACCGTCCGAGGGGGCGGGGCCGGCCCGGCCTCCGGAGAGCCCGTGGCCGCGTCCGCACGGGCACCTGCCACGCACTGTCGACAGCTCCTCGGTCAGGAAGAAAGGGCTGGCCGGTGGTTGCGGCGATGGGCCTCATCATCACCATCGGTGCATCGGTGCATCGGTGCATCGGTGCAGCGGAGTACGGCTTGGCTCTGCACCGGTGCCCACCATGTTGACCGTGACGCCGTGGCCTGCATCCGGGCCGTCGTCCATCTCGGGGCCCAGGGGTGGCGGATGGCCACCCTGCCGGGACAGCCCCCGCCGCCAGGACACACCGTCGGGCACGGGCCCGCGGCACCTGGGAGTCCGGAACCGGGCACGTGGCCGTCAGCAGGGGCCGGGCACGTCCCAGGCTGGCGGGAAACGCTGGGCAGGCCCACGGGGGTGGCCCGGGACCGGCGGGCCTGAACCCTTCGCCGTCCATGCGGGCCGATGCGCGCCGCGGCGTCGGGGCTGCTCAGGGCAGCGCGTCCTCGAGGTCACCCTGGGAACGTCGAAGGGCCCCACGCACCATGGTGCGTGGGGCCCTTCGTCAGGGAATCAGCCGCTCGGGATCAGCGATCCAGGTGAGGGGCGTGCGAGCCGTGCTCGAGCTCGACGGGGTGCTCCTCGTGGCCGTGCTGGCCGTGGGTGCGGGCCTCCACCAGCTCCTCGCGGGAGACCGGGGCGACGCGATCCTGGTAGAACATGCGGTTCAGGCCGGCACGGGCCTTCTCCAGCATGCCCACCTTGCCGTTGCGGCCGGGGATGGCCGGCACCGGGCGACGATCCTCGAAGGACACCAGGCGGTACAGCTCGTAGTCGGTGAGCTGACGGTGCCGCTCGTGGAAGCCGCCCTCGGGGGACATCTCGATGACACCGGCCTCGTGGCCGTGGAGCACGAGCTCACGGTCCTTGCGCTGCAGGGAGAGGCAGATGCGGCGGGTGACGATGAAGGCGATCACCGGGCCGAGGAAGAACAGCGCGCGCAGCACGTACAGCACGTCGTTCAGGGAGAGGCGGAAGTGGGTGGCGATGAGGTCCGAGGACGCGGCCGCCCACATGACGCAGTACCAGACGACGGCGGCCACGCCGATGCCCGTGCGGGCCGGGGCGTTGCGCGGACGGTCGAGCAGGTGGTGCTCAGTGTTGTCCTTGGTGATCCACCGCTCGATCCAGGGCCAGGTGCACATGCCGACGAGCAGGACGCCGACCGGGATCAGCGGCACGAGCACGCCCATGGGCAGGGACACCGAGGAGCCCCACGGCATCGGGATGTTCCAGAGGAAGGAGTAGTCGCCGATCATGCCCGGCATGAGGCGCAGGGCGCCGTCGAACACGCCGATGTACCAGTCGGGCTGGGTGCCGGCCTGCACCGGGGACGGATCGTACGGGCCGTAGTTCCAGTTGGCGTTGATCGTCACCGTGGAGGCGATGAGCGCGAGCACACCGAACACGATGAAGAAGAAGCCGCCGGCCTTGGCCGCGTACACGGGGCCCACCGGGTAGCCGACCACGTTGTCCTCGGTGCGGCCCGGGCCCGGGTACTGGGTGTGCTTGTGCACGACGACCATGAACAGGTGGATGCCGATCAGCAGCAGGATGGCGGCCGGCACGATCATGATGTGCAGGGCGTACAGGCGGCCGATGACCGAGTGGCCGGGGAACTCGCCGCCGAAGAAGAAGGCGGAGAGGTACGTGCCCACCAGCGGCAGCGACTTCAGGATGCCGTCGATGATGCGCAGGCCGTTGCCGGAGAGCACCTCGTCGGGCAGGGAGTAGCCGGTGAAGCCGGCGGCCCAGCCGGCCATCAGCAGGAAGCAGCCGACCAGCCAGTTCAGCTCACGCGGGCGACGGAACGCGCCGGTGAAGAACACGCGCAGCATGTGGACGGACATGGCCGCCACGAACATCAGCGCCGCCCAGTGGTGCAGCTGGCGCATGAACAGGCCGCCGCGCACGTCGAACGAGATGTCCAGGGTCGAGGCGTAGGCCGCGGACATCTCGATGCCGCGCAGCGGGGCGTAGGCCCCGTCGTAGACGACCTCCGACATGGAGGGGTCGAAGAAGAGGGTGAGGAACGCGCCGGACAGCAGCAGGATGACGAAGCTGTACAGGGCGACCTCGCCGAACATGAACGTCCAGTGGTCCGGGAAGATCTTGCGGCCGAAGAACTTCACGATCGGCGACATGCCCATGCGGGTGTCGACGAAGTTGGCGATGCGGCCGGTCGTGGTCGCCGGCTGGAACTCATTCACGGTGGTGCTCATAGGTGTCAGCCACGCTCCCAGTAGACAGGCCCGACGGGCTCATGGAAATCGCTCTGGGCCACGAGGTAGCCCTCGTCGTCCACGGTGATCGGCAGCTGCGGCAGCGCGTGGCTGGCCGGGCCGAAGATGACCTTGCACTCCTGCGTCAGGTCGAAGGTCGACTGGTGGCAGGGGCAGAGCAGGTGGTGGGTGTGCTGCTCGTACAGGGCGATCGGGCAGCCCACGTGCGTGCAGACCTTGGAGTAGGCGAAGATCCCGTCCACGTTCCAGTCCTCGCGACCCGGGGTGATCTTCACCTTGGCCGGGTCGAGGCGCATGAGCAGGACGACGGCCTTGGCCTTCTGGTTGAGCTTGTCAGGGCCCAGGTCGTTCAGGCCGTCGGGGATGACGTGCACGGCGGAGCCGAGCGTGACGTCCGAGGCCTTGATGGGGGAGCCGGTGGGGTCGCGCACGAGGCGCACGCCCTCGGCCCACATGGTGTGGCGCAGACGCTCAGGGCCGAAGTTGTGAGCCTCCTGGTCCGAGAAATTGTCCGAGTCGTCCAGATCGCGGAACACGGCGATGAACGGCAGGGGGGCCAGCAGGGCGGCGCCGATCAGGGTGTTGCGCAGCAGGGGGCGGCGCTTGATCTGCGACTCGTCCAGGATCTCGGAGATCATCCCGGTGGCGGCCACGCGGTCGTCCTCCGAGCGGATCTCGTGACGGTCCTCCACGGTCTCGTGGTCCGGCATCAGGGTCTTGGCCCAGTGCACCACGCCGATGCCGATGCCGAACATGGCGAGGGCGGTGCCCAGGCCGAGCAGCAGGTTCTGCAGGTAGATCTTGCTGAACGCCTCACCGTTGCCGATCTGCCCCACACCGAAGTAGCCGATGAAGAAGAGCACCGTGCCCACGATGGAGATGAGGAACATGACCGAGACCTGACGCTCGGCGCGCTTCGCGGCCTTCGGATCCTCATCGGCCAGGCGCGGACGGTGCGGAGGCAGGCCCGGGTTGTCGATCGCGTACCGGGGCGCGTCCTCGCCGGCGTGCTCGAGGGAACCCGAGCGGTGCTCGGTCCCTTCAAAGCCTTTCTCGCCCATATGTCCTGTTTCCTTTACTCGAGTGATGAATGTCGATGACGGGTGGTCGGCGCGCCTGCGCCGATGGGATCAGGAGGATCGGCTGGTGAGCCAGACCATGAAGCCGATGATCAGCGCCAGGCCCGCGGTCCAGATGAACAGGCCCTCGGAGACGGGGCCGAGCGAGCCGAGGGTGAGGCCGCCGGGGGAGCCCTGGTTCTCGATGGTCTTGAGGTAGGCGATGATGTCGCGCTTGTCCTCGGGCTTGATGTTCGAGTCGGAGAACACCGGCATGTTCTGCGGGCCGGTCTCCATGGCCTCGTAGATGTGCTTCTCGTCCACGCCCTGCAGAGACGGGGCGTACTTGCCGCGGGTGAGCGCACCGCCGGCCGCAGCCGCGTTGTGGCACATGGCGCAGTTGATGCGGAACAGGTCGCCGCCACGGGTGATGTCCACGTCCTCGTGGTTCACATCCAGGTACTCGTCCTCTGGGATGGCCGGGCCGGCGCCGAGGGAGGCGACGTAGGCGGCGAGCTGCGCCGTCTGCTCGTCGTTGAACTGGTTCGGCTTGACCTGGGCCTGCGGGCCGTTCATCTGCATCGGCATGCGGCCGGTGCCCACCTGGAAGTCGACGGAGGCGGCGCCGACACCGATCAGGGACGGACCGGAGGGACCCCCCGCGGCACCCGTGCCGTGGCACGAGGCGCAGTTCGCGTTGAAGAGCTTCTCGCCCTCGGAGATGTCATCAGCCGAGGCGGCCGCGGTGACCTGCGTGGCCGCCTGCGCCTGGTTCACGGTGCTCGCGACGGAGTACAGTCCGCCGGTCACCAGGAGTCCCAGCAGGAGGAGCGCCAGCCCCATCAGGGGATGGCGTCGGTTCTGCGAAAGTGCCTTCACGGGGGTTTCCTATCGTTCTCTTCCCGGGCGGGCCGCTCATGCTGCCGGCCCGGGCCTGAAGTCGGTGCGGGGAGTGGGGGTCGTCTTACTTCAGGAAGTAGACGATGAAGAACAGGGCGATCCAGACGACGTCCACGAAGTGCCAGTAGTAGGACACGACGATCGCCGACGTCGCCTCGTGGTGGCCGAAGCGGCGGGCCATGTAGGCGCGGCCGATGATGAAGAGGAACGCGATCAGGCCGCCGGTCACGTGGATGGCGTGGAAGCCGGTGGTGATGTAGAACGCCGAGCCGTACGCGTTCGCCGCGACGGTCACACCCTCGGAGACGAGAACCGCGTACTCGTAGGACTGCACCGCCACGAAGATCGAGCCCATGATGAAGGTCAGGATGAACCACTCGACCATGCCCCACTTCCCGAACTGCAGGAAGCCGCCGGTGCGGCGGGGCTGAAGGCGCTCGGCGGCGAGGACGCCGAACTGGGCGGTGACGGAGGAGAGCACCAGGATCGTCGTGTTCACCGCGGCGAGCGGGACGTTGAGGATCGCGGTGTGCTCGGCCCAGAGCTCCGGAGACGTGGAGCGCAGGGTGAAGTACATGGCGAAGAGCCCACCGAAGAACATGAGCTCGCTGGCAAGCCACACCATGGTCCCGACCTGCACCATGTTCGGCCGGCTCGGGAGCCCCGTGGTGGGCTGATGGAGAGTGGGGTTAGCTGTGGTCACCCAGCCATTATGGCCCCAAACACCGCCCGGGCGGTAAATCGAACCTACCGTGTCGCAGGACAGGTCGTCAGCACCGTCGGGGGGTTTCAGTGACAGTCGGGGGCTGGCGTCCAGGGGATGTTCAGGTTCGCGGTGCGCGGCGCATGACACGACGCGGTGCCGGGTGCGGCCGGGCCGCTAGGCTCAGTGCGTGAGCACCCCCGAGAACACCGCAGCAGTCCTTGGGACCTCCTGGCCGGAGGTCTTCCGCGCCCTCACCGTCGGTGAGGACCTCAGCGACGACGTCGCCGCGTGGGCCATGGGGGAGATGATGGCCGGCGACGCCACCGAGGGGCAGGTGGGCGGATTCCTCCTCGCCCTGGCCGCCAAGGGGGTGACGGTGCCGGAGCTGCGCGGCCTGACCGAGGCGATGGTCCAGGCGGCGAACCCGGTGCACGTGCCGGGGGAGACCCTCGACGTCGTGGGCACGGGCGGCGACCGCCTGGGGACCGTGAACCTCTCCACGATGTCCTCGCTCGTGGCCGCAGGTGCGGGCGCGCGGATCGTCAAGCACGGGAACCGCGGCGCCTCGTCCACCGCCGGCGCGGCCGACGTGATCGAGGCCCTCGGCGTGGACCTGTCCATGCCGGCCCGGAAGGCCGAGGAGTGCGCCGAGGCCGTGGGCATCACGTTCCTCTTCGCCCAGAACTACCACCCGTCCATGAAGTATGTGGCCCCGGTGCGCAAGCAGCTCGGCGTGCCCACCGTGTTCAACTTCCTCGGCCCCCTGAGCAATCCGGCCCAGGTCACCGCCCAGGCCCTGGGCTGCTCGAGTGAGGCCATGGTCCCGCTGCTCGCCCAGGTGCTCGCGGACCGAGGGGTGCGCGGCTTCGTCTTCCGCGGGGCGGACGGCCGGGACAAGATCACGACGTCGGGGCCGTCGACCGTCATGGAGGTCCGGGACGGTGTGAGCACCCACGAGCTCGACCCCCGCGAGCTGGGCATCGACCTGGCCCCCGTTCAGGCCCTGGCCGGGCGGGACGGCGCCTACAACGCGACCCTCGTCCGCGCTCTGCTGGCGGGGGAGAAGGGTCCGATCCGCGACGCCGTCCTCCTCAACGCGGCCGCGGGCCTGACGGCCTGGGACCGCGACGCGGACGCGCCGCTGATGGAGCGACTGGCGGCCAACATGACGCGGGCCGCCGAGTCGATCGACTCCGGCGCCGCGCGTGACGTCCTGGACCGCTGGGTCGCCTTCTCCCGGTCCTGATGGTGCGACGACGAACCCTCACCGGCGAGGTGGGGCCCGTCGTCGAGAAGACGCTCAGGAGTCGAAGCCGAGCGCCCATCCCTCGCCGAGGTCCTCGGACGAGTAGGTCCGGAAGGCCAGCATGGTCTCGGTGTCCTGGATCCCGTCGACCTTGGAGAGGTGGTCGGCGATCACGTCGGCGAGGTCCTCGTAGCGGCGCACCTTGACCATCGCCACCAGGTCCCACGCGCCGGTCACGGAGTAGACCGACCCGACCCCCTCGAGGGCGGCGAGGGTCTCGGCGGTCTCCGGGATGCTGGATTTGTCGGTCTTGATCAAGACGATGGCGGTGACCACGGGCGGTCCTCATTTCCTCGATGCTGTGGGTCCGGTGTCCCCGACGATCCTAGCTGCGCGCCGGGCCCTCACCTCCGGGTGCGGCGCACCAGCCAGGCGGTCACGGCCCGGCGGCCCAGGAGCAGGACGCCCAGCACCCCGAGCGCCACGAGCACGAAGGACACGGGTGCGCCACCGAGGCCGAAGGCCACGCGTAGGACCATCCCGACGGCGACGGTCCCCAGCCACACGATCACGCCGTGGGGCCACACGCGGGCCCAGGTCCGGTGTCCGGCGGTCAGCCCGGTCATGACCAGGAGACCCGCGAGGAACGGCGCCGCCGTGACCAGCAGCCCCAGCGGCCCGCGCTCTGTCGCGTGCTGCCCCTGGCCCAGAGCCACGAAGAGGAGGGTGAGGAGGAGGTCGACGGCAAGTGCCGGCTGGGCGCCGCGCGGGTCACGGTGCTCGGCGGGCACGGCACGACGGGCGGTGGGGGAGGACGTCATGCATCCAGTCTGGCCCACCGCAAGGTCGAGGCGGCGCGTCCAGCCACAGGTGACTCGGTGGACGGGGCCTATGACAAGATGCCAATGTTGTCAGAGGTAGGCTCTCTGTATGGTGTTCGTGCATCTGGTGCCCATCCGACCGACCGCTGCCACGGCCGACGACGCCCGACGTCTGGCAGCGGTGCTGCTCGATGATCCTCACCCGGACGCGGCTGTGATCGCGGCGGCGTGGCTTCTCGACGAATTCGGCCCGGTCGCCGATGCGGCGTCGCACGACGGCGAGCTGGCCGTCGTCGTCGAAAGCATGGCGGCTGCGGTGGGCCTGGCGTTGTGGGCTGTGCGGACCGGGTCCTGGGCGGTGCTGTTGGATCCCGAGGATGCCCTCGACAAGGACTCATTATTGTCGTACCTGACAACAGCCGAGCGGCGGCGGGCCCGGCGGGCACCGGGCCGACTCGTGCTGCCGGGCGGAGGTCGCGCGGACCGCGCCTCGGATGCCGGCCGAGAGGCCGATCTGCGCTGTGCGGAGGCCACCCTGCAGCTGGTCGCCACGGTGGAACGGCGCCGGTCCGCTGATCAGCACGCGGCGGGACGGCTGGTCGAAGCCGGCGCCAGTCAGCGAGAGGCGGCGGCCGAGCTCGGGATCAGTCAGCAGGCCGTCCATTCCCGGTTGCGACACGGGCTCTGGCACGAGAGCCGGACGGCGGTGGCGGCCGTCCTGCCGTTGCTGGACCGGCTGTCCACAGACCCGGGGGAATGAATCGCCGGTACGCGGTGTCGGTGCCGCCCGGCGCGACCTCCTGGGCCAGGTCCCGATGTGGCGCGTGCCGTGCAGGCGACCGTCCGAAGGGGAGGCGAAGAACGGGCTAGTTGACATAATGTACATTATCGGCGCACTGCGGAACGGTGGACAGGGCGCCCTCCGCGGCGGGTCTCGCGCGTAGCCTGGACCCATGACGATCATGACCGACCAGCGCGACCGCCCCCTGCACGCGACGATCGCCGTCGTCCTGGCCATCGCCACGGCGGGCTACCTGGCTCCATGGGCCGTCGCCGCCGTCCGTGGCCGTTCCAACGTGTGGGCGGTATTCTGGGTGAACCTGCTCACCGGGTGGACCGTCCTCGGCTGGTGCATCGCGCTGTACATGTCGCTCACCAGCCATCGCCGGCTGCGGTCCTGGGGTCCGCGCGGCCTCTGACCGCGCGGACCGCCCCTCAGGTAAGACGCGCGACGACGGCCCGCACACCGTCTCCCTCGGCGATGAGGCATCGCGGGCCGTCGACGTCCGCCTCATCCGTCTCCGACAGCTCGACCGGCACCTCGAGCTCCCCCGTCGCATCGGCGCCGATCACGCGGAGGGTGAGGTCCGGGGCGCGCGTCTCGAGGTAGGTCCCGGACTCGTCGTGCATCTCGAGTCGGGCCTGCGGGATCTCGCCGCGCACGCCCGCCGCGAGGATGCGGCGCGCGTCCGGGTCGGTGGCGGCGTCCACGACCCAGCGGTGTCCCAGGACGGAGTGCTCCGCCTCGGCCACGACGTCCCCCTCGAGGGGTGCGTCGCCTCGGTAGGCGAACGCGGTCTGATACAGCTGGTCCCCCACGCGCACGAGCATCGACTCGACGCCGATCTCGCCGGCGGGATCGTCGAACCGGTACGAGCCGACCTTCTCGGCGGTCACGTCCGCGGGCAGTCCGTGCGCCACGAGGCGGCGGCGGATCCATTCGGGCTTGTCCGGGTCCAGGCGTGCGGTGTAGATGAGAGCCATGCCCCGACCGTAGCCCTGACGTCGTCCGCCCGGGAGGGCCCGCCGGCCGGCGGCGCGGCTCAGCCCTGCACGGCCCGCACGGCGTGGTCCATGGCCCGGTAGGCGTCGAGCTCGCGGGCTTCGGCCGCGCCACCGATCAGGCGCACCGCCTCCGGCGCGTAGCCCGCAGCCACCAGGTCCTCGACGAGATCCGTCTCGGACTCCTGCCCGGCGCACACGACGACGTCCGTCACATCCAGGGTCAGCGGCACGCGTGTCTCGGGGTCCTCCGGGGACGGCGCGGTCACGCGCAGGCCGTCGGGGCCGAGGCCCTCGTAGGTCACACCGGAGTGCAGGTGGACCCCGTGCCGCCGCAGCTCGGCGCGGTGCACCCAGCCGGTGGTGGGGCGCAGTCGGACGCCGATCGGTCCGGGGCTGCGCTGGAGCAGGTGGACCTCGCGTCCGGGGTGGGCCGCGGCCGGCTTCGCCAGCTGGCCCGGCGTCTGAGAGGTCAGTGCCACGCCCCAGCGGGCCCGCCAGTGCTCCTGCGTCTCGGGTGTCCCGTCCGGCCGTTCCGTGCCGGCCGCCAGGGCCTCGGCGACATCCACGCCCACGCCGCCGGCGCCGATCACCGCGACGCGCGGACCGACGTCGACGTGGCCCAGGACCACGTCGTCGTACGCGTGGACGGCGGGCGCGCCCGGCTCCCCCGCCCCGGGCAGAGCGACGGGCCGCGGCCGCACGCCGGTGGTGAGGAGCACCTCGTCGTAGCCCGGCCGCCCATCGTCCGTGAGGAGTGTCTGTGCGGACACCTCCTCCCCGGTCACGAGCGTCACCCCGGATGCCGCCGCGCGGGCCGCCAGGTGCTCCAGCGCGGGACCGAACTCCTCCTTGCCGGGGATGCGCCGGGCGAGCCGGAACTGCCCGCCGGGCTCGGCGTGCCGGTCGAACAGGGTGACCTCGTGCCCGAACCGGGCCGCACGCTCCGCGGCCGTGAGGCCCGCCGGCCCGGCACCGACCACGGCGATCCGGCGCCGGCGGCCCAGGGCCACCGGGACGGGCGCGGCGTACTCCGGCTCCGTCTCCCGCCCGGCGCGGGGGTTCATCAGGCACGAGACCTTGGCCCCGGTGAACACGTGGTCGAGGCAGGCCTGGTTGCAGGCGATGCACGGGGTCAGGGTCCGAGCGCGCGGGTCGCTGATCGCGGCCATCCACTCGGGGTCCGCCAGCAGGGGCCGGGCCAGCCCGACGAGCGCGGCGGCCCCGGACGTCAGCGCCTCCTCCGCCTCGGCGGGGGTGGTGAGCCGGTTGGAGGCGATCACGGGGATGTCGACGGCGGCGGTCAGGTCAGCCGAGGCGGCGAGGAACGCGGCGCGCGGCACGGAGGTCACGATGGTCGGCACGCGGGACTCGTGCCACCCGATGCCGGTCATCAGGACGTCCGCTCCGGCGGCCTCGAAGGCCCGGGCGGTGTCCGCGATCTCCGCGCGCGTCTGCCCGTCGGGGACCAGGTCCGCCGCCGAGGTGCGCACCGAGAGCACGCCGCGCTCCCCCAGCGCCTCGCGCACGGCCGCGACCACCGCCGCCGGGAACCGGCGTCGGCGCTCGGCGTCGCCCCCGTACTCGTCCGCGCGTCGGTTCGTCGCCGGGGCGAGGAACTGGTTGAGGAGGTAGCCCTCCGAGGCCATGATCTCCACGCCGTCGTATCCGGCCTCCAGGGCCAACGTGGCCGCGCGTGCGAACGCGTTCACGGTCCGCTCGATGTCCGCGGCCGTCATCTCCCGGGGCGTGTGCCGCGAGATCGGCGCTCGCACCGCGGAGGCCGAGACCAGGTCGGGGCTGGGGGCGTAGCGTCCCGCGTGCAGCAGCTGGGCGAGGATCCTGCCCCCGGCGGCGTGGACGGCGTCCGTGACGACGCGATGGGCGCGCGCGTCCTCCTCGCTGGCGAGCATCCCCCCGCCCAGCGTCACCGTGCCCTCGGGGACGACGCCCAGGCCGCCGGTGACGATGAGTCCGACGCCGCCGCGTGCCCGCTCCGCGTAGAACGCCGCCAGCTGCGGCAGGTCGTCGTGCCGATCCTCCAGTCCCATGTGCATCGAGGCCATGACCACCCGGTTGGGCAGCGTGAGGGGGCCCAGGGTGATCGGCTGGAGCAGGGGCGAGACCGCGACGGGTGAAGATGTCATGCAGCTCACATTACCGGGCGGTAGCTCCCGACTTCCAGGACCGCCTGGGGACACGCTGTGTCCAAAGCCACTGCGTAGGGCAGGATGGGGATCACACGTCGACGCGCGGCAGACCCGTCCGCGCACCCGACACGGAGGGGAGCGCACGCATGGAGTGGATCGAGGCGAACGCGGGCTGGCTGTGGCTGGTGCTGGCCGCCGGCCTGGCCGGCGTCGAGCTGCTGACCCTCGACCTCGTCTTCCTGATGATCGCCGCCGGGGCCGGCGCGGCGGGGGTGGTCGCGCTCGTGGGCGGCCCGCTGGCGCTCCAGCTCGCGGCGTTCGCCGCCGTCGCCCTGCTGATGCTCGCCGCCGTGCGCCCCGTCGCCCTGCGCCACCTGCGCAAGGACACCGGCGCCGGCGCCTCCTACCTGGACACGCTCCCGGGGCGTCGCGTCGCGGCCCAGGGCGCGATCACCGGCGACGCCGGCACGCTCGCCGTCGACGGCGACACCTGGTCCGCCCGCGTCGAGCCCGGGGCGCCCGAGGTCGCCCCCGGCGACGAGGTGACCGTCCTGCGCATCGACGGGGCCACCCTGGTGGTCCGCCCGCTCCCCCGCATCGACTGGGAGGCGGACGGCGCCTGAGCCGCCCCACGTCCTCGTTCCGACCGCACCGACCCCAGAAGAAGGGACCCCGATGGAAACCCTCATCGTCCTCGTCGTCCTCGCCGTCCTCGCGGCGGTGATCGTGGCCTCCTCGGTCAAGATCATCCCGCAGGCGCGGACGGCCAACATCGAACGCCTCGGCAAGTACAACCGCACGGCCGGCGCCGGGCTGACCCTGATCATCCCGTTCGTGGACCGCATGCTCCCGATGGTGGACATGCGCGAGCAGGTCGTCTCCTTCCCGCCCCAGCCGGTGATCACCGAGGACAACCTCGTCGTCTCCATCGACACGGTCGTCTACTTCCAGGTCACGGACGCCAAGGCCGCGACCTATGAGATCGCCAACTACATCCACGCGGTGGAGCAGCTCACCACCACCACCCTGCGCAACGTCGTGGGCGGCATGAACCTCGAGGAGGCGCTGACCTCTCGCGACTCCATCAACTCCCAGCTGCGCGGCGTGCTGGACGACGCCACCACGCGCTGGGGCCTGCGGGTCTCGCGGGTGGAGCTCAAGGCCATCGACCCGCCCATGTCCATCCAGGACTCGATGGAGAAGCAGATGCGCGCCGAGCGCGACCGCCGCGCCGCCATCCTCACCGCCGAGGGCACGAAGCAGGCCGCCATCCTCACGGCCGAGGGCGAGCGCCAGTCCCAGATCCTCTCCGCCGAGGGCGAGGCTCAGGCACGCGTGCTGCGCGCCAACGCCGAGGCCGAGGCGATCGAGGTGGTCTTCGACGCCATCCACTCCGGCGGCGCCGACTCCGAGGTCCTGGCCTACCAGTACCTGCAGTCCCTGCCCAAGATCGCCGATGGCCAGGCCACCACCATGTTCGTGGTCCCCGCCGAGCTCACCCGCGCCCTGCAGGGCCTCGGTGAGGCGTTCGCCCCCGGCGACGGCGACCGCCCCACCCCGGAGCGCGCACCCCGGCGTCGGGACTCCGGGGACCGCGCGGGCGAGCCGGGCGCCGAGCACGTCGGCGTCACCCCGGAGCGCGCGCGTCGGCCGCGTGGGTCCCGCCCCACCACCGCGGACGCCCTGCGCGCCAGCGGCGTCATGGACGCGATGACCGCCGGCGCGGTGACGGCGGAGGACATGCCGCAGACCTCGCTCGACGAGGCCCTGGCCACGCCGCAGGAGATTGAGCCCGACCCGTCGGCCGGCCGCACCCCCGGCACCCGCCCGGCCGGCGAGGCCGACGGGAATGCTGTGGGACACTGAATGGTTCCATCAGTGAGGACGACCCGCCGCGCCTCGATCGGCCCGCGCCCCCGCGCGGGCCTCGGCGCGGCCTGACGAGGAGGAAACGTGAGCGATCGCAGCCTGCGGGGCATGCGCCTGGGCGCGCAGTCCCTGGAGTCCGAGGCCGGCGTCGAGCCCGCCGCCCGGCAGCGGGTGGAGTACCGCACGGAGGACGGCGAGCAGGTGTTCGTGACCTTCTCCGTGGAGGCAGACGTGCCGGCCACCTGGACCTCGAAGACCGGCAAGGAGGCGTTCCTCGTCAGCGGCGAGAAGCCGGCTGAGACCGAGGGCAAGCCCGTGCGCACCCACTGGGACATGCTGCGCGAGCGCCGCAGCCTCGACGAGCTGGAGGAGACCTACAAGATCCAGCTCAACAAGCTGCGCGCCAGCCGCGGCGAGGACGTCGACGCCTGACCCGCCGCTCCCCCATGCACGACGGGGCCGGATCCGCCATGGATCCGGCCCCGTCGTCGTTCGGGGGCTGTGCGCCTCAGAGGCCGAGGCGGGCGCGCAGGCCCTCCCAGCGCGCAGCCAGGCCCCAGCGGGTCACGTTGACCACGGCCTCGCCGATGATGCCGCCGCTCATCTTGGACTCGCCGAGCTCACGCTCCACGAACGTGATCGGGACCTCGACGATCCGCTTGCCGAGCCGGGCCGTGCGGAAGGTCATGTCCACCTGGAACCCGTAGCCCTTGGACTCGATCGCGTCCAGGTCGATCGCACGGAGCGTGTCGGCCCGGTAGGCGCGGTAGCCCGCCGTGATGTCCGTCAGGTTGAGGCCGAGCATGATCCGCGGGTACAGGGAGCCGGCCCACGAGATCATCTTGCGGGAGGTCGGCCAGTTCACCATCTTGCCGCCCGGCACGCGGCGCGAGCCGATCACCAGGTCCGCGGTGCGGACGGCCTCCAGCAGGCGCGGCAGCTGCTCGGGCTGGTGCGAGCCGTCCGCGTCCATCTCGACCAGGACGTCGTAGCCGCGCTCCAGGCCCCAGCGGAACCCGGCGATGTAGGCGCCGCCCAGGCCGTCCTTGGTGGTGCGGTGCAGCACGTGCACGGAGGGGTCCTCGGCGGCGCGGGCGTCGGCCCAGTCGCCGGTGCCGTCCGGGGAGGCGTCGTCCACCACGAGAACGTCGGACTCCGGGACGGCGTCACGGAGTCGGCCGAGGGTCAGCGGCAGCGACTCGATCTCGTTGTACGTGGGGATGATGGTCAGCACGCGCATGTGCGGTTCTCGCCTTCCGGCCGGGGTCGTGGGGGCGGCCCGCCGGTCGGACGGGCCATCGCATCCGTTCGAGTATAGGAAGCGGAGGTCTCAGGCCGGCGTCGCGGCGTCGTGAGCGTCGCGGGCCACGTCCTCCGCGGCGATCCGGCCGTCCACCCAGGTGGCCCGCCAGCGGGGCAGGGCGGTCTCGGCGTCGAGGGCCGGCAGCAGCGGCGTGCCGGCCCGGGTGTCCGTGCTCCACGCCGCCACCCGGCCGTCCGGCGACTGCACAGCGACCGCGTCGGCGTCCCAGACGCCGAACACGGCCGGGGCCGACACGCTCAGGCGCGGGGCGACGGACAGGCGTGCCGCCGGAGCGTCGGGCAGCGCGCGCAGCGGGGTGCGGGTCGCGGCGGCGAAGGCGGAGCGGGCGGAGATGCGCTCGTCCGGGTCGGGGTGGGACAGCGCCGACCGGACGGCGGCCCACGGGTCCCCGGCCGGGCCGGCGCCCAGGCACACGGTGACGGCGTCGGCCAGCAGGCTCGCCACGGGGGCGTGCAGCACGCCGTCCGCGTCGGGGACGACGGTGGCGCTGACCCCGGCGGCGGCCAGGAAGGCGCGGTCCTCGGCGGTGACCGGGTGGGTGACCACGAGCCGATGGCGCACGCGGCCCAGGGCGGCGGTGCCGAGTTCCTCCGCGACCGAGCGCAGGGCGGTCAGGGCCACGTCCTGGGCGGCGGGCCCGGCGTCCGCACCGCCGTCGGGGACGAGGTAGGCCTGCTCCCCCGCCTGGGTCGAGGCCGTCAGGAGGCCGGTGAGCGTGGCGGGGTCGGTGTCGGTCCCGACGGGCAGCCACACCCCGGCCGCCTCGGCGTCCACGCGGTCGGCGTGCCGGTAGACGACGGTCTGGACGTCCTCGTCGGCGGGCGCGGCGCCCGTGTCCTCGGGCCCGGCCAGGACCGTCACGACGGCGGTGCCGCGGCTCAGCGCGTCCCGCGCGTCCGCGGGCCGGGCCAGCGGCTCGACGAACACGGGCACGACGACGGCGCCGTCGAGGTCCCGCCGTTCGTCACCCGGGTCGGCCACGCGGTCCGCGGAGTCGTCCGCGCCGAGCCAGGCGATCATCCCGTCCCGGACCAGCAGCGCCTGTGCGTACGGGTCCGTCGTCGAGTGGATGATGCCGCGGGTCAACAGGTGTGCGCTCACCCGCCCACCCTAGCCCGTGTCAGTCCTCGTCCGCGCGCGGCGCCGAGGCCGCCGGCAGCGAGGTGGCCACGACGCCGCGGGAGACGAGGTCCGCGGCCCGGCGGCAGGCACGGCTGCGACGGGTGTCCCCGGGGACGTTGGCCAGCTGGCCCAGCACGTCGATGACCTGCCGCGCCCAGCGGACGAAGTCGCCCGCGGCGAGGTCCGCGCCGTCAAGGGTGCGGCGCAGGGTGGCGCCCCGCACCCAGCGGTGCATGGGTGCCACCAGCCCGGGGTCCGTCCGGGGCGTCGGCTCGAGCCGGGCCTGGGCCTCGTCCGTGCGCAGGCGCTCCTCGATGCGCTCGGCGGCCTCCGCGACGCGCGCGAGCCGGGGGGTCGGCATCGGGACCAGTCCGGGCTCGGTCTCCCCCTTGCCCTGGTACACGAGCAGCGCGGCGACGGCGGCCCACTCCTCCGGCGTCAGGCCGTCCATGGCCGGATCCTGCAGCACCAGCGAGGTGAACAGGTCCCGCTCGCCGTAGATCCGGCGCAGGGCCCCGCCGCGCTCCGTGAGCGCCGCACGGGGTGAGGGCGCGTCCTCCTGCACGTAGCCGTAGGCGCGCAGCAGACCGACCACGCGGTCGAACGTGCGGGCGATGGTGTTGGTGCGGCCCGCGATGCGCTCCCTCAGGACGGAGACCTCCCGCCGCATGGCCCACCAGCGGTCGCCCCAGCGGGCGTGCTCCTCGCGGTCCTGGCAGCCGTGGCACGGGTGGCGGCGCAGCGCCCGGCGCAGCTCCTCGACCCGGGGCGCGGCCGGGTCCTCCCGGAGGCGGAAGCCCGCCGTGCTGCGGCCTCCGGCGGGCGGGCGGCCCGTGCGCACGGCCTCGCGCATGAGCGCGGCGACGTCCTTGCGCTGCGCGGGCGTCTTCACCTGCACCACCTGGGGCAGGGCGGCGCCTGCCACCGGCTCGACCGGCCCGGCGACGTCGTCCACCGTGATGCGGCGCAGCTGCGCCTTGTCCGTGACGACGCCGACGCGCGGATTCTGGGGGTTGCCGGCGGGGAACACGACGACGGCCCGGCCGAGTGAGCGGCCGGCATCGAGCTCGACGACGTCCCCGACCGCGAGGTTCGCGAGCGAGTCCTTCACGGCGGCCAGGTGGGCTCGACGGCGTCCCTGCGAGCCGGACTTCTCCGCGGCCGCGAGCTCCTTGCGCAGGGTGAGGTACTCGGCGAAGTCGCCGAGGTGACACTGCATGGCCTCCTCGTACTTCTCGAGGCTGGCCTGCTTCGAACGGAGCTCGCGGGCCAGGCCCACCACGGAGCGGTCCGCCTGGAACTGGGCGAACGAGGACTCGAGGATGCCCCGCGCCTGCTCCGCGCCGACCTGCGCCAGCAGATTAGCGGACATGTTGTAGGTGGGCCGGAACGAGGAGCGCAGCGGGTACGTGCGGCGCGAGGCCAGGCGCGCGACGGCGGCCGGGTCCAGCCCGGGACGCCACATCACCACGGCGTGGCCCTCGACGTCGATGCCGCGGCGGCCCGCCCGGCCCGTCAGCTGGGTGTACTCCCCCGGCGTGATGTCGACGTGGTTCTCGCCGTTGAACTTGACCAGCTTCTCGATCACCACGGAGCGGGCCGGCATGTTGATGCCGAGGGCGAGGGTCTCCGTGGCGAACACGGCCTTGAGCGCGCCGGCGGTGAACAGGTCCTCGACGGCCTCCTTGAACGGGGGCAGCATGCCGGCGTGGTGGGCCGCGAAGCCCCGGGACAGGCCGTCCCGCCACGCCCAGAACCCGAGGATCTCCAGGTCCTCGACGGGCAGCAGGCGCGCCGCCTCCTCGACCCGCTCGGCCACGAGCGCCTTCTCCCGCGCCGTGGTGAGGTCGAGCCCGGCCCGCAGGCACTGCTCCACGGCGGCGTCGCAGCCGGTCCGGGAGAAGATGAAGGTGATGCATGGCAGCAGCCCGTCGCGGTCGAGGACCCGGATCATCTCCGGACGCGACGTGGACAGCCGCGGTCCGCGCCGCGGGCCGCCGTCGTGACCGCCCGGCCGACCGGAGACCGGCCGCTCCCGGTCCAGTGCGGACGAGCCGGTCCGGCCCCGGCCGCCGTCGCGACCCGTGTGCCGGCCGCCCCTGGCCCGCCCCTTCGTGCCGCCCCCGCGCCCGTCGCGGTGCTGCTGCCGCCCGGGGCGCCCCCAGTCGGCGCGCTGGAACCGGCGCTCGGCCTCCTCCCCCAGGCGCTTGAGCTCGGGGTTGAGCAGGGCCTCCCCGTCCCGGTCCGCGGCGTCCTCGAAGGCGATGTCCTCGGCGAACAGGTCGTAGAGCCGGCCCCCGGCCATGATGTGCTGCCACAGCGGCACCGGCCGGTGTTCCGAGACGATCACGGTGGTGGCGCCCCGGACCGTGTCGAGCCAGGCGCCGAACTCCTCGGCGTTGGACACCGTGGCGGACAGGGAGATCAGCTGCACGTGCTCGGGCAGGTGGATGATGACCTCCTCCCACACCGGTCCCCGGAACCGGTCGGCGAGGTAGTGGACCTCGTCCATGACGACGAAGCCGAGGTCGATGAGGGTGTCCGACTGCGCGTACAGCATGTTGCGCAGCACCTCGGTGGTCATCACGACGACGGGCGCGTCCGGATTGACGGAGGTGTCCCCCGTGAGCAGGCCGACGTTCTCCGCGCCGTGCACGCGGGCGAGGTCCGCGTGCTTCTGGTTGCTGAGGGCCTTGATGGGGGTGGTGTAGAACGCCTTCGTGCCGCGGGCCAGGGCCAGGTGGACGGCGAACTCGCCGACCACCGTCTTGCCGGCACCGGTGGGCGCCGCGACGAGGACGCCGTGGCCGTCCTCGACCTCGGCGCACGCGCGGCGCTGGAAGTCGTCGAGGGGGAAGCCCACGCGTGCGGCGAACCGGCCGAGCTCGGAGCCGGCATGGTGCCGGGCCGCCCGGGCACGGGCGTAGCGCCCCGCCGGGCTCAGCTCGGGTTCGTCGTGCGGGGTCGCGGACGCGGGATGGTGGGCCATGGCCCCACCCTACTGGCGGGTCCGGACGCCGTCGTGGTCGTGCGTCCGGGCGGGAGGGCCGCCGCGTACGACGCTCAGATCTGATCGAGCGGCTTCGGGCCTTCGGCGAGCTCCGCCTCGACGTCCACCTCGCGCTGCCCCGAGCGGCGGTCACGACGACGGTCCCCCCACAGGCACAGGACGATGGCCACGCCGAAGAGGACGACGAGCGGGATCGCCATGTAGAACATGGAGATGGCGTCCGCACCGGGGGCGGCGATCGCGGCGATCAGCATGATCACGAAGACGGTGATGCGCCAGTGGTGGACGATCGTGCGGCCCGGCAGGATGCCGAGCATGTTCAGTCCCACCAGCAGCACCGGCAGGACCATGGCCACGCCGAACGCGAGGTAGAGACGCGTGACGAAGCTGATGTACACCGACGCCGTCGGGAGGTTCGCGCCGCCCTCGGGAGTGAAGCCCACGAAGAACTGGACGGCCTGCGGCATCACGAGCCACCCCAGCGCGATGCCGAAGATGAACAGGGGCACGGCCGCGGCGATGAAGCCCAGGGCGTACTTCTTCTCGGCCTTCTTCAGACCCGGCACGATGAATGCCCAGATCTGGTAGAGCCAGACCGGGCTGGACAGGATGAGCCCGATGAACATGCTGACCTTGAGCATGAGGTCGAACGGCGAGGCCACCGTGTCATAGGCGACGGCCGCCGTGTGTCCCTGGCTGGCGATCTCCTTGACCGGGCGGAACAGCTCCGCCATGACCGGCTGGTAGACGAGGAAGCCGATCACCATGCCGACCGCGACGGCGAGCGCCGACTTCAGCAGTCGGTTGCGCAGCTCCGTGAGGTGCTCGCGCAGCGGCATCTCGCCGGTGGGGTTGTCCCGCCGCTTCCGGCGGCGCCGGGTGCGGCGGGCGACCTCGTCGACCTCGGTCATCGGGTGGGGGTCCTTCCGGCTCAGCGCGGGTCGCGCGGGTCGGTCTCGTCACGCTCGACGACGCGGCCCTCGACCGGCTCGTCCGCGGCGGTGGAACCGGCGCCGGAGCGCTCGTCCGTGGTGCCCTTGCCCTCGGTGCGCATCTGCTTCACCTCGGAGGAGAAGATGCGCATCGACTGGCCGAGGTTGCGGGCCATCGCGGGCAGCTTCGGCGCCGCGAAGAGCAGGATCGCGAGCAGGATGATGATGACGAGCTGCCAGCCCTGGAGTCCAGCCATGATGAAGGGTCCTTTCGATGGGGTTCCGGGGTCCAGGCTACCGCGCCGGCAGGGCCGCGAGGGCATCGCCCAGCGCGTCCGCCACGGACGTCCGGAGGTCGGCGGGGGCCAGCACCTCGACGGCGCCGCCGTGGCGTCCGACCAGCGCGGCCGCCACGGCGGCGTCGGTCAGATGCACCCGGGTGAGCCGGTCGCCGTCGGGCAGGTCGGCCTGGGCGTCCGGGCGGTAGCCGGCGGCCGCGTCGCGGACGGGATGGGCCCAGCGCAGCAGCACCGGCACCCCCGCGGCGTCGTCGGGATGGACCCGCCAGCGCGCGGGCCGAGCCCGGGGCGCGAACGTCTCCCCCGTGGGTGCGGGCGCGCTGATCCGGTCCACCCGGAACACCCGGTGGTCCTCGGCGCGACGGCACCACGCCTGCAGGTAGAGGCGCGCCCCGTCCTGCACCAGGGCCAGCGGCTCCACGTCCCGCTCGGTGAGGGCATCGGCATGCACGGAGCGGTAGGTCAGGTGCACGACGGCCCGCTCCGCCACGGCGGCCAGCAGGGTGCGCACCGTCGCGGGGTCCACGGCCACGTCCCAGTGGGCGGCGACGGCGACCGGGGGCTCGCCGGCGGTGTGCGCCTCGGCCTCCCGGAGGGCGGCGTCGTCCGCGTCGTCCGCATCCGGGGCCCCCGCGTCCAGGACCGCGGCGCGGATCCGGCGCTGGGCGGAGCGAGCGGCCTCGCGGTCGGCCTCGTCCAGCACCGGCAGGTCCGCGACCGTCTGCAGGGCGGCCACGAGGCTGTGCGCCTCGGGGCGCGTCAGCCGCACGGGACCGGCCAGGTCGGCGGCGCGCTCCACGTGGACGCGGCCGGCCACCTCCGCCACCTCGAACTGGAAGCCGGGGAAGTCGCGCTCGGGCATGCCGCAGTAGCGCAGCGTCTCGAGGTCGGCGTCGAGGCGCTCGTCGGTGACCCCGAGACGCGCGCGCAGCTCCGCCCGGTCCACCCCACCGGCCCGGTTGGCCAGCCCCACGATGTCCAGCAGGCGGCCCACGAGGTCCTCGCTCGAGTCGCGGGCGCGGCGCCGGACGGGCGCGGCGAGCGCCACCTCGAGCAGGGCCGGGTCGGCGGGACCGGCGTGGGTCTCCGCCGCGGCGGCCAGGCCCGCGCGGACGCGGTCGGTCAGGTCCGGGTGCGCGGCCGAGGGCACGGCCCGGCCCAGCAGGCCGCCGATCTCCGCGGCGAGGCCGTCCTCGCGCGGTCCGGCGGGGGCCTCCCAGAGCTCCCAGTCGGGCCCCGGTGCGGCGCCGTCCTCGACCCGGGGCTCGGCCGGCTCACCGACCGCGCGGACGCCCTGACCCCGGCCGGGCGCGAGCCACACCCGGACCCGCTCGGCGTCGGCCTGCCCGGCCAGGCGCGCCACGAGGCCGGCGTGGTCGTGGTCCTCGGGACGGCCGGGGGCGTCCGTCGCCCGCTCGACGCGGCGCGGCTCCCCCTCCATCCGGGTGAGCCGGAAGCTGCGCTCGGCGCCGCGGTCGAGGTCCCAGCCGGTGAGGTACCAGCGGCCGCGCACGAGGGTGAGGAACCAGGCCCGCACGGTGCGCCGGGTGGCCCGCCCCCGCGCGTCGCGGTAGGGGAAGCGCAGCACGGCCTCGTCGGCCACGGCCTGGGTGAGGGCCTCGAGCCGGGGGTCGGCCCGGGGCATGAGGGTGTGGTACCCGGCCAGCTCGTCGTCGCCCGTGAGGTCGGTGGCCGGCTGGAACAGCAGGCCCACGGCGCGGACGACGTCGGCGCGCAGCGGCGAGTCGCCCCACAGGCGCCGCGCCCGCACGAGGGCGCGGCGCTCGTCCACGGTCAGGTCGAGGTCGCGCAGCAGCAGCGCATCGCGGACGACGCGGTGCCGCACCCCCGCCTCGCCCTCGTCGAAGCCCGCGGGTTCGAGCGTCTCCAGCGGGACCCCCACGGCGCGCAGCACGCGGCGGTCCCGCTGGAAGAGCTTCTCGAAGGCGGCGTCCGTGAGCCCCTCATAGCCGACGACCTGCCGTCGGATCCGGTCACGCTCGAGACCGTGCGGTGCCGAGAGCAGCAGCCACAGCAGCGAGATGATGCGCTCGGCGGCCTCGTCGCCGGCGCGCCGCGGGGCGGGTGGGGTCACGGGGCCCGGGGTCAGTCGACCGAGACGAGGTCGCAGACGAAGATGAGCGTCTCGTTCGGCCCGATCGCGGAGCCGGCGCCGCGGGCGCCGTAGCCCAGGTGCGGCGGGATCTCGAGGCGGCGGCGGCCGCCGACCTTCATGCCGAGCAGGCCCTGGTCCCAGCCGGCGATGACCTGGCCGACGCCGACGGTCAGGGGCAGCGGGGTGCCGCGGTTCCACGAGGCGTCGAACTCCTCGCCGGTGGACCAGGCCACGCCCACGTAGTGGACCTGCACGCGGGAGCCGGCCTCGACGGCCGGGCCGGAGCCCTCGATCAGGTCCTCCACCACGAGCTCGGTGGGCGGGGTCTCGCCCGGGAAGTCGATCTCGGGCTTGGTGCGGTCGTAGTCGCGCTGTCCGAAGGACACGGTGCTCTCCTCTTGGGTTCTCGTGGACGGGGTCAGTTCGCCGACGGGGTGGCGGACGCCTGGGCGTCCAGGATGTCCACCACGAACAGCAGGGGCTCGTTCTCGCCGATGTCCGGCGGGCTGCCCTGCTCACCGTAGGCCTTCTCGGCCGGGATCGACAGGAGGACGCGCGAGCCCACCTTCTGGCCGGCCAGACCCTCCTTCCAGCCCTCGATGACCTGGTTGAGGGAGAACGTGATGGCCTGACCCGTCTCCCAGGACGAGTCGAAGACCTCACCGTCGGACCACGTCACGCCCTCATACTGCACGGTCACGGTGTCGTCCGCGCCGACCTCGCGGCCCTCGCCCTCGATCAGGGGCTGGACCACCAGCTCCTGGGGCGCCTCGCCGTCGGGCTTCGCGATGCTCGGCCGGCCGCTCTCCTCGTCCACGGTGACGTCGGGCAGGCGCTCGTCCCGCTCGGTCACCTCTTCGCCCTCGGCCTGCTTCGGCAGGATGGCGTCGATCTTGTAGACGAACAGCTGGGCGGGCTGCGTCTGGGTGGAGGGGGAGGCGCTCGGCGACGCGCTCTCGGTCTGCGGGACGGAGACGTCGTACTCGGGGCTGTACGCGGCGACGATCGTGCCGGCGCCGTTGCCCACCAGCATCTCGTGGATCTCCGGGTTCATGGACTTGAGCTGGTCGTCCACGGGCACGGCTTCCGGTTCGCCGCTGAAGTTCTCGGCGACCACCTCGCCGCTGGCCGGATCGACGACGGCGATCGACATCTTCAGGACGTCGCCCTCCTGCACCTGCTCCCCCTCGCCGGCGGTCAGCACGCGCGTGGTGGGCTGGTCGGTGTCGATCTCCCCGTCGATCTCGACCGTCGGCGCCCCGCCGTCGCCCTCCGTGAAGGTGACACCCGTCAGGGCGTCCGGCTCCCCCTGGCCCTCGCCGACGGCCGCCCGCTCGGGGGCGGCCGACGTGGAGGCCGACGCGGTGTCACTGTGGGGCTGGTCCGCGCCGTCGTCGCCGGTGGCGCAGGCGGTGGCCAGCATCAGGCCTGCGGCGCCGAGGGACAGCAGCGGCAGCAGGCGGCGACGGCGGCGGGCCGTCGGGGGCTGGGGGGTCTCGAACGAACTCATGCGGGTCACCCTAACGGCGCGTCCTGGACGCGCGCTGTCAGGCGATCCGCTCGAACAGCCGGTCGACGGCGGCCGACGACGTGTCGAACGGGTCCTTCGTCACGATCGCGTGCAGCGGATGGTCGGTGAGCTTCAGGGTCGTCCAGTCGACGGCGTAGTCCAGGCCGCGCTCCCGGGCGCGGGCCACGAAGTCCGCGCGCACGCGGGCCCGGGTGGTGGGCGGGGCGGTCTCCACGGCGGACCGGGCGGCGTCCTCGGGCAGCAGGCGCGCGACGGCGCCGCGCCGCAGCAGCAGGCGGAACAGCCCCCGGTCGGGGTCGATGTCGTGGAAGGCCAGGTCCAGCTGGGCGAGGCGGGGCGCGTCCCAACCCAGGTCGTGGCGGGCCCGGTAGTCCTCCAGCAGGCGCAGCTTGATCGCCCAGTCGATGCGGTCCTCGATGCGGGACCGGTCACCGGTGCGGACGGCGTCGAGCACCTCGCCCCACAGGGTGAGGACCTCCCCCACCCGGTCGTGGTGGGCACCCTCCGCGGCGACGAAGGCGCGGGCCCGCTCGAGGTAGTGCTCCTGCAGCTCGAGGGCGGAGGCCTCCCCCTCCCGGAGCGCGATGCGGGCCGTGCCGGTGAGGTCGTGGGAGATCTGCCGCACCGCGCGGGTGGGGTGGGCGACGACGCGGTCCCCGAGCGGGAAGCCCGCCTCGATCATCCGCAGCAGCAGGTCGGTGGCGCCGAAGCGCAGCAGGTGGGTGTGCTCGGAGAGGTTCGTGTCCCCCACGATCACGTGGAGGCGCCGGTACTCGGAGGCGTCCGCGTGCGGCTCGTCCCGCGTGTTGATGATCGGCCGGGACCGCGTGGTGGAGGAGGACACGCCGTCCTGCACGAAGTCGGCGCGCTGGGAGAACGCGAAGTGGGCCGGGCCCTCGCCCTCGGGCCACGTGCCGGCGGGCACGACGCGGCCCGCGCCCACGAGGATCTGCCGGGAGACGAGGAACGGGACGAGCGCCTCGGTGAGCCGCCGGTACTCGGTGCGCCGGCGCAGCAGGTAGTTCTCGTGGGAGCCGTAGGAGCTGCCCGAGGAGTCGGCGTTGTTGCGGTAGAGGTGGATCCGGCCGCCGACCCCGTCCGCGGCCATGCGCTCCTCGGCCTGGACCACGAGGTCGTGCAGCAGCAGGTCCCCCGCCCCGTCCGAGGCGATGAGCTCGTCGAGCGTCGAGCACTCGGCGGTCGCGTACTCGGGGTGGGAGCCGACGTCGAGATAGAGCCGGGAGCCGTTGGCCACGAACACGTTCGAGGACCTCCCCCACTCGACGACGGGCCGGAAGAGGTAGCGGACGACCTCTTCGGGACTGAGCGGGCGCCCCTGCGGGTTCCAATGCTGGACGCCGTACTCCGTCTCCAGCCCGAGGATCCGGCGGGCGCGGTCCGCGTCGGTCACTGGCCGCCCTTCTGGACGAAGCCCTTGACGAACTCCTCGGCGTTGGACACCAGCACCGAGTCGATCTCGTCCAGCAGGCTGTCCAGGCCCTGGTCCTGGGCCGCGGGCTTCACGTGCGCCTGGCCCGCCGCGGCGCCGGTCTCGTCGTCGCCGCCGGACGGGCGTGGGCGGATCTGCTCCTGGGACATGGTGGCCTCCTCGTGCGTCGACGCGGGTCGGTGTGCTCCGTCCGCGTCCACCCATCCTGCCCCACGCGCGGGCCACGTTTCAGCCCCACGTCCCCGGGTTGCCCCACGCTGGCAGGATGGGGGCATGCGCCTGTGGACCCTTCATCCCCGCCACCTCGACCGCCAGGGCCTGACGGGCGCCTGGCGCGAGGCCCTGCTCGCGCAGGCCGTCCTGGCCGGCCGCACGCGCGGATATCGGGACCACCCGCAGCTGCTGAGGTTCCGGGAGCACCCGGACCCGTCCGGCGCCGTCGGTGCGTTCCTCTCCGGCCTCGAGGCCGAGGCCACGGCGCGCGGCTATCGCTTCGATCACTCCCGGATCGACCGGCCGTGCCCCGCCCCCGACGGCGCCGTGCGCATCCCGCCCGCCGGTCTCGCACCGATCCCGGCCACCACGGGCCAGCGCGACCTGGAGTGGCGTCACCTGTGCGCCAAGCTGGCCGCGCGCAGCCCCGCCTGGCTCGAACAGTGGTCGGACACGCCCGTCCCCGACGTGCACCCGCTGTTCACGATCGTCCCGGGGCCGGTCGCGTCCTGGGAGCGCGCCTGAGGGCGGGCCGCGGTCGGGCCCGGTCTGGCACCGTGGGGGCATGATCCGCGACGAGAGCATCGAGAGCTATCTGGGCCGCCTCGCCTCCGGCGAGCCCACCCCCGGTGGCGGCGCGACGGGCGCGCTGGCGGTCGCCGAGGGCGCCGGACTGCTGGCCATGGCGGCCCGGTTCAGCGCAGCCGAGGAGGACGCCCGGGCATCGGAGGGCCTGATCGCGGCGTGCCTCGGCCTCGCCGACGGCGACGAGCGGGGCTTCGGCGCCGTGGCCGAGGCGTTCGGGCTGCCCCGCGACACCCCGGAGGACCGGGCCCGGCGCTCGGCCGCGATCCAGGCCGCCCTGGCCGAGGCCGTCCGGCCACCCCGCGGGATCGTCGATGCCGCCGCGCGTGCACTGGACCTGGCCGAGCGTGTGCTGGACGCGGCGAACCCGAACGTGCTCTCCGACGTCGGTGCGGCGCTCGGCTGCGTCCGGGGCGGCCTCACCGCCGCCGCGGTGACCCTCGAGACCAACCTGGGCCCCCTCCGCGACGAGGGCCTGGAGGGCGTCCTGCGCACCGACGTCGACCGGGCGGACCGTCTCGTCGCGCGGGCGGACGCCCTGCTGGGCCGCGTGCGCGCGGCCGTCACGGGCTGAGCGCCCGCCCCCGCCTCAGGCCCGTGCGCCGAACAGCGGCGCCAGCGTGGCCACGAGCGCCTCGTCGTCGGGCCGGGGCGCGGCGGCGTCCTCCCACCAGCCGGGCAGGTCCACGGCGGCGCCGACCAGCGGCTCGGCCAGGTGCAGCCGGTGCACCCGCTCCCCCGCCCCGCGCAGCAGCAGCGTCTCCCACGCGGCGCCGGCCACGCGGTCACCGTGGCGGCCCACGAGGTTGCCGCGGGTCCACGCGCGGGTGGCCCGCGGCGGCGTGGCGACGGCGGCACGGATCTCCGCCTCATCGGCGAGCGTCCGGAGGGCGCCGGCGGCCACGAGGCGGCGGTGCAGGGAGCGGGCCGGGCGGAGGTCGGCGTACTGCAGGTCCACCATCGCGAGGCGGGGGTCGGTCCAGTCCGCGCCCGTGCGGGCCCGCAGGCCCTCGAGGACGCGCAGCTTGGCCGCCCAGTCGGCGCGGTCGCTCAGGGACAGCGGATCCGCGGTGGCGTCGTCGAGGTCGACGGCCCAGGCGTCCAGCACTTCGCGCGTCTGCGGATCCGCCGCCCCGAAGGCGGCGCAGTGGGCGCGGGCCGCGTCCAGGTAGGACCGCAGGATCTGCAGCCCGGTCCAGTGCCGGCGCACGGGGCCGTCCGCGGTGCGTTCGAGCAGGGGCACCGTGGCCCGCAGGCCCGGGTCGTGGCTGATCGTCTGCAACGCGGCCACCGGGTCGTCCAGGGTGAGCCGGGGCGCCGTCCCGGCCTCGGCCATCGCGAGGACGAGCGCGGTCATGCCCATCCGCAGCCACGTGGCGTGCTGGCTCAGCGTCGCGTCGCCGATGATCACGTGGAGCCGGCGGTAGGCCTCGGGGCGGGCGTGCGGCTCGTCCCGCGTGTTGACGATCGGCCGGTGGATCGTGGTCTCCAGGCCCACGGGCTCCTCGAAGTAGTCGGCCCGCTGGGACAGCTGGAAGCCCGGCCGCTCCCCCGCCGGGCCGAGTCCCACGCGGCCCGCGCCCACGAGCACCTGCCGCGCCGCGAAGAACGGCAGCAGGACGGCGGTGAGCTCCTCGAAGTCGAGGGACCGGGCCACGAGGTAGTTCTCGTGCGCGCCGTAGGACTGGCCCTTGCCGTCCACGTTGTTCTTGTAGACCAGCACCTCCGGGGCGCCCTCGGCCTGGCCGATGTGCTCGGCCGCCGCCTGGGCGACCAGGTCCCCGGCGGCGTCCCACACCATGGCGTCCCGCGGGGTGGTCGTCTCCGGCGACGAGTACTCCGGGTGGGCGTGGTCCACGTACCAGCGCGCGCCGTTGGCCAGCACGGTGGACAGCAGCAGGTGCACGGGCTCCCCGTCCGGGCCCACGAGCGCCTCGTCGGTCAGCTGCGAGGGGTGCGCCGCCGAACGCGGCAGCCGCCAGCCGCGGGCGTCCACGAGCGGCGACTCCCCCGTGTAGTCCCACTCCGTGCCGGCCACCGCCGAGCCGGACCGGGTCGCCAGGTCCGCGTACGCGTTCACGAGCTCGACCGAGAGCACGCTGTGGTGCGCCCCCGGGTTGGCCGGCGCGTGGATGCCGAACTCGGTCTCCGTGCCCATCACCCGGTGCACGCCCCAGCCGGCGGCGTCCCGCCCGTTCGGGGGAACGGCCGCGCCGTGGAAAAGCCGGCGCTGGCCCTCGAAGGCGGGGGTCGGGCCGACGTCGACGGCCCGGGCGAAGCCGTCCGCGGCCCCGCGGCCGAACGCGCTCATGCCTCGACCCCCCGGACCATGCGCAGCGAGCGCAGCCGAGGACCGCGCCAGCCGGAGGTGCGCGCCCACTCGGCGGGCGCGACCGTGGCCAGGAGGTCCGTCTGGTCCTCCAGCACCGCGGCCACGGCCTCGCGCAGGTGGCCCTCGCGGACGCCGAGCGCGGCCGGGGCCTGGCCGGCGGCCAGGTAGTCGCGCACCGCGTGCCGCTTGGCGCGGTCCACGACGTCGGCCACCACGGCGCCCGAGACGAGGTCGGCCAGGTGCAGGGCGTGGGTCGTGCCGGACACGTCCGTCAGCTCCGCCAGCGCGGTGTCCGCGCCGCGGTCGTAGAGGGCGGCGACCGTCCGGGCGATGAGCGTCGCGCGGGCCGCGTCCGCGGAGCCGGCCGCGACGACGTCGTCGGCGTGCAGGGGCACGTCCGCGGTGAGGTGTTTGGCCATGATCTCCGCGGCGCCGGCGGCGTCGGGACGGTCCACGCGGATCTTCACGTCCAGTCGGCCGGGGCGGAGCACGGCCGGGTCGATCATGTCCTCGCGGTTGGAGGCGCCGATGACGATCACGTTCTCGAGGGCCTCGACGCCGTCGATCTCGGTGAGCAGCTGCGGGACGATCGTGGTCTCCACGTCCGAGGAGACGCCGGAGCCGCGCGTGCGGAACAGCGACTCCATCTCGTCGAAGAAGATGACCACGGGGAAGCCGGCGTCGGCCTTCTCGCGGGCCCGGTCGAAGATGACGCGGATCTGCCGCTCGGTCTCGCCCACGTACTTGTTCAGCAGCTCGGGTCCCTTGACGTTGAGGAAGAACGAGCGCTCGCCGTCCGCGCTGCGGGCCGAGAGGGCGTTGGCCACGGCCTTGGCGAGCATGGTCTTGCCGGTGCCGGGCGGGCCGTACAGCATGATCCCCTTGGGGGCGCGCAGGCCGTGCTCGCGGTAGACCTCGGGGTGCAGGAACGGGATCTCGACGGCCTCGCGGATCCGGTCGATCTGCGGGCCGAGGCCGCCGATGTCCTCGAACGTGACGTCCGGGACCTCTTCCAGCAGCACCTCGTCCACCTCGGACAGCTCGACCCGCCGCAGCGCCCATTCGACGCGGGCGTCCACGGTGACGGCGTCCCCGTGGCGCAGGTCGACGCCCTCCAGCGCGGGCGCGCGCCGCACCACGCGCTCCTCGTCCGCCGTGCCGGCCAGGACGAGGCCGCCGTCGGGCAGCGCCTCCTTGACGCGCAGCAGCTGACCCGACCCCGTGCCCGGGGCGACGCCGACGATCGAGCTGGACTCGTCCAGCAGCACCTGGGCGCCGGGGGTGAGGCGGGCGGCGTCGAGCAGCGGGGAGACCGTCACGCGCAGCCGCCGGCCGTTCTGCACGACGTCCGCTCCCCCGCGCACCACGGCGCCGGTCTCCACGCCCTCCTCGGGCTCGCGCGGGGCGTGGACGGCCTCGAGGGTGGCGAAGGTGAACGGCGGATGCGTGACGGCGTCCAGGTTCTCCTTGAGCGTCGTGATCTCGGCGCGCGTGGCCTCGAGCAGCTCGACCATGCGCCGGTTGTTGCGGGCGGCCGTCTGCGTCTGGGCCTCGGCGGCCCGACGGCGTTCGCTCAGGCCGGCGGCGTGCCGCTGGGCGGACTGCAGCTGGTGCCGCAGCCGTTCGGCCTCGGCCTGGGATTGCCGCAGCAGCTCCCGTGCCTCGGCGAGGCGCTGCTCGGCGTGCTCCGTGCCTGATTGCGCGTGGTGGTCCACCGGTGCTCCGTCCACTCAGTCCTGCTCCCCGGTCGGGGTCCTCCCACCGTACGCGTCCACGCCCTGCTCGGCGGCGCGTGACCGCGCGGCCATGAGGCGGGCCTCCTTCGCCGCCTTGCGCGCCTTCTTGTCTGTGATCGGCCGTTCGCCGAGGGCCTCGGGCGTCCACCGGGCCTCGTCGGCCGGCTGCCAGGCCTCGACGTCCTCGGCTCTGAACTCGGAGACCTTGGAGCGCTTCTTCAGGCGCAGCGCCTCCTCGCCCGAGGCCAGGCGGCGGGCCGTGAGGAGGAAGCCGGTGTGCGCGACCATGCGGTGGTCGGGGCGCACGGCGAGCCCGTCCAGGTGCCAGCCGCGCACGAGGGTCTCGTTGGCCTCGACCTGCGTGAAGCGGCCCGAGTCCCGGATGGCCTCGGCCACGCGGGAGAGCTGGGTGGCGGTGGCCACGTAGTTCAGCCACACACCGCCGGGGGCCAGGACCTCGGCGACGGCGTCGAGGCATTCCCAGGGGGCCAGCATGTCCAGGACCACCCGGTCCACGGAGCCCGGCTCGTGGACCTTGGGCATCTCCTCCTGCGCGTCGCCGAGGTGCACCGACCAGGCGGGGTGCTCGGCGCCGAAGAAGGCCTCCACATTGGCCCGGGCGACGTCCGCGAACTCCGGGCGGCGCTCGTAGGAGTGCAGGCGACCGTGGTCGCCCACGGCGCGCAGCAGGGACATGGACAGGGCGCCGGAGCCCACGCCGGCCTCGACCACGACGGCGCCCGGGAAGATGTCCGCCTGCTGCACGATCTGCGCCGCGTCCTTCGGGTAGACCACCGTGGCGCCGCGGGGCATGGACAGGACGAAGTCGTTCAGCAGGGGGCGCAGCACCTGGTACGGCTGGCCGGCCGAGTTCTCGACCACGACGCCCTCGAAGCCGCCGATCAGGTCGTCGTGCCGCAGCACGCCCTGGTAGCTGTGGAACTCCCCGCCGGGCAGCAGGGTGATCGTGTTGAGGCGGCCCTTCGCGTCCTTGATCTGCACGCGCTGGCCGGCCCGCAGGGGGCCGCGGCGCGCGCTCACGCCGGTGGGTTCGGTCATGGGGGGCTCCTTCGGTTCAGGGACGCCGCGTCGCGTCGACGGCGGCGAGGATCGTCTCGCGGGGCACCACGGAGCGCACGAGGCCGTGCGCGTCGGTCAGCACCCACACGGGGGTCTGGGGGTCGGCCAGGCGGGCGGCCAGGTCGGGACCGGCGGCGGGGACGTCGTCGCGGACGAGGACGGCCTCCGGAGCCAGGGCGACGGCGACCGCGGCCAGGGCGGTGGTCGTGCGGCGCGCCGGGGTCAGGCCCGCCGCGGCCGTGAGGTCCAGCACGCCGCGGGGCCGACCGGCCCCGTCCACGGCCACGACGGCGCGGCGGCCGCCGTCCGCCTGGGCCAGGGCCTCGGCGACGCTGAGGTGCTCGGGCAGGGCGATGGCGGGCGCCTCGACCTGCTCGAGCCGCAGGGTCTCCAGCCGGCGGCTCCAGCGCCCGTGGCGCACGGCGTCGTCCGCGCCCCGCCACAGCGTGAGGGCGACCCAGGCCGCCAGGACGACGACGAACAGGTCCGGCGCGCGGCCTGCGAGGGTCGGGGGGCCGAGCACCGCCGCGAGGACGCCCACCGCGACGACGCGCCCGGCCCAGCCGGCCGCCTCGACGCCGCGGGCCCGGGAGCCGGTGGCGGCCCAGACGGCGGACTCGACCATGCGGCCGCCGTCGAGCGGGGTGCCCGGCAGCGCGTTGAACGCGGCCAGGAGGAGGTTGGCCCACACCGTGACCTCGAGCAGCAGGGCGGGGACGGACGGGCCGGCCACGGCGCGGGCCGCCAGGTGGGCGAGGCCCGCGAGCACGAGGTTCGCGGCGGGGCCGGCCATCGCGGTGAGCACCGTGTCCAGCGGTCGGGCGGACGGGCTGCGGAACTGGGTGTGCCCGCCCCACAGGGTGAGCGCGATCTCCTCGGTGCGCTGGCCGAAGGCGCGGCCGGTGAGGGCGTGGGCGGCCTCGTGGACCAGGACGGAGAGCGCCAGGAGCACGGCGTACCCCAGGGCCACCCCGTAGGCGCCGCCGCCGATCGAGGGCAGCGCGCGCTGGATCTGCGGGCCGAACGCGAGGGTGATGACCGCGGCGATCAGAAGCCAGGACCAGGACAGGCGCACCGGCGCGCCGGCGATCGTGCCCAGCCGGACGGAGGCGGGCCCGCTCATCCGGCCCCGTCCGCCCCGGGCCCGCGCGCGGCGGCGATCCGACGGACCGCGGCGAGGTCGGCCGGCGTGCGGCCGGCAAGCGTCGTCCACTCGACGGTCGCGAGCCCCGCCGGCAGCGGCAGCACGCTGGGCACGCCGACCGTCGGCAGGCCCGCGGCCATGGCCGCGCCGACGCCCACCGGGGAGTCCTCGACCGCCACACAGTCGGCGGCCGTCAGCCCCGGTGTCCGCTCGGCCAGCAGCTGCAGGCCCAGCCGGTACGCCTCCGGGTCGGGCTTGCCCCGGGAGACCATGTCCCCCGAGACGACGACGTCCAGCGTGCCCGCCGGCGCCCGCTCGGCCAGCGCGCGGGCCAGCGGGGCATGAGACATCGTCACGAGGGCGCCCGGCACGCCGGCCTCGGCGAGCGCCACGAGCAGCTCCCGGGCGCCCGGCCGCCACGGCACCCCGCCGACGACCCCCTGGACGACCTCGTCCATCGTCAGGTCGATGATCCGCTGCACGGGCAGGTCCAGCCCGGCCTCCTGCAGGCGGCGCGCTCCCTCGTCGAGGGGGCGTCCCACGAGGGAGGCGGCCAGGTCCTCCGACCAGGTGCCGCCGTGCTCGACCACCAGCCGACGCTGGACGGCGTTCCACAGGGGCTCCGTGTCCACGAGGGTGCCGTCCATGTCCCACAGGACGGCGCGCGGCAGGCGGCGGGCACGGTCGTCCGGGGCGGGCGCGGGGTGGCGGGACATGGAGTGCATCCTATCGAGCGCCGCCGCCGGGGTGTGCCGGGCGGGTCGCGGGCCGTGACCCCGTCGTCGGGCCGTGTCTAGGCTGGCCGCCATGACCGACGCTACCTCCGAGGACCAGCCGGACGACGTCCTGGGCCCGCTGCGGACCCACCTGACGGCGACCGTGGACGCGCTCGAGGCCGGGCGGCGGGCCCCCACGGTCATGCTGCTGGCCTTCGAGGGGTGGAACGACGCCGGGGAGGCCGCGACCGGGGCCCTGGGCGCGCTGCGGGAGCAGTGGGACGCGGCGGACGCGGGACGGGTGTGCGACGGCGAGTTCTACGACTACCAGGTCACCCGGCCGCTGGTCCGGCGCGACGCCGACGGGCTGGGGACGCTGGACTGGCCGGCGGTCACCCTGCACGAAGCGCTCCTGGACCGGGAGGGCCGGCCCGTCGCGGGCGAGGCCGCCCCGCCGGACGGGGTGCGTGTGCTCCTCGCCGTCGGCGTGGAGCCGAACGTGCGGTGGCGCGCGTTCCTCGAGGAGCTGTTCACGGCGGCCGACGCGCGCGACGTGGACGCCGTCGTGACACTGGGTGCGCTGCTGGCGGACGTGCCCCACACCCGGCCCCTGCGCGCCCGCCCGACCTCGCCGCTCGTGGACGTGCGGGTGGCCGTCGGCGCGGACCGTCCGGTCTACGAGGGGCCCACCGGGATCATCGGCGTCATCGCGGACGAGGCCGCGCGCCGCGGCCTGCCGAGCCTCTCACTGTGGGGGACGGTGCCCCACTACGTGGCCCAGGCGCCCTCCCCCAAGACGCTGCTCGGGCTGGTCGAGGCGGTCGAGGACCTGCTGCACGTGAGCGTGTCCACGCGCGGGCTGGAGGACGACGCGAGGGCATGGCAGCGCGGCGTGGACGAGCTGGCCGCCGAGGACCCCGACGTCGCCGCCTACGTCCGGCAGCTCGAGGAGGCCCAGGACACCCAGCAGCTGCCGGAGGCCTCGGGCGAGTCGATCGCGCGGGAGTTCGAGCGCTACCTGCGCGGGCGCGGCGGACGCTGACGCCCGGCCGCGTCCGGCGGGGTCAGCGCAGGCGCAGACCCAGCAGCGCCGCCACGACGTCGACCACCGACACCGGGTCGGCGGCGGCCTCGGCCAGGCCCGGCAGGGTGCCGGCCGCCCATGCGTCGATGGCCTCCAGCGCGCGGGGGGCGTCGAGGTCGTCCGAGAGCGCCGCGTGCACCGCGTCCAGCACGGCGACGCCGGCGGCGGCATGCGGCCCGTCCAGGGCGGCGCGCCAGCGGACCACGCGCGCCTGGGCGTCGGCCAGCACCTGCTCGGACCACTCCCAGTCCGACCGGTAGTGGTGCGCGAGGATCGCCGCCCGGACGGCCACCGGCTCGACGCCCCGCGCCCGCAGGCGGGAGACGAGTTCGAGGTTGCCGAGGGACTTGGACATCTTCTCCCCGTCCAGGGCCACCATGCCGGTGTGCGCGTAGGTGTGCGCGAGCGGCAGGCCGTCGACGGCGGTGGCGTGCGCGGCGGAGAACTCGTGGTGCGGGAACCGCAGGTCGGAGCCGCCGCCCTGCACCGTGAACGGCGCCGGCAGGTGGGCCCGGGAGATCACGGAGCACTCGATGTGCCAGCCGGGCCGGCCGGAGCCGAGCGACCGCCCGTCCCAGGCCGGCTCGCCCTCGCGGTGCACACGCCACAGCAGCGGGTCCAGCGGGTCGCGCTTGCCGGGGCGGTCGGGATCGCCTCCCCGCTCCGGGAACACCGCGGCCATCTCGTCCAGGCCCATCGCGGAGACCTGCCCGAGGCGCCAGTCGGTCGCGGACTGGGCCGCGCGGACGTCGAAGTAGACGTCCCCGTCGGGCTCACCGTCGCCGCCCGGCACGCGGTAGGCCCGGCCCGCCGCCAGCATCGTCTCGACGGCGTCCACCACCAGGCCCACCGCCTCGGTCGCGCCGACGTAGTGGTCCGGGGCGAGCACCTCGAGGGCGGCCATGTCCGCACGGAACAGGTCGGTCTGCTCCTCGGCGAGCGCGCGCCAGTCGACGCCGGTCGCCTCGGCCCGCTCGAGCAGGGGGTCGTCCACGTCGGTCACGTTCTGGACGTAGGCGACCTCGAGACCGGCCGCGCGCCAGTAGCGGTGCAGCAGGTCGAAGGCCACGTAGGTGCTCGCGTGGCCGAGGTGCGTCGCGTCGTACGGGGTGATCCCGCAGACGTACAGCGAGGCGCGCTGGGCGTCGTTGCCCGGATGCCGGGTCCGTCCCGTGGCGGTGTCGTGCAGCCGCAGCCGGTCGGGGCGGCTCGGCACGGCGGGCGGGGCGGGGGTGCTCCAGGACTTCACGGGACTCCTCACATCGGGGTGGTTCGGCGGTGCCGGGCCGTCATGCCCGGCGGCGGGAGCGGGCTCAGGCGTTGATGACGCCCGCGCCCAGCAGGGCGAACAGGACGCCGCCCAGGAGGATGCGGTACCAGACGAACGGCAGATACGAGTTGGTGCTGATGAAGCGCATGAGCCAGGCGATGACCGCGTAGGCCACCACGAAGGCGATCGCGGTCGCGACCAGCGTCTCCCCCATGCCGTACGGACCCTGCGTGCCGGGATCGGTGAGCGAGGTGTACAGCTTGTACAGGCCGGAGGCGAACACGGCGGGCACCGCCAGCAGGAACGCGTAGCGGGTGGCGGCGGGCCGGGTGTAGCCCATGGCCAGGCCGGCCGCGATGGTGCCGCCGGAGCGCGAGACGCCCGGGATCAGCGCGAGGGCCTGGGCCAGGCCGTAGAGGACGCCGTCCCGCACGGTGAGCTTCTCGAGCGGCTTGGTCTGACGGCCGAGCCGGTCCGCCAGGGCGAGCAGGACGCCGAACACGATGAGCATGGTCGCCGTGATCCACAGCGAGCGGAACTCCGTGTCGATCCAGTCCTCCAGCAGCAGGCCCAGGACCGCGATCGGGATCGAGCCCACGATGATCAGCCAGCCCATGCGCGCATCGGGGTCCGAGTGCGGGATCCGCCCCGTGACCGCGGCGCACCACCGGCCGATGATGCGGGTGATGTCGCGCCAGAAGTAGATGAGGACCGCCAGCTCCGTGCCGAGCTGCGTGATGGCCGTGAAGGCCGCCCCCGGGTCGGTCGCGGAGGGCAGGAACTCGCCCACGATGCGGATGTGGGCGGAGGAGGAGATGGGCAGGAACTCCGTGAGGCCCTGCACCAGGCCCAGGATGATGGCTTCGATCCACGTCACGGAGGGTCACTCTACGCGACGGCCCCGGGTGGGAACCCGGGGCCGTGCGATCCGTCACGAGCAGGACGGTCAGTCGTCGTCGTCCTCGTCGTCGAAGAGGTCGAGCGGGGTGACCTCCTCGGTGTCCGCGTACAGGGCGTCCTCGTAGGCCTCGAAGGCGTCGGCCACGGCGAAGAAGGCGGCTTCGACGGCGGGGTCGTCCTCGCCCCGCTTGTTCTGCGCGGCCACGAGGTGTTCGTTCAGGGCGGTGGTGAGGGCCTCGAGGGCCATGCGGGCGTCAGAGCTCATGGGTGAACGGTAACCCGGTGGCCGGTGACGCGGCCAGGGGTGGGCCGTACGGGACCGGCCGCCGGACCCGACGCCGTCTGCCAGGATGGGCGGGTGCGTGAACAGCTGATGTCCTCGACCCTCGACGCGATCTCCCGCGGACAGAAGTGGGAGTACCTGGTGATGACGGTCGCCGCCCACGAGTCCCTCGCCGACGCCCGACGGCGCCTCGTGGAGCACGCGGAGTACGGCCAATGGGAGCTGCAGCGCTCCGTGCACTACCGCGACGGGGCGCGCCGCTACTGGATGCGCCGCCGGGTGATGCGCGTGGCCTCGACCCTGCAGACCCTCTGAGGCGCGGGCGCGACGACGCCGCCCCGGCCGTCGTCGCCGCCCGCGGCCCGGATCAGCGCGGCTCCAGCATCCGCTCGAGCACCCGGCAGCCGAACTCGAGCGCGTCCACGGGCACCCGCTCGTCGATGCCGTGGAACAGGGACGTGAAGGCCAGGTCGGCGGGCAGGCGCATGGGCGCGAAGCCGTAGCCGGTGATGCCCAGCCGGGAGAGGGACTTGTTGTCCGTGCCCCCGCCGAGCATGAACGGCAGCACCTGGGCCTCGGGGTCCTCCGCCTGCAGCGCGGCGATCATCAGCTCCACCAGGTCCCCGGAGAAGGGGGTCTCCAGGGCGACGTCCCGGTGCTCGGGTGCGATGGTCACGTCCGGGCCGGCGAGCTCGGCGATCGTGGCGAGGGCGGACTCCTCCTCCCCGGGGATCAGGCGCACGTCCACGGTGCCGGTGGCCGAGGACGGGATGACGTTGTGCTTGTAGCCGGCGGTCAGCCCCGTCGGGTTGGACGAGGTGCGCAGGGTGCCGGCCACCCAGGACCGGGCCTGCCCGAGCGCGTCGAGCTGCGGCGTCGGGTCCGCCTCGTCGAAGTCGACGCCCATGATCTCCGCCACCTGTTCGAGCAGCGCGCGCGTGGTCTTGGTGTACACGAGCGGCCACTCGTGCCCGCCGATGCGGGTCATGGCGCCGGCCAGCCGGGTGACCGCGTTGTCCGGGTGCGGGGCCGAGCCGTGCCCGGGGGCGCCCTGTGCGGTGAGGTTCAGCCAGGCGAGCCCCTTCTCCGCGGTCTGCACGAGGTAGGCGCGCGAGCCGTGCACCTCCGTGGAGAAGCCGCCCACCTCGGAGATCGCCTCGGTGCACCCGTCGAACACCTCGGGGTGGTGGTCCACGACCCAGCGTGCGCCGTAGACGCCGCCGGCCTCCTCGTCGGCGAAGAACGCGACCGTCAGGGGGCGCCGCGGCCGGCGGCCCGTGCGGGCCAGGTGCAGCAGCACCGCGAGCACCATGGCGTCCATGCCCTTCATGTCCACGGCGCCGCGCCCCCAGATCATGCCGTCCTTGAGCTCGGCGCCGAACGGGTCCACGCTCCACTCGTCCGCCTCGGCGGGGACCACGTCCGTGTGCCCGTGGATGACGAGCCCCGGCGCCTCCGGATCCCAGCCCGGCAGATGCCCGACGACGGAGACCCGGCCCGGCGCCGACTCGAAGAAGCGGGGGGTCATCCCCGCCTCGGCCATGAGCCGGGCGCAGTACTCCGCGGCCTCGGGCTCACCGACGGAGACGTTGCCCCCGCGGTTGGTCGTGTCGATCCGGATGAGGTCGCGGCAGATCTCCACGACGCGGTCCTCGGGGCGCGAGCGGGCGGGGTTCACGATGTTCTCGACCATGGTTTTGAGCCTAGCCCGAACCCGTGCTATCTTTCTCGAGTTGCCCGGAGCGGGACGGACCGGACAGGGCCGGAACGCGGTGGGCGACGGAGCCTCTCCCAGGGTTCCACCGATGAGCGCGAGTGGCGGAATTGGTAGACGCGCAGCGTTGAGGTCGCTGTGTCCGCAAGGACGTGGGGGTTCAAGTCCCCCCTCGCGCACCGCTCGTCGAGCAGCAGGGCCCCGGTCGTCACGACCGGGGCCCTGCGCGTTCCCCCGTCCGGCGTCCCCTCTAGAGTGGTGTCCGTGCGACGGCAGGCGCCGTCGGTGGAACCGCACGACGGCATGGAGGACCCGATGGCCCTGGAAGCCCCCGCACTGCTGCATCGGCTCGCGCGAGCCCACGGGGTGCAGCCCGAGTACGTCGGGCAGGACGGCTCGGCCCAGACCGTGCCGGACGAGGCCCTCGTGAAGGTGCTCGCCGCCCTCGGGGTGTCGGTCCGACCGGACGGGGTCGCCGCTCTGGCCGAGGCGGTGGAGGAGGCGGAGACGGCCCCCTGGCGGGACGTGCTCCCGCCCACCGTGGCCGCCCGGTCCGGTCACCGCCTGTCCGTGCCGTGCCACGTGGCCGCAGGGGAGCCGGTCGCGGCCCGCGTGCACACGGAGGACGGGCAGACCCTCGACGTGAGCGTGAGCGAGCCGGTGTCCGAGGTCCGCCTGGTCGACGGCGTCGAGCGCGAGCGCGTCCACGTGCAGATCCCCGCCGACCTCGCCCCGGGCTGGCACCGGCTGGAGGTGACCAGCGGCTCCGGCTCCACCGCCTCCGCGGTCCTGGTCTGCGCCCCGACCCGGCTGAGCACGCCGCGTCCCTTCCTCGAGCGCCGCGGCTGGGGCGCGGCCGCGCAGGGCTACTCGGTGACCTCGGCGGACTCGTGGGGCATCGGAGACGCGGCGGACATGGCGTCCCTGGCCGAGATCGTCGCCCGGCACGGTGCCGACTTCCTGCTGCTGCACCCCCTGCACGCGGTCGAGCCCGGCCCCCATCCGGCGGACTCCCCCTACTCCCCCGTCTCCCGTCGGTTCCTCTCGGCGCTGATCGTGCACGTGCCCTCGATCCCCGAGTTCGCCGACCTGCCCGCCGCGGAGCAGGCGGAGCTGCGGTCGGCCGGCGCCCGCGTCCAGGCGGAGCTGGAGCGCACCGGCCGGATCGATCGGGCCGCCGTCGCCGCCGTCCTGTGGCCCGCGCTGCGCCGCGTGCACGAGGTGCCCCGCTCCCCCGAGCGCGAGGCCGCCTACGCGCGGTTCCGCGCCGAGGCCGGCCCGGGCCTGGACGACTTCGCCCTCTGGTCCGTCCTGCGCCTGGACGGCGACGGCACCGGGCCCGATCTCGCCGACCCGGCCTGGGCGCCGGGCGGGGTCGAGGCCGAGCGGGTCCGCGTCGAACGCGCGACCGACGTCGACCTGCACCGCTGGGTGCAGTGGATCGCCGCCGAGCAGCTCGCCGGCGTGCACCAGCGGGCCCGGGCGGCCGGCATGCGCATGGGCGTCATGGTGGACCTGGCGGTCGGGGCGACCCGCGAGACCGCGGACGCGTGGATGCTCGGGGACGTGCTGGTGCCGACCATGTCCGTCGGCGCACCGCCCGAGCTGTTCAACCAGCTGGGCCAGGACTGGTCACAGCACCCCTGGCATCCGCGCCGCCTGGCCGAGACCGGCTACGCCGCGTTCCGGGACATGCTGCGCACGGTGCTGCGCGGCGCGGGCGGCATCCGCATGGACCACGTCCTGGGGCTGTTCCGCCTGTGGTGGATCCCGGAGGGCGCCGGTGCCACCCAGGGCGCGTACGTCGAGTACGACCACGAGGCGATGCTCGCCGTGCTCACGCTTGAGGCCGAGCGGGCCGGCGTCGTCGTGGTGGGCGAGGACCTCGGCACGTTCGAGCCGTGGGTGCAGCGCCGCCTGGCCGAGGCCGGCGTGCTCGGCACGTCGATCCTCTGGTTCGAGCAGGAGGACGGCGAGCCCACCCCGCCGGAGCGCTACCGGCGGCTGGCCATGGCGGCGGTGAACACGCACGACCTGCCGCCCACGGCCGGCTACCTCGAGGGCGTCCAGGTGGACCTGCGCGAACGGCTGGGCCTCTACACCGTGGACGTCGCCCAGGAACGCCGCCGGTCGGCGGAGGAGGTGCGCGCGTTCCTCGCCGCCGCGGCCCGGCGCGGGCTGCTCGCCGAGGCGGACGTGGACGTCCCCGACGCCGGCCCCGAGGTGCGCGAACGCCAGATCGTGGCCCTGCACCGCCTGCTCGCGCAGGCGCCCTCGGCCCTGCACAGCGTGGCGCTCGTGGACGCCGTGGGCGAGCGGCGCATCCAGAACCAGCCCGGCACCCTCCAGGACCAGTACCCGAACTGGACCGTGCCGCTCGGCGACGGCGCCGGACGGATGGTCTCCGTCGAGGACCTGGCGGACTCGGCGTCGGCGGCCCGACTGTTCGACGCCGTGGACGCCGAACTGCGGTCGTCCGTGCCGGTGGGGATCGGGGTCAGCCTGCACACCTCCCCCCTGGCCCAGCCCGGCCGCGGCGACGCCGGCGGCATGAACGTCTACGTGCGGCAGGCCGCCGTCGCCCTGGCCCGCCGGGGCGTGCGGATGATCCTGCTGACCCGGGCGGAGGAGCCGGTGGGAGCGGACGGCGCACGGGTCCGGATGGTGGACGCCGGCGGGCAGGCCCCGCCGGTCACGGTCGTGGACCTCGCCGCCGGGCCGTCCGCTCCCGTGCCCAAGGAGGAGCTGGCGGGACTCGGCGCCGAGTTCACCCGCGCGGCCCTGGACTGGCTCGCCTCGGACGCCGTGCCGGGCGGCCCCGTCCTCGGTGGCGCGGACGCCCCGCCCGTCGCGTTCGTGCACGGCCACTACTGGCTCTCCGGGTCCACCGCCGCGGCGCTGGCGCGGGCGGCCCACGCCCCGTACCTGCAGACCATGCACACCACGGCGGCGGCGAAGATGCTCGAGGACCCCGAGCTGCGCGAGCCGGACGCCCGGGTCGAGGCCGAACGCGGAATCGTCGAGCGGGCCGACCTGCTCGTGGTCAACTCCGCCGCCGAGGTCGCCGACCTGCGCGAGCTGCTGGACGTGCCCCGCGCCCGCACCCGGGTGCTGCCCCCCGGGGCCGACCTCGAGACGTTCACGCCGGACGGCGCCGCGCAGTGGCCGGGCGCGCCGGAGGACGACGGGGCCCTGCGCGTCCTGTTCGCCGGTCGCGTGCAGCGTCACAAGGGCCCGCACCTGCTCGTGTCCGCCCTCGGGGTGCTGCGCGAGCGGGCCGGTGGCGCGGGCGTCGACCCGGGCGTGCGCCTGCATGTGAACGGGGCCGCCTCGGGGGACAACGGACTGGACCTGGCGGGACTGGCCGCGCGGGAGGGGGTCGCCGACCTGGTGACGTTCTCCGGGCCGGTGCCCGCGCCTGCCCTGGCCGCCCAGTTCCGGGCGGCGGACGTCGTGGCGATGCCGAGCGCGTCCGAGACCTACGGCCTGGTCGCCCTCGAGGCACAGGCCTGCGGCACGCCCGTGCTGGCGCACCGGGTCGGCGGACTGGTCTACGCGGTCCTCGACGGCGTGTCCGGCCGCCACGTGACGGCGGGCACCCCCGAGGCGTGGGCCGAGGCCCTGGCCGAGATCCTGGCGGATCGTGATGCCTGGGCGGCACTGGGGACCGGCGCCGTGCGCCACGCCGCCGGTCACTCGTGGGAGGCCTACGCGGACGGGCTGCTCGAGGCCGTCGCCGCCGTGCCGCGGCGGTCGCCCGGGCTGGACGCCTGACCGCCCGAACGCACCGGCCCGCCGAGACAGCGAGTCTCGGCGGGCCGGTGCGCGGGCCCGGGGGCCGTCAGGACTCGAGCGGAGTGATCTCCCCGGAGAAGTGCGGGCGCCGGCGCCGCGCATCCCAGCCGTACACGCGCGTGCCGCCGTCAGGCCCGGGCTCGTAGCGGACGGCCACGGTGGTCGGCAGCACGACGGGCGCCTCGAAGTCGATGTGCCAGCGGAACCCGGCGCCGGCCGGCTCACGGCCCTCGAGCATCCGGGCGGCCAGGAACATCCCGTGGGCGATCGCGCCCTTCATGCCGAACAGTCGAGCCGAGACGCCCGTCAGGTGGATCGGGTTCCAGTCCCCGGAGACGCCCGCGTACCGGCGTCCGGCCCCCGTCCCGAAGCGCCACTGGGCGGTCGGCGTCGGGGGCACGAAGTCCGGGCGGGCGGGCCGCTCGGGACGCAGGCCGGAGAGGTGGACGCCCTTGGCGAGGTACCGGGAGACGCCCTCCCACAGCAGTGCCTCCCCGCCGTCGTCGCCGGGCCCCTCGACGGTCACGACGACGTCCACGGCGGTACCCGCGTGGTGCGGGACGAGACCCACCGCACGCGCGGTGACGCGCAGGGCGGTCTCAGCCGGGACGGGCCGGTGGTGCAGGACGGTGTTGCTCAGGTGCACCAGCCCGGGCAGGGGCAGCGGGAACTCGGGGTCGGCCATCAGCTCCATCGCCGCGCCGAACACCTGGGTGTGCACCAGGACCGAGGGCAGGTCCGCCGGATCCGCGGACCCGACGGCCCCGCGCCACGCGGTCACGGCCTCGGCCGGGATGCGGTGGCCGGTCACGACCACCTGACGGTCCGGGAGCTCGCGGGGACGGCGCCGACGGATGACGGCGTCCGTGGCGGCCCGCCCCGCGGCGCGGAGGTAGAGCCGGCCGAGGGAGGGCGGGGCGGACAGCTGCGTGGTCTGCATCCTCACGCCCCCAGCTTCGACTGGCCGCAGACCCGCAGCGTGGCCCCGTTGGTGCCTCCGGCGGCGTCCGAGGCGAGCCAGGCCACCGTCTCGGCCACGTCCTGCGGCAGACCGCCCTGCTGCAGCGCGTTGAGCCGCCGGCCCACCTCGCGCGTGGCGAGCGGGATCTTCGCGGTCATCTCGGTCTCGATGAAGCCCGGGGCCACCGCGTTGATCGTGCCCCCGCGGGCCGCGAGGACCGGGGCGGACGCCGCCGTCAGGCCGATGACCCCGGCCTTCGAGGCCGCGTAGTTCGTCTGGCCGCGGTTGCCCGCGATGCCGGAGATGGAGGCCAGGCCCACGATGCGCAGCCCCTGACCCGCCACGTCCCGGGCGTCCTCGGCGAGGAACGCCTCGTTCATGGCCAGCTGGGCCGTGGTGTTCACGGCGAGGACGGAGTCCCAGCGCGCGGCGTCCATGTTGGCCAGCATCCGGTCCCGGGTGATCCCGGCGTTGTGCACCACCACGTCCATCCGGCCGTGCCGGGTGCGGCAGTGCTCGAGGATGCGAGCGCCCGCGTCCGGCGCCGTGATGTCCAGGGCGAGCGCCGTGCCGCCGACCTCGTTCACGACCTCGGCCAGCGCCTCGCCCGCCGCCGGGACGTCCACGCCGACGACCACGGCCCCGTCGCGGGCGAGCGTCCGCACGATGGCGGCGCCGATGCCGCGGGCGGCACCGGTGACCACGGCGACCTTGCCGGCCAGCGGGCGCGCCGCGTCGGCGGGGACAGCGCCGTCGGCGGTGGCGACGGGCACGAACTGGCCGGAGACGTACGCCGCGCGGCCGGAGAGCAGGAACGCCAGCGCACCGGCCGCACCGGGGGCGGTGAGCGGCACGCCCTCGCCCAGGACCAGGCCGTTGGCCGTGCCGCCGCGGCGCATCTCGTGCGCGATGGAGCGGGTCAGGCCCGTCACGCCCTGGCGGGCGGCGCGCAGGGTCGGGTCCGTGGCGGCCTCGGGGTCCTCGAACACCGTCACCACGCGCGAGGAGGAGCCCAGCGAGCGCAGCGCGCCGCCGATCTCCAGCGCCACCGCGCCGAGGTCCGCGGGCGTGGCGACCCCGTCGAAGCACGCGACGATCGCCGCGTGGCGGGCGCCCTCCCGGGGGGCGTCGGCGACCTCGAGGCCCCACGAGGCCAAGAGGGTGCGGGCGTCCGCGGCTGCGGGGGTCGCGCCCAAGACGAGCACGGAGCCGGGCAGCACGGGGTCGCCGGGGGTGTGCCGGCGCAGCTCGACGGGCTGAGGCAGGCCCAGGGCGCCGGTGAGGCGGCGGCCCAGGGGCGAGGCGACGAAGGTGCCGTAACGGTCGGTCATGGTCGGTCCTCTCGGGTCGGGTCGGTCGGGGCTCAGCGGCCGCGGAGCAGGGCGACGATGCCCTGGCCGCCGGCGGCACAGACGGAGATGAGGCCGAGGGAGCCCTCCCCCTTCTCATGCAGCATCTTGGCCAGCAGGGCGACGATGCGGCCGCCGGTGGCGGCGAAGGGGTGACCGGCCGCCAACGAGGAGCCGTGCACGTTGAGCCGGGCGCGGTCCACCGAGCCCAGCGCACCCGGCAGCCCGAGGCGCTCGCGGCAGTACTCCTCGTCCTCCCAGGCGGCGAGCGTGGACAGGACGGTGCCGGCGAACGCCTCGTGGATCTCCACGAAGTCGAGGTCGTCGAGGGTGAGCCCGTGCCGGGCCAGCAGGCGCGGGACGGCGTAGGCGGGGGCCATGAGCAGGCCCTCGTGTCCGTCGACGAAGTCCACGGCGGCGTTCTCCATGTCCACGAACTCGGCGAGCACGGGCAGTCCGCGCTCGGCGGCCCACTCCTCGGAGGAGAGCAGCACCGCGGAGGCGCCGTCGGTGAGCGGGGTGGAGTTGCCGGCCGTCATGGTCGCCTCGTCCCCCAGCTGGCGGCCGAACGCGGGCTTCAGGCCGGCCAGCTTCTCCGGCGTGGAGTCGGGGCGGAGGTTGTTGTCGCGGGCCAGGCCGTGGAACGGGGTCACCAGATCGTCCATGTACCCGGCGGCGTAGGCGGCGCCGAGGTTCCGGTGGGAGGCCGCGGCGAGCTCGTCCTGGGCCTGACGGGTGATGCCCCACTTGTGGGTGGTCAGGGCCTGGTGCTCGCCCATGGACATGCCGGTGCGCGGCTCGCCCGCGCCGGCCGGCTCGGGCACGAGCTGCCCGGGGCGCAGCTGGGCGAGGGCGCGCAGGCGGTCCTTCGTGGTCTTGGCGGTGTTGAGCTGCAGCAGCACGCGGCGCGCGCCGTCCGAGAGCGAGACGGGCGCGTCCGAGATCGAGTCCACGCCGCCGCCGATGGCGGAGTCGAGCTGGCCGAGCCGGATCTTGTTGGCGAGGGTGCCCAGGGCCTCCATGCCGGTGGCGCAGGCCACCTGGACGTCGGCGGCCGGGGTGGCGGCGGAGAGCGCGGAGCCCAGGACGGCCTCGCGGGTGAGGTTGAAGTTGCGCGGGTGCTTGAGGACGGCGCCGGCGGTGACCTGGCCGATGCGCTCGCCCTGGAGCCCGAACCGCGCGACGAGGCCGTCGAGCGTGGCCGTGAGCATCTCCTGGTTCCCGGCCTCGGCGTAGGCGGTGTTGGCACGGGCGAAGGGGATGCGGTTGCCGCCCAGGATGACGGCGGGGCGCAGCGCTCCACCGGCGACGGCGGGGCGGGAGGCGGTCTCGGACGCGGGGGTCTCGTGGTGGGTCATGACGGTCCTCTCGACGGCGGGCCCACCGCCGACGCGGCGGGGGCGTTTCCACCCCGGACGATACGGACATCGGCGGGGTGGGTGACTGTGACCCACAGTACCTGATACGCTCGGTTTCGTGAACCCCGTTACGTCCACCGCCCGGGACGGTCGCAGCGTCCGCTGGGACCGGCACCGCGCCGAGCGCCGTCTGGAACTGGTCCGGGCCGCCCGGTCGGCCGTGCACGCCCTGGGCGCACACGCCTCGATGGAGGAGATCGCGTCCCACGCGGGCACCTCCAAGACCGTCTACTACCGCTATTTCGGCGACCGCGAGGGCCTGCGCCTGGCGGTGTCCGAGCGGGTCACCGCCCACATGGAGCGCCGCCTGCTCGAGGTCGCGGACGAACCGGTCTCCGAACCCGAGGCGCTGCGTCGCATGGTCGAGGTGTACCTCACGGTCGCGGCGACGTCGCCCGAGGTGTACGCGTTCGCCGTCGCCCCGCCCCCCGCCGCGGCCGAGGCCCCTGTGCTGGGCCCGTTCCTCGAGCGCGTCTACGCCGTGCTCGAGTCGGGCCTGGCGCGCGGGATGGCCGCGCGGGGCCACGCCCCGGCGCCGGCGGACCCGCTCGCCCTGTGGCCGCGCGCCGCCGTCGGCCTCGTCCGGGCCGCCGCCGAGACCTGGCTGCGGACCCCGGCCGCCGGTCGCATCCCGGTCGAGGCGATGGCCCGCGCCATCGCCGACTGGCTGCTCACCGGCCTCATCGGCGCCGCGCCCGGCGCCTCCCTCGAACCCGCGGCGGCGGACGCCGACCGCGCCCGCCCCCACTCACGAACAGGAGCATCGTCATGACCGTCCACGAGAAGCTCGCCCCCCAGTCCTCGACGCCCAGCACCGAGGTTCCCTCCGACGTCGCCGAGATCGCGCCCGAGCGGCCGACGCCCGGCTCCCTCGACGCCGCGGCCCTCGAGGAGGCCCTCCTCGGCCGTTGGGCCGCGGAGCGCCGCGAATCCCGCGAACTCGCCAAGGACCCCGCCCTGTGGCGCGACCCGCTGCTCGGCATGGACGAGCACCGCGCCCGCGTCCTGCGGCAGCTGGGCGTCCTCGTGGAGCGCAACGCGGTCCACCGCGCCTTCCCGCGCGAGTTCGGCGGCGAGGACAACCACGGCGGCAACCTCGCCGCCTTCGGTGACCTCGTGCTCGCCGACCCCTCCCTGCAGATCAAGGCCGGTGTGCAGTGGGGCCTGTTCAGCTCGGCGATCCTGCACCTGGGCACCGCGGAGCACCACCGTCGGTGGCTGCCGGGCGCGATGGACCTGAGCGTCCCGGGCGCCTTCGCCATGACCGAGATCGGGCACGGCTCGGACGTCGCCTCGATCGCCACGACCGCCACGTACGACGAGGCGACCCAGGAGTTCGTCATCCACACCCCGTTCAAGGGCGCCTGGAAGGACTACCTCGGCAACGCCGCGCTGCACGGCAGGGCGGCCACGGTCTTCGCGCAGCTGATCACCCGGGGCGTCAACCACGGCGTGCACTGCTTCTACGTCCCCATCCGGGACGAGGAGGGTGCCTTCCTGCCCGGCGTGGGTGGCGAGGACGACGGCCTCAAGGGCGGACTGAACGGCATCGACAACGGCCGTCTGCACTTCACCCAGGTCCGCATCCCGCGCACCAACCTCCTCAACCGCTACGGCGACGTGGCCGAGGACGGTACCTACTCCTCGCCCATCGCCTCCCCCGGGCGTCGCTTCTTCACGATGCTCGGCACGCTCGTCCAGGGCCGCGTCTCCCTGTCCCTCGCCGCCACCACGGCCTCCTTCCTCGGCCTGCACGGTGCGCTGGCCTACGCGGAGCAGCGCCGCCAGTTCAACGCCTCCGACCCGCAGCGGGAGGAGGTGCTGCTGGACTACCAGAACCACCAGCGCCGCCTCATCGACCGCCTGGCCCGCGCCTACGCGGACGCCTTCGCCTCGAACGAGCTCGTCGAGAAGTTCGACGACGTCTTCTCCGGCCGCTCCGACACGGACGTGGACCGGCAGGAGCTCGAGACGCTCGCCGCGGCCGTCAAGCCGCTGACCACGTGGCACGCCCTGGACACCCTGCAGGAGGCCCGCGAGGCGTGCGGCGGCGCCGGATTCCTCGCCGAGAACCGGGTGGCCCAGATGCGTGCCGACCTGGACGTGTACGTCACGTTCGAGGGCGACAACACGGTGCTCCTGCAGCTGGTGGGCAAGCGTCTGCTGACCGACTACTCGAAGGAGTTCGGACGTCTCAGTGTGGGCGCCGTCTCCCGCTACGTGGTCCATCAGGCCTCGGACGCCCTCCACCGTGCGGGCCTGCACAAGGCCGTCCAGTCCGTGGCCGACGGCGGGTCCGAGCGCCGCTCCGCGAACTGGTTCAAGGACCCCGCCGTGCAGCATGAGCTGCTCACCGAGCGCGTCCGCGCCAAGACCGCCGACGTCGCCGGCACCCTCTCGGGGGCCCGGGGCAAGGGCCAGGCGGCGCAGGCGGAGGCGTTCAACACGCGCCAGCACGAGCTCATCGAGGCCGCCCGCAACCACGGCGAGCTGCTGCAGTGGGAGGCCTTCACCCGCGCCCTGGAGGGCATCACGGATGAGACCACGAAGACCGTCCTGACGTGGTTGCGCGACCTCTTCGCGCTGCGCCTCATCGAGGACGACCTCGGCTGGTTCGTGGCCCACGGCCGCGTCTCGAGCCAGCGCGCCCGGGCCCTGCGCGGCTACGTCAACCGGCTGGCCGAGCGGCTGCGCCCCTTCGCCCTCGAGCTCGTCGAGGCGTTCGGCCTCGAGCCCGAGCACCTGCGCATGGCGGTGGCCACGGACGCCGAGACCCAGCGCCAGGAGGAGGCCCACGCCTGGTTCACGGCCCGCCGGGCCGCCGGCGAGGAGCCGGAGGACGAGAAGGCCGTGCGCGCCCGCGAGAAGGCGGCGCGGGGTCGCCGCGGCTGACCGCGTCCGTCCCCGGACGCACCGGGCCCCCGTCACCTCGCGGTGGCGGGGGCCCGTCTGCGTGGTCGGCCGGGCGGGCTCAGCGCAGCACGGCCTCGTAGACCTCGATCGTGCGCTCCGCGATGGTCTCCCACGAGAAGTGCTCGATCGCGCGGGCCCGGCCGGCCTCACCCATCGCGCGGGCGCGCTCCGGGTCCTCCACGACGCGGGTGAGCGCGGCCGCGAAGTCGGCGGCGAACCCCTCCTCGTCCACGGGCGCCCCCGTGCCGTCGTCGACCTGCTCGAAGGGGACGAGCAGGCCGGTCTCGCCGTCCTGCACGACCTCCGGGATGCCGCCCACGGCGGAGGCGACGACGGCGGTGCCGCACGCCATCGCCTCGAGGTTGACGATGCCCAGCGGCTCGTAGACCGAGGGGCAGGCGAACACGGTGGCGGCCGTGAGGATCTCCATCACCTCGTGGCGCGGGATCATCCCCTCGATCACGACGACGCCCTGGCGGGTGCGCCGCAGCTCGGCGATCAACCCGTTCACCTCGTGCGCCAGCTCCGCGGTGTCCGGGGCGCCCACGCACAGCACGAGCTGGACGTCCTCCGGCAGCCGCAGGGCCGCACGGAGCAGGTGGGGCACGCCCTTCTGGCGCGTGATGCGGCCGACGAACGCGACGGAGGGCTTGTCCGGGTCGATTCCGTACTTCTCCAGTGCGGCGGTGCCGGTCTGCGGGGTCCAGACCTGTGTGTCGATGCCGTTGTGGACCGTGTGCACCTTTGCCGGGTCCACGTCCGGGTAGCAGGCCAGGATGTCCCGACGCATGCCGTCCGAGACCGCGATGACCGCGTCCGCCCCGAGGTAGGCCGTGCGCTCGGCCCAGCTGGACAGGGCGTAGCCGCCGCCGAGCTGCTCCGCCTTCCAGGGGCGCAGCGGCTCGAGGGAGTGCGCGGAGAGGACGTGGGGGGCCTCGTGCAGGAGCTTGCCGAGGTGGCCGGCCAGGTTGGCGTACCAGGTGTGGGAGTGGATGACGTCGGCGCCCTCGAGGTCCCCGAGGATCGTGAGGTCGGTGGCCAGGGTCTGCACGGCCCCGTTGGCGGCGTCGAACCCGGGCGGGTTCGGGTACGTCAGGACGCGGGCCCCGTGGTAGTCCGGGTCGCGCGGCTCGCCGAAGGCATGGACGCGGACGTCGACGCGGGAGGCGAGGACGCGGGTCAGCTCGGCGACGTGGACGCCGGCACCGCCGTAGATGGACGGGGGGAACTCTTTGCTCACGATGTCGATGCGCACGCCCCCAACCTAGTTCAGCCCGGCGGGGGTCGATAGTCTGGCGGCACGGATGCCCCGCACGCCCAGAGCACGCGTGCGGGTCGCGACGACCCGGCTCATGAGGAGTGACGCAGATGGTGCAGAAGAAGGTCCTCTCGGTCGTGCTGGCGGGCGGTGAGGGCAAGCGTCTGATGCCGCTGACGGCCGACCGTGCCAAGCCGGCCGTCCCGTTCGGCGGCACGTACCGCCTCATCGACTTCGCGCTGTCCAACCTGGTCAACAGCCGGTACCGCGAGATCGTCGTGCTGACGCAGTACAAGTCGCACTCGCTGGACCGCCACATCTCCGAGACGTGGCGGATGTCCACGCTGCTGAACAACTACGTGGCCTCCGTGCCGGCGCAGCAGCGCCGGGGCAAGGACTGGTTCACGGGCAGCGCGAACGCCATCTACCAGTCCATGAACCTGATCCACGACGCACGGCCGGACATCGTCGTCGTCATCGGCGCGGACCACGTCTACCACATGGACTTCCAGCAGATGGTGGACCAGCACATCGCCTCGGGCGCCAAGGCGACCGTGGCCGCGGTGCGCCAGCCCCTCGAGCTGGCCTCCTCGTTCGGGGTGATCGAGACGGACCCGCAGGACAGGACGCGGATCTCGGCGTTCGTGGAGAAGCCGAAGACGACCCCCGGCCTGCCGGACGACCCCACGCAGTTCCTGGCCTCGATGGGCAACTACGTGTTCGACACGGACGCCCTCGTGGCGGCGCTGAACCAGGACGAGGAGAACCCCGAGTCGAACAACGACATGGGCGGGGACATCATCCCGCTGTTCGTGGAGCGCGGCGAGGCCGGGGTGTACGACTTCACCTCCAACGAGGTGCCCGGCGGCACGGCCGGCAAGCACTACTGGCGGGACGTCGGCACCCTGGACTCCTACTACGACGCGCACATGGACCTGGTGCAGCCGTGGCCGGAGTTCAACCTCTACAACCGCGAGTGGCCGCTCTACACCCGCCAGTCCGTCTCCCCGCCCGCCAAGCTCGTGCGCTCGTCCACCCGCCGCCCCGGCTCGGCGAACGACTCGATCCTCTCCCAGGGCGTGGTCATCTCCGGCGGCACCGTGGCCCAGTCCGTGCTCTCCACGGACGTGCGCGTGCACAACGAGGCGTGGGTGGAGCAGTCGGTGCTGCTGGACTCCGTCGTGATCGGCGAGGGGGCCCACGTGCGCAACGCGATCCTGGACAAGAACGTGGTCGTGCCCCCGGGCGCGCGCATCGGCTTCGACCGGGCGGAGGACGAGGCGAACGGCTACACCGTGACAGAATCCGGCCTGACGGTGCTCTCCAAGGGCCAGCCCGTCCCGAAGCCGCACTGACGCGGCCCCGGGCCGCCGGTCCCGGACCACCGCCGACGCGCGGGCACGCCCCGGTGTGTCCGCGCGTCGCCGTCCCCGCTGGATCCCCGACCGGAGGCTCGCCTTGACCGACACCACCCCCGACCTCGACGCCACCAACGTCACCCGCGCTGAGGCCGCGGAACGCTCCCGCCTGCTCACGGTGCAGGACTACGCCGTGGACGTGGACCTCTCCGACGCCCGGGACGCCGCGACCGACACCTATCCGGTCCGCACCGTGATCCGCTTCGCGTGCGCCGAGCCGGGCGCGCAGACCCACCTGGACTGGATCCACGGGGGCGTGGAGTCGGTGACCCTCAACGGCACGGCGCTGGACGTGGCCGAGGTCGTGGGCGGGGCCCGGGTGCTGCTGCCCGATCTGGCGGCGCAGAACGTGGTCGAGCTGGTCGGCCGGTCCGTGTACTCCCGGTCGGGCGAGGGCCTGCACCGCTTCACGGACCCCGCCGACGGCGAGGTCTACCTCTACACCCAGTACGAGCCCGCCGACGCGCGCCGCGTGTTCCCGGACTTCGAGCAGCCGGACCTCAAGGCCGCCTTCACCTTCTCCCTCACCGGACCCGAGGACTGGGTGCTGGCCTCGAACCGGCCCGAGGTGTCCCGGACGCGGGCCGGGGACGGCGTCGTCCGGGCGGAGTTCGCCCCGACGCTCCCCCAGTCCACCTACATCACGACGCTGCTCGCCGGCCCCTATGCGCAGTGGGAGGACGCCTGGGACGGTCACCCGGCCAGCGGTGCGCAGGCCGTGCCGCTGCGGCTGTTCACCCGGCGCACGATGGCCGACGCGTTCGACCCCGAGGCCGTGTTCGACGTGACGAAGCGGGGGCTGACGTTCTTCCACGACCTCTTCGGCGTCGCGTACCCGTGGGGCAAGTACGACCAGGCGTTCGTGCCCGAGTACAACCTCGGCGCCATGGAGAACCCGGGCCTCGTGACCTTCACCGAGGACTTCGTGTTCACCTCGCGGGCCACCGCGGTCCAGTACGAGGGCCGGGCCAACGTGATCCTGCACGAGATGGCGCACATGTGGTTCGGCGACCTCGTGACGATGCACTGGTGGGACGACCTGTGGCTCAAGGAGTCGTTCGCGGACTACATGGGCGCCCTCGGCGTGGACGAGGCCACCGACTTCCGGACCGCGTGGGTGACCTTCGCGTCCCGCCGCAAGGCCTGGGCGTACGTGCAGGACCAGATGCCGACGACGCACCCCATCGTCGCGGACATCGTCGACCTCGAGGCCGCCCGTCAGAACTTCGACGGCATCACCTACGCCAAGGGCGCCTCCGTGCTCAAGCAGCTGGCCGCCTACGTGGGCCGGGACGCGTTCCTCGACGCCGCGCACCGCTACTTCGCCGCCCACGCGTGGGGCAACGCCTCCCTCGCCGACTTCATGGCCGCGCTCGAGGCCGCCTCGGGGCGGGACATGCGCGCGTGGGCGGACGCGTGGCTGCACACCTCCGGCGTGCCCCGGCTGCGGGTCGACGTCGACGGCGACGCCCCGGTGCTGCGCCAGGAGGGCACGGACCCGGTCACGGGCGGGCCGATCCTCCGCCCGCACGTGCTGAAGGTCGGCCTCTTCACGCCCGGGCAGGACGGCGTCCTGCGCCGCACCGCCCAGGTCACCGCCGACGTGCCGGGCGGGGCGGAGGGCGCGGCCGTGCCCCTGCCGGACCTCGAGGTCCCCGGGGGCGTCCGCCTCGTGCTGCCCAACGACGAGGACCTCACCTACGCCGCCGTCGCGCTCGACGCGGGCTCGCTGCGCGCGGCCCTGACGCACCCCATCGCGGACCCGCTCGCGGAGGCCACCGTGTGGGCCGCCCTGTGGTCGATGACCCGCGACGGCGAGCTGCCGGTCGCCCGGTTCCTGGACGCGGTGGCGACGCTGTCCGCGCGGATCGCGACCGTGGGCGTGCACGCGCAGGTGCTGACGCAGGCCGCCGCGGCCGTGGGCCAGTACGCCCGCGCCGAGGACCGGGACGCGCTGCGGGCCCGGCTGGGCGAGGTCCTGGCCGAGCAGACCCGCACGCTCGAGGCCGGCTCCGACCGCCAGCGCACCGCGGCCCGCACGTGGGCGACGCTGGCGCGCGCCGACGTCGGGATGGCCGCGGCCCTCGAGGCCGCCCTGCTCGGCGAGGACGCGGCGACGTCGGCGCCGGGCCTGGCGATCGACGCGGAGCTGCGCTGGCTCGTGCTCCAGGCCCTCGCCGCGACCGGCCGGGCCGGCCAGGACCGCCTGGACGCGGAGCTCGAGGCCGGCCGCACCGCCCAGACGGTCACGTGGCACCGCCTCGCCGCGGCCGCCCGCCCCGAGGCCGAGGTCAAGGCCGCGGCGTGGGAGGCGGTCATGTCCGGCCGCACGGCCACCGGCACGGAGCTGTCCAACGACCTGCTCTCGGCCACGGCGGCCGGCTTCGCGGCGGGCGAGGTCGAGCTCCTCGCCCCCTACGAGTCCGGCTTCTGGCCGCGCCTGACCTCGGTGTGGGCCTCGCGGTCCAACGGGCTGGCCTCGCGCGCGATCGGCGGGCTGTTCCCGGGCCGCCAGGACGCGGTGGCCGGCGGCGCCGACGCGCAGGAGTCGCACCCGACGCTGGCCGCGGCCCAGCGCTGGCTGGACGAGCACCCCGACGCCCCGGGGGCCCTGCGGCGCCTGGTCGTGGAGCACACGGACGCCCTGCGGCGGTCCCTGCGCGTGCAGGCGGTGCAGCCGGCGGGCTGAGCGGTAAGCCCTCCCGCGCAGAGTGGTCACGACACGCCGCCTCCCCTCGGGCGAGGCGGCGTGTCGTGACCATTCCAGCTCAGGGCGCGGCGACGCGGAGCACGCGTTCCCGGCCCACCCGGCGCAGGCCCACGGCGTCGGCGGCGCGCTGGGCGTCCCGGTCGCGCATCCCCACCCGCTCGACGACGACGGGCCGCGTCTCCAGCACGGCCGTCAGTTCGGCGTGGCGCGCCACGTGCGCGGCCCCGCCGTCCGGGTCGAGGGACAGCGCCTGCCGGTCGGCCGCGTGGAGCCAGGCCGCCGACACGTCCTCCACCGGGCGGCGCAGGTGGGCGCCGAGGGAGGCGTCGTCGAGCAGGTCGGAGACGTCGGCGTCCGCGAGGCGGGCCACGAGTGCGGGTGGCCCGGCGACCACCGCGGTCGTGTGCAGCAGGACCACGTGCAGCAGCTCCGGGTCCGGCGTCCGCGGCGGGCGCGAGCACGACGCCCGGGTCCTCCCACGCCGTCGGCGCGACGCCGAGTCCCGCGGCCAGTCCGGTCCGCAGCGCGGCGGTCGCGTCGGCGCCCAGCACGTCGGCCGGCGCGAGCGTGCCGAGGGCCAGCGGGTGGACGCCGAGCAGCCGGTTCAGGGCGCGGGCCTCGCGGTGCGCCCGGTCCACGAGGGCGGCCAGCTCGGGCGAGGTCTCCCCCACCAGCGGCAGCTCGCGCAACGTTGCGGCCCCCACCGGCACCCCGGCCTCGGCCGCGACCGCTGCCAGCGCGTCCCAGTGTCGCGTCTCCTCCTGGGCAGGCGTGCGGCCGCCGCCCGGCTCGTCCGGCCCGGTCACCGTGGCGGCGGCCTCGTCGAGGTCGCGGACCGTGACGAGGTCCCACGTGCCGTCCGCGCTCCAGCCGCGGTCCGTGAGCAGAGGCACGCGGCGGCCGGAGGCGAGCTCCAGCTCGAGGGCGCAGTGGACGTCCACGGTCGACCGTGGGCGCCGCGGGGCGTCGGAGCGGGCGATCAGGCGGACGGGGGCGTCGTCGGGGGTCATGGTCCGATCCTGACAGAGCCGCCCCGCCACACCTCGACGCGTCGGGGGCGGTTTCGGGCGGTATTCACGTCGAATACCACCGCAAACCGCCCCCGGACGGAAGCGTGCCGGACGGTGCCGGGACGCCGTCAGGTGGCTCAGGGCACCCGCGCCGTCCACTCCGGGGTCGTGAACTTGGTGCGGGCCAGCTGCTCGGCCTCCTCGCGGGTGGCCTCGTCCAGCTCGACGCGGCGTGCGCCGTAGCGCTCCTGGAAGGTGGTCATCATGGTCTCCCAGATCTCGGCGCGCGAGACGCCGGTCTGGCGGCGGAGCGGATCCACCCGCTTCTTCGCCGAGGCCACGCCCTTGCCGCGCAGCTTCTCCCGGCCGATGCGCAGCACCTCGAGCATCTTGTCCGCGTCGATGTCGTAGCTCATCGTCACGTGGTGCAGCAGCCCGGCCGTGCCCACCCGCTTCTGCGCGGCGCCGCCGATCTTCCCCTGGTCCGTGGCGATGTCGTTGAGCGGCTGGTAGAACGCCTGCACGCCGAGTCGGGCGAGCGCGTCCATGGTCCACTCGTCCAGGAACGGGTAGGTCTCCGCCGTCTCCAGCCCGTCGACCAGCGACGACGGCACGTGCATCGAGTACGTGACGCAGTTGTCCGCCTCCATGAACATCGCGCCGCCGCCGGAGATCCGCCGCACCACGTTGATGCCGTGCCGCCGCGCCCCCTCGGGGTCCACCTCGTTGGCCAGCGACTGGAAGGCGCCGATCACCACGGCCGGCTCGTTCCACTGCCACAGGCGCATGGTCGGCTTGCGACGTCCCTCGGCCACCTGTCGGGTGAGCACCTCGTCCAGGGCCAAGGTCAGCGCGATCGGCATCGGCTCCGGCCCGATGACCTCCCACTCGTGGTCCTCCCACGTGGTCGCCTTGCCGAGGGCGCGACGCACGGCCGAGGCGACCGCGAAGGCGTCCACGCCGAACAGCTCGGCCTCGGGTCGCAGACCCCGCTCGACGGCCTCCCGGATGACGCGATGCTCGGCGTCCGCGGACAGCCCGGTCACCGCCGCGTTGAGGTCCTCGAGCGCCTCGTCCGGCTCGAGGAAGAAGTCACCGTTGATGCTGGCGGTCGCGATCCGGCCGTCCGCGAGGCTCAGGTCCGCCGCGACCAGCTTGCCGCCGATCACCTTGTATTCACCGTGGAGAGTCGTCATGCCCGCCAGCCTACGGGCGACGCGACGGGCCCCGCACCGCCCGGATCGCTCCGGGGGCGCGGGGCCCGTCGTCGTGGTGGGCGCGCGGCTCAGGCCGCCGCGGTCACTTCTTGCCGCCGAAGCCCTTGAAGCGGGCGTTGAAGCGCTCGACGCGGCCGGCGGTGTCCATGATGCGCTGCTTGCCCGTGTAGAACGGGTGCGAGGCGGCCGAGATCTCGACGTCGATCACCGGGTAGGTGTTGCCATCGGTCCACTCCGCGGTCTTCTCGGAGTTCGCGGTGCTGCGGGTGAGGATCTTCTCACCGGAGGCGAGGTCGTTGAAGATGACGTAGCGGTAATCCGGGTGGATCTCAGACTTCATGGTGCATCCTTCGTTTCAGCCGCCTGATTGGGACCAGGGGCGCGAGAGGTGTGGTCAGGGGGTCCGCCGGACGGCGGGCCAGCCGCCCACTCTACCGCACCCGGGCCGGTCAGCGTGCGCGCAGCTCCCACAGCGCGACCGCCGCGGCCGCGGCCACGTTCAGTGAGTCGACGCCGTCGGGCATGGGGATGACGACGTCGGCGTCGGTCTGGGCGAGGGTCTCGGGCCGGACCCCCGGCCCCTCCTGGCCGAGGACGAGGGCCAGGCGCTCGGCGGTCCGCAGCGGCTCGATCTCCGGCGAGTCCAGGCCCACGGCGCGGTCCGTCACCTCGAGGGCGGCCACCGCGAACCCGGCCGCCCGCAGCGCGGGCAGCGACGCGGCGACCGGGCCGGGCAGGCGCGCCCACGGCAGGCGGAACACCGTGCCCATCGAGACGCGGATGGCGCGCCGGTACAGCGGGTCGGCGGCCTGCGGGGTGAGCAGCAGCGCGTCCCAGCCGAGGGCGACGGCGGAGCGCACCACGGCGCCCAGGTTGAAAGCGGTCACGACGCGTTCTGAAGCATCTCGGACCCGTGAACTCGGTTCCTTCCGGTCGACACACCGATGAACTGAGCATTGCGTTTCCGCAGGTCAGAAGGCAAATACGGCCGCTCGGTCGTCATCGTGGGCCGGCTAGGAGTGTTCAATAAACCCTATGCCCCCACACACTGCCATGCTGGGACTGCGCAGCGGCGACCTGAGCCTGGGCTGATGGCGCTCATCGGACTCATTCGGGTCGGGACAGACCCTCAGGACGCGAGGTTGCAACGGCAAGCACTCAAGCCGATCTGCTCACGTCTCGTCGAGGAGACAGCATCGCGTCGACGCCTGATCAAGAACCGCCCCGGGCTCCTCGCTGCTGTGGCGGAGGTGGGCGACGGCGATGCGCTCACCGTGACCCACGCACGAAGCCTGAGCACGAGCATGGTCGACGGGCTCGAGACACTGCTGGACCTCGTTGACCGAGGAGTTGCCGTGAAAGTCCTCAAGGGCCTCGCCGCGGGAGAGCACACCGGAGACTCGGAGTTCCTCGATGACGTCCGCGAGCTCACCCGGCGCCGCCGAGAGCTCCAAAGCTCCCGCGTCCGGGCCGGCATCCAAGCAGCGCGGGAACACGGAGTCAGCCACGGTCGACCACGCACCATTAGTGACGAGACGCAGCGCGAGATTAGGATGCGGAGAGATCAAGGCGAGACGTTGCGCAGCATCGCCGGAGGTGCTGGCGTGTCGATCGGAACCGCCCACCGCGTGCTGGCGCGACACGCGCCCCGTCAGGGCACGTTGTCCCCTCGGCGGAAAGCTGAGTCGGCAGCGCCTTGTCGCGTGGCGGAGCAATAGCTAGGAGACGGATGACCGAGGATGAGGCACGCGCGGCAGCGCGTGCATTGCGGCCCCACGGCGGGAGCGATCGGCTGACGCTGGCGGAGCTTGAGCAGTACCTTGCCGCCGCGGCTGACCTGCTGCGCGGCAGCATCGACCAGGCCGACTTCAAGGCATACATCTTCCCGCTGATGTTCTTCAAGCGGATCAGCGACGTCTACCTCGAGGAGTACGCCCAAGCGCTGGACGAGTCCGGAGGCGACCACGAGTTCGCCCTGTTTGCGGAGAACCACCGCTTCGTGATCCCCGAGGGCAGCCTGTGGGGTGACGTGCGCAGCCACACCGAGAACATCGGCACTGCGCTGCAGACCGCGTTCCGCGAGATCGAAAAGGCCAACCCAGAGACCCTCTACGGCATCTTCGGCAGCGCCAGCTGGACCAACAAGGACAAGCTGCCCGACCGCAAGCTCGCCGATCTCATCGAGCACTTCTCGAGTAAGGCTCTGACCAACGCCGCTGTGCCGCCCGACGTGTTCGGCAACGCGTACGAGTACCTCATCAAGAGGTTCGCCGACCAGTCGAACAAGAAGGCCGGTGAGTACTACACGCCGCGCTCGGTGGTCGGCCTGCTCGTCAACATCCTCGATCCCACCGAGGGTGAGACGGTCTACGACCCGGCTTGCGGCACCGGCGGGATGCTGATCGAGGTCATCGAGCACGTGAAAGATGCCGGCGGCAGCCCCAAGACCCTGTGGGGCAAGCTCTACGGCCAGGAGAAGGTGCTCGCCACCTCCGCGATCGCACGGATGAACCTGCTGCTACACGGCGTCGAGGACTTCAAGATCGTCCGCGAGGACACGTTGCGCAGCCCCGCCTTCTACACGGGCAACAACCTCGCGCAGTTTGACTGCGTCGTGGCCAACCCGCCGTTCTCGCTCAAGAATTGGGGCGAGCCCGAGTGGGCGTCCGACAAGTGGGGCCGGAATGCGCTCGGTGGTGTTCCGCCGAAGGGATACGCCGACTGGGCGTGGGTCCAGCACATGATCACCTCCGCGAAGCCGAAGACCGGCCGGGTCGCCGTCGTCCTGCCCCAAGGGGCACTCTTCCGGCAGGGAGCTGAGGCGCGGATCCGCACCCACGTGCTCAAGTCAGACCTCGTCGACGCGGTCATCGGGTTGGCCCCCAACCTGTTCTACGGCACTGGCCTCGCCGCCTGCGTGCTGATCCTTCGAACGGAGAAGCAACCAGACGAGTACGGCAAGGTGCTCTTCATCAACGGTGAAGACCTGTTCAAGCGCGGACGCAACCAGAACACCCTCGAACCCGAGCATGCCCAGCAGATCCTCGACGCCTATGAGCTCTACGCTGACATCGAGGGCCGCTCCCGTGTCGTCGACCTGGCCGAGATCGAGAGCAACGACTACAACCTCAACGTCCCGCTGTACGTCGCGCCTCCTGACAGCGGTGAGAAGCTCACGCTCGAGGACGCGCTCGCGAATCTCGAAACGGCGCACGCCGAGGCGACCACGACGCGTGCTGCGCTGGAGGCCGAGCTGGCGAAGTGGGGGCTGTCCGTATGAGCACCCGAATCACCCAGCGTGAGCTGGAGAACTACCTCTGGGGCGCGGCAATCGTTCTCCGTGGCCTGATTGACGCCGGCGACTACAAGCAGTACATCTTCCCGCTGGTCTTCTTGAAGCGGATCTCCGACGTCTACGACGAGGAGCACGCCGCCGCGATGGAGGTGTACGAAGACGAGGAGCTCGCCGACCTCCCAGAGAACCACCGCTTCGCCATCCCCCACGGCTGCCACTGGGACGACATCCACGGCGTCACGCAGAACATCGGCGCGGCACTCCTGCACGCCATGCGCTCCATCGAGAAGGCCAACCCCGACACACTCCCCGGCGTCTTCGGCGACGGCGACTGGGGCAACAAGGACCTGCTCCCGGACTCGACTCTGGCCGACCTCATCGAGCACTTCTCCACCAAGACGCTCTCGATCGCCAACCTGCCCGAGGACGAGCTCGGCAACGGCTACGAGTACCTGATCAAGAAATTCGCGGACGACTCCGGTCACACCGCGCAGGAGTTCTACACCAATCGCACGCTGGTGCACCTGATGACGATGATGCTGGAGCCCCAGCCGGGTGAGTCGGTGTACGACCCCACCTGCGGCACGGGCGGCATGCTCATCTCCACCGCCGCCGAGCTCAAGAGGCAGGGCAAGGAGTGGCGGAATCTGCGCCTCTACGGCCAGGAGCTCAACTACGGGACCTCTGCCATCGCGCGGATGAATCTGTTCCTGCACGGGATCACAGACGGTCACATCGCTCACGGCGACACCCTCAGCCGACCGGCATTCCTCGACGGCAAGGGCCATCTGCAGACGTTCGACGTCGTGCTGGCAAACCCGCCCTACTCCATCAAGGCCTGGAACCGTGCCGCATTCGCCAAGGACCCCTACGGCCGGAACGTCTGGGGTGTCCCGCCACAGGGACGTGCCGACTACGCGTTCTTCCAGCACATCGCCAAGAGCCTCGACCCCGATACGGGCCGCGCTGCGATCCTCTTCCCCCACGGGGTGCTCTTCCGGCGTGAAGAGGCGTCCCTCCGCAAAGCACTGGTGCAGTCAGACCTCATCGAGTGCGTCCTGGGGCTCGGCGCAGGGCTCTTCTACAACAGCCCGATGGAGGCCGTGGTCGTCACGCTCCGCGCCAACAAGCCCACCGAGCACCAGGGCGAGGTGCTGTTCATCAATGCCGTGAACGAAGTCGCCCGCGAACAGGCACAGTCCTTCCTCCGCGAGGCGCACCAACAGAAGATCCTGGCCGCCTATCGCGCCTTCGAGCCACAGGACGGGTTCGCTGCAGTTGGCACCCTCGACCAGATCGCGGAGAAGGGCCACAGCCTCGCGATTCCGTTGTACGTCGCGGGCGACTCGGCGAATGAAGGCGGCGAGCACATCGATGTCAGCGATGCAGTGGCGCAGTGGCGAACTGCCGCGCAGGTTTCGGACCAGGCGATTACTGACGTTCTCGCGCTGCTGAGAGCGGAGGTGCCCGCGTGAGCCTCAACCTCGACAAGTCGCGCTGGAAGCGGGTTGCCTTCGGCGACGTTGTTCGTAACGTCAATGAGACCATCCGTGATCTCGAAGCGGCCGGCATCAACCGCGTCATCGCGATGGAGCACATGGACCCCGGCGAGCTGAAGGTTAGCCGGTGGGGTTCAACAGAGGACGGCACCACCTTCACGCGACGCGTGAAGCCTGGACAGACGCTCTTCGGCAAACGGCGCGCGTACCAGCGCAAGGTTGCCTACGCCGAGTTCGACGCCATCTGCTCCGGCGACATCTACACGTTCGAGACCGATGGGACGCAGCTCCTTGGTGAGTTGCTCCCGTTCCTCGTGCAGTCGAACGGCTTCTTCGAGCATGCTCTCGGTACGTCGGCAGGGTCGCTGTCGCCGCGCACGAACTGGCGTGACCTGAAGGATTTCGAGTTCGATCTCCCACCCCTCGACGAGCAGAAGCGCATCGCCGACCTCCTCTGGACCGTCGAGCGGCACAGACGAGCGCTGACCAAAGTGCACGCGGAGGTAGTCCGCAGCCAGTCAGAACTTGTTGAGCAGTTCGTGCGGGCCGCGCCCGGTCGCGAGGTAAACCTTGGTGACGTTCTTAAGATTGTGCGCGGCGGCTCGCCGCGACCAATCAATGAGTACCTGACCGACAGTCCCGACGGACTGCACTGGATCAAGATCGGTGACGTACCGCCGGACGGCAAGTTCATCGACAGGACGGCGCAACGAATTAAGCCGAGTGGTCTTCCCAAGACTCGCACGGTGAAGCCGGGCGACTTCATCCTGTCGAACTCGATGAGCTTTGGCCGCCCGTACATCGTTCGGATCGACGGATGCATCCATGATGGTTGGCTTTCACTTTCGGATGTCGGTGGCCGCTGGCGAACTGACTACCTGTACTACCTTCTGCGGAGCTACGGGGTGCAGTCACAGTTCCGGCAGGGTGCCGGCGGCTCGACGGTAAAGAACCTCAACACCGACATTGTGAGCCGCGTTTCTGTTGTGCATCCGTCCCTTGAGGACCAGGATTCTTTGCTCGAGCAGATGGCCTCAGCGTCATCCGCAGTTGCCTCCGTGGCAAAAGAGTCGGATGCGGTGAAAGCGATCAAGTCAGCTCTGTCTGAGACAGTTTTCGGGGGCGACTGATGGCGCAGTTCAACGAGGCAAACTCGGTACGTGACTTCATCCGGGACCTCGTCAAGTCCATCGATGTCCAGTTCGTGCCGGGTAGCGAGTTGCCGCGTCGCGTCGACGAGGTGCTGCTGGAAGGCGTACTCAAGGGTGCGCTGATCAACCTCAACCCTGAGATCGAGGCTGATCCGGCGAAGGCCGACGAGGTCATCTACAACCTCCGCGCGATCCTGATCGCGGCGCGCAACAGCCCGCACCCGGTGGTCGCTAACGAGGAGTTCATGGCGTGGCTGACCGGGCAGAAATCGATGCCGTTCGGGCCGAACGGCGAGCACACCACAGTCCGTCTGATCGACTTCGAACATCTCGACGATGACTCCTCGAACCAGTGGATCGTCTCCACCGAGGTGACCTTCACGCAGGGCCGGCTGGAGAAGCGGTTCGATCTCGTGCTGTGGTGCAACGGTCTGCCCCTGGTGGTCGGTGAGGCGAAGACGCCGATCCGGCCGGCGTACACCTGGATCGACGGGGCCGCGCAGATCCACGATGACTACGAGCAGAGCGTCCCGCAGTTCTTCGTGCCCAACGTGTTCTCCTTCGCAACCGAGGGAAAGGACTTCCGATACGGCACCATCGGCATGCCCATCGAGCTCTGGGGCCCCTGGCGCGAGGACCCCACCGACGAGGACGCGCCGGCGAAGATCGGTCTCGTCGCGGTCCAGGAAGCCGTCGAAGGTGTCCTGACGCCACGCGCGGTGCTGGACTTCCTGCGATTCTTCACGCTCTACGCGACTGACAAGAAGCATCGCAAGATCAAGATCATCGCGCGGTTCCAGCAGTTCCAGGCGACCAATCTGATCGTTGACCGGGTCCTGCTCGGCAAGGTCAAGCAGGGCCTGATCTGGCACTTTCAGGGCTCGGGCAAGTCACTGCTCATGGTCTTCACTGCGCTCAAACTGCGCGCGATGGCCGAACTCACGAACCCAACTATCCTGATCGTGGTCGACCGCATCGACCTGGACACCCAGATCACGGGCACCTTCAACGCCTCGGACGTCCCGGGCTTGGTGTCGACGGACTCGCGCGCGCAGCTCCAGACACTGCTCAGCCAGGGCGCGCGGAAGATCATCATCACCACGATCCATAAGTTCGGCGAGGCACCCGGCGTCCTCGACGCTCGGCAGAACATCATTGCGATGGTCGACGAGGCTCACCGCTCGCAGGAGGGTGACTACGGGCAGAAGATGCGTGGGGCGCTGCCCAACGCGTACCTCTTCGGTCTGACCGGCACCCCGATCAACCGGCGCGACCGCAACACGTTCAAGTGGTTCGGTGCACCCGACGACGAGGGCGGCTACCTCTCGCGATACTCCTTCCAGGATTCCATCCGCGACGGTGCGACTCTTCCGCTGCACTTTGAGCCACGCCTCTCGGAGATCCACATCGACCAGGAGGCCATCGACACGGCGTTCGAGGAGCTGGCTGCCGACCGCGACCTCTCCGAGAGCGACAAGATCACGCTTTCGAAGAAGGCGGCCTCGATCGAAGTGCTGATCAAGACGCCCTCGCGCATCGCGAAGATCGCCGCTGACATCGCCAGCCACTTCAGGGAGAAAGTCGAGCCACAGGGGTTCAAGGCACAGGTCGTCGCGTACGACAAGTCCTCCTGCGTCGCCTACAAGAACGAGCTCGACAAGCACCTCGGGCCGGAGGCATCGACCATAGTCATGTCGAAAACCCGAGGTGACTCGCCCGACTGGGCCAAGTGGACCCCAGGTGCCGAGGAGCTGGAGCAGGTTGTCGCGCGGTTCAATGACCCGACCGACCCGCTCAAGATCATCATCGTGACGGCGAAGCTGCTGACCGGGTTCAACGCTCCGATCCTCTACTGCCAGTACCTCGACAAGCCGCTGAAGGAGCACACGCTGCTCCAGGCGATCACTCGCACCAACCGCGTGTACCCGCCGGACAAGACCCACGGCCTGATCGTCGACTACCTCGGCATCTTCGACGACGTCGCCCGATCCCTCTCCTTCGATGAGCGGGCTGTCCGGGAGGTCGTCTCCAACATCGAGGAACTGAAGGCTCAGCTCGCGCCGGCCATGGCTGCCGCGCTCGCGTTCTTCCCCGGGGTCGACCGCACGGTCGGCGGGTACGAAGGCCTCGTCCAGGCGCAATCCGCGATCGCCGACGATGTCACGAAGGACGCCTTCGGAGCCGCCTACAGCGTGGTGTCGCAACTGTGGGAGGCACTCAGTCCGGACCCCATACTGGGCAAGCATCGCGACGACTACCGCTGGCTCACGGACGTCTACGAGTCGGTCCGCCCCTCAGACATCACGGGGCGACTCGTGTGGCACGCGCTCGGAGCCAAGACAATCGACCTGATCAACGAGCACGTCGCCGTCGAGATCCCGCAGAACACCGAGACGATCGTGCTCGACGCTCAGACGATCGAAGACCTCATGACCGGTCGGCGCACCGACATCCCCACCGAAGAGATCGAGCGTCAGATCACCGCACGCATCGCCCGGCACCTGCACAACCCGGTCTTCGTCGAACTCGGCCAGCGCCTCAACGACCTGCGCGAGCGCTACGCCGACATCCAACAGTCCAGCCTCGACTTCCTCCGAGAGCTTCTCGAACTCGCCCGCGACACTGTTGCTGCCGAGAAAGCAGCCGACGAGATGCCCCGGGAAGAGAAGGGCCGGGCGGCCTTGACTGAGTTATTTGACGCTCTCAAGGGCGATCAGACCCCGATCATCGTCGAGAACGTCGTCAACCGGATCGACGAGGTCGTCCGTGGGGTCCGCTTCGAGGGGTGGCAGTCCACGATCCGCGGCGACCAGGAGGTGCGCCAAGCGCTTCGGAAGACCCTCTACGTCCAATTCAAGATTCGCGACAACGACGTCTTCGAAAAGGCCCTCGGCTACGTCCGAGAGTACTACTAAGCTCCGAACCGGCTGAATGCAAGTCAAGCCGATGATAACTGGAGGACGGATCCCGAGTATGTCTCGATATGCCCCTTGCTTAACTTCCGGGTTCATCGGTCGGGTCCGGCGCGTCGTACCACGGCATGGGGCTACCAGAGATGCGGAACGGTCTAGAGCGAACGGCACGTCAGGCCGATGGGACCGTGGCACTACACATACTTAGCTAGGAAAGACCGGCTAATTCTTTGGTTCGACACCCCACGACCATCGCGACCGTTTTCACAAGTCGACGAGCCTGAACGTAGATTCCACAACGCCCAAGCGTAATTGACTATTCTTCTGGCAGGTAGTCAATACTTGCGATTCTCACTTCGATACCGCGGGCTTCCAGCTCGTCGAATACTCTGACCAGTGAGACCTTACTAAAGCTGAAGAGGTCGTCCGCTGTAAGTGATTCGCCTATGCGTTTCGAGCGAATGGCGTACACGACCTTTCGTGGTTTCGCGCCAATCAGATCCTCATTGCCGCCGCGCTGCTGGACCCGGCTGCGCAGTTGCTTGCGTGCCTCTTCGTCGTACTGCAGTGCATGGGCAGAGTTGCCGCCTTGGGCGAAGAGGTGACTCAGCGGCGCGGAGGAGGAAGCCGACTTTACGTGCACGTACACATCGTTCGTCGTAATGAGGTCACTCGGCTCGAAGCCCCGCTTATTCTGAGTTGTCTGCACGAGCTTCCGATCCATCAACACCGCGCCGAGCGCCTGCGCAGCCTTACGATTATAAGCCTCCTCGTCATCAGGCGCATACCAAGCTGGCATGGCCACGCCAGCCTGTTTCGCAAAGATGTTCCTAACGTGGTCGTCGAGCTGCTTCGCGTAGTCAAGGTCCATCGCATACCACTGCCCGTTATGCAGGAAGTAGCGACGCCCAGACTCTTCCTTCTCAAAGGCCACCCACTTTCGAAGCGGGATATCACTACTTACGGGCTCCTCGCCCTCCGCGTCACCGAACAGCTGGATTTTAATGGTATCCATGAACGAAATTTCGCGGTCTTTCATCAAGTCGATGATCAGTGCCGCAGTAGGTAGGCCGGCGCGCAGAGCGGTGCCTCCGCCTCGTTTTACTCGGAACGCTTCGGGCGGCTTATTCTCGCTTAGGTGTTCATGGGGCCACGTAACGGCGATCTTAGATACGTCGGGGGACTTCTTTAGCTCGGCTCGAAGGTGCTCTTCCAGCTTGTCATGTAACGAGGTTTTCTTCTTAACCGGTACGAGCTGCTCAAGCACTTGCAGCTCTGCGCGAGGCTTTTGAGAGAGCAGGGCCTCGAGCACCTTAAGATCCGAAACCAGCTCTGTGGGGGTGAGTCCGAGTGGCACCGAGAGGGCGTCCGCCCCTCTCACGCGAAACGGCTTGTCGATGGTAAGACCCTTGATCTCGGCCTTTCCAACGACTCGAGTGACCAGCTCACCGAAACCACCGATGCCGAATCCAGTCAGTCCTGCACCTGCGGGAATGGACGACCGATCGATCTTTGCCCTCTCGTCAAGTACTGTCCGAGTCAGGGAGCTCAGCAGGTCCGGATCAACGGATCTCAGCGCGAGTCTCTGTCCGAACGCGCCGTCGACGTGACTCTGATCCAAAAGCAGCCAACCCATACCCCAACACAATCCCCAGGTAGGCGTATCAGCTTCATCATTCGCGCGAAGCAAGAGAACGCCTGCTGCCGTTGTGTTGGTTGTTTCCACTGTCACGCCAGTGAGTTGGTGGACGCGACTTGCCCACTTCACGGGGCCATCGGCCCCTACATGGCCATATACGAGGAGGGCGTCACGATCCGCCACCTTGCAGGGCTCGGTGACGACGGAGCGTTCATCGCGGTACTTCTTCTTGACAGCATGTTCGAGCTTGGCGGTATGCCTCAATCTGTACAGGGTCGTAGATTGAGCATTCATTTTCCGGCGGGCCATGCTGTCTCCTTCGCGCGCATCTAACAGCCACCAGACTAAGTGAGCTCCACCCGACCATGCCATAAAGGCACGCAGGACGTCGGCTGGATCGGATAGCTGAATCCTTGAACTACTTCGTCGCGTAGAACGTCACCGCTGAGCTCGCCGCAACGTTCAGCGAGTCCACGCCATGCATCATCGGAATCGTCACGCGCCGATCAAGCAGTCTGTCGGTCTGCGGCGTCAGCCCATGCCCCTCACTGCCGAATACTAGTGCGAGATTGTCGTGGTCCTCGGCGACCAACTCATCGAGCGTGATTGCGCCCTCCCCCAGTGTCATGCCCGCCACGACATATCCAGCGTCCTTAAGCACCTGGATGCTGGCAGGCCAGTCATCAACGCGAGTCCACGGCACTTGGAAGACCGTACCCATCGACACACGGACAGACCGCCGGTACAACGGATCAGCACACGTCGGCGTCACCAGGATCGCGTCGACACCCAGTGCCGCAGCTGATCTAAAACATGCCCCAACGTTCGTATGATCCACCAAGCCCTCAAGCACAGCGATCCGCGAGCGGCGCTTCGTACTCGAGACAGAACGATCGTGTCGGCCCCCTGGACTCTCGCCAGGAACTCCCGTCCTACGCCGCTCCTCACCACTGGACACGCGAGAGTTGAGCTCGAACGTATCGTCGACCTCGCTTTTTGCTACCTTGGGCTGCCAAGGTCGGCTGGTATCCGAGGAACGTTCGCCAGCCTGCGGTGGTTTGGAACACTCCACGTTCGTGTGGTCCACGACGTCCTCGGCGATGAGCACGCGCCGGGCGTCCGCGAGGACGTCGGCGAGCGGCCGGGGTGCGGGGCGGTCCATCGCGGCCAGGGCGCCGCGGTGCAGGTGGAACCCGGTGAGGGCCTCGAGCACGTCGTCGGGTCCGGTGAAGACCGGGACGTCCGGATGGGCGGCGAGCACGTCCGCGAAGGACCGGCGGTAGCGGTCCCCCAGCAGGAAGGAGCGCGGGGTGTGTCCGGCGTCCAGCGCGCGGCGGACCACTTGGGATGACTCGGCGAGGAAGACGCCGTGCTCCGCGTCGACGCGACGGCGCAGGGCCGCGTCCGTCATGGTCGTGTAGGGGGCCAGGCGGGGGTCGGCGAGGTCCTCGATCCGCTCCAGGCGCACCTCGCGGGTCCCGCCCTCACCCACCCGAGACCTGCCGCATCACCATGACCACCAGCCCGACCAGGCCCACGATCACGATGGTGACGCGCAGGGCCGTCGGTGAGATGCGCCGGCCGATCCGCGCGCCCACGAGCCCGCCCACGAGCGAGGAGAGCGCGATCAACAGGACGGCCCGCCAATCGATGCGGTCGAAGGCGAAGACCAGGTAGAACGCGGCGGCGGTGAGGTTGACCACCAGCGACAGCCACGTCTTCACCGCGTTGGCGTGCACGAGGGTGCCGCCCACCAGCAGCACGCCGAAGATCGCCATGAGCATGACGCCCTGGGCGGCCACGAAGTAGCCGCCGTAGATGCCGGTCAGGAACACGAGCGTCCACAGCGTCGGGGTCACGGGGCCCACCGGCACGGGAGAGTCCGCGCCGGGGGTCGGCCCCTGGTCCTCCGCCCGACGCCGGACCCACCGCTGGATGCGCGGCTGCAGGACGACAACCGTCAGGGCCACCACGAGCAGCACCGGCGCGACGTAGCCGAACACGGCCGGGGGCAGCGTGGTGAGCAGGGCGGCGCCGATGATCGCGCCGAGCAGGGACGCGACGGTCAGCTTCGGCAGGAGCACCCGGGACTGGGCCAGCTCGCGACGGTAGCCGTACGTGCCGGAGAAGCCCGAGGCCACCAGGCCCATCGCGTTGGAGACCTGCGCCGTCACGGGCGGGAAGCCGACCGCCACGAGCGTGGGGAAGGTGACGAGCGTGCCCGAGCCGATCACGGAGTTGATCGTGCCGGCCCAGAACCCCGCGAGCAGCACGATCAGGACCTGCCACAGCTCCATGCCCAGCAGCTGCGCGGTCAGCAGCCCCGTCACCGGGCCACGGCGGTGTACCGACCGCCGGTGCGGGTCACCTTCAGGTCCGTGCCGAATGCCGCGGAGAGGTGCTCCTCGGTGAGCGTCGACTCGATGGGCCCGGCCGCCACGACGCCGCCGGCCCGCAGCAGCAGCGCATGCGTGAAGCCCGGGGGCACCTCCTCGAGGTGGTGCGTGACGAGGACCAGCGCGGGCGCGTCCTCGTCCGTGGCGAGCGCCGTCAGCTGGCGCACGAGGTCCTCACGCCCGGCGAGGTCCAGGCCCGCGGCGGGCTCGTCCAGCAGGAGCAGCTCGGGGTCGGTCATCAGGGCGCGGGCGATGAGCACGCGCTTGCGCTCGCCCTCGGAGAGGGTGCCGAACGCGCGGTGCGCGAGGCGGGAGAGCCCCCAGGTCGCCACGAGGCCGAGCGCGCGGGCGCGATCCTCCGTCTCGTACCGCTCGCGCCACGTGCCGGTGATCCCGTAGGAGGCGGTGACGACGGCGTCCTGCACGGTCTCGTTCGCGGGCACCTGGGCGGCGAGCTGGGCGGAGGAGAGGCCGATGCGCGGGCGCAGCTCGAACACGTCGACGGCGCCGAGCACCTCGTCCAGCACGCCGACGTCGCCGGCGGTCGGGTGCAGGCGGGCCGCGGCCAGCTGGAGCAGCGTCGACTTGCCCGCGCCGTTCGGGCCCATCACGATCCACCGCTGCCCCGCGCGGACCGTCCAGTCCAGGGGGCCGAGGATGTCGGTGGTGCCGCGGCGCACGCGCACGCGGCGCATCTGCAGCACGGCGTCCTCATCCGGGAGGAACCAGTCGTCGGGAGGCGCGGGGGTGGTCATGGGGGCCAGCCTAGTCCGGCCGGCCGGTGCGTCGCCGATGCGACGCACGCCCGGCCGCGCCCACACCCCCGCCTAGGATGCCGCGCATGAGCACCCTGCGTCGCCTCGTCGTCACCGCCGACCCCGCCCTCCTCGTCACGGACGCGCCCCCGGTCGGCGTGCCGGACGACGCCGAACGGCTCATCGACGACGGCCTGCTGGGCTGGCGCTTCGCCGCGGACGAGTGGGCGGCGGCCCCGGAGCCGAGCTCCGGGTGGGACGTGCTCACGCTGCCGGCGGCGGTCGCCGCCGCGCCGGTGCCCCTCGTGGTGACGGACGTGGACTCCACGCTGATCCGGCAGGAGGTCATCGAGCTGCTCGCCGCCCACGCCGGCCGCGAGGCCGAGGTCGCCGAGGTGACGGAGCGGGCGATGCGCGGTGAGCTCGACTTCGCCGCCTCGCTGCACGCGCGCGTCGAGGCGCTCGCGGGGCTGCCCGTGGGCGTCGTGGCGGATGTGGTGCGGGCCATCCGGCCCACCGACGGAGCCCTCGCGCTGATCGAGGCCGTCACCGCGGCCGGCGGCCGGGTGTGCGCGGTCTCCGGTGGCTTCACCCAGGTGCTCGCCCCGCTGGCCGAGGCGTGGGGCGTGCACGCCTACTGCGCCAACGAGCTCGAGGTGCGGGACGGGCACTTGACCGGGAGGGTGCTCGGCGACGTCGTGGACCGCGCGGCGAAGGCCGCCATGCTGCGCGCCTGGGCCGAGGACGCAGGGCTCACCCCCGAGCAGGCCGTCGGCGTGGGCGACGGCGCCAACGACATCGACCTGCTCGAGGCGGCCGGCTGCGGCGTGGCGCTGTGCGCAAAGCCGATCCTCCGGGAGCACGCGGACGTCGTCGTCGACGTGCCCTCCTTCACCCCCCTGCGGTGGCTCCTGGGTCTCTGAGGCGCCCGCGCCCGGAGGTCACGAGGGCCGGATCCCACGGATCCGGCCCACGTCGTCAGGGGTGTGGTGCGGTTCAGTCCTGCCCGAGGAAGTCCTCGGCGCCGCCCACGAGCTCGGTGTGGCCGACCTCGAGGTCGTCGCGGCCCACGAGGGAGGCGATCTCGGCGGCGAACTCCTCCACGGAGTAGAGCTTGCCGGCGGCCTCGCGGCGGGCCTCGATGGCACCGGGCTCGGCGCGGTCGAGCAGGGTGGCGGTGATGGTGCCCTCGATCATGTCGCCGGAGACCACCACGAAGCCCACGCCCTTCTCTGCGAACGCGGGGATGCGCTCGCGCAGGGCGTCCTCGCCGGCGCGCTTGGAGCGGGCCACGGGCTCGTAGGAGTCCATCGTGGCGACCTCGTCGATGAAGTGCGCCTGGTGGGAGGTCACGAACACGATCTGCCCGCCGGCACCCATGCGCTCGAGCGCGGCGTCGGCCAGCGCGGCCTGGGCGTCACGGTTGAGCTTCAGGGCGTAGTCCTCGCCGAACTGGGACTCCATGCCGCCCGAGGCGTTGAGCACGAGCACGTCGAGCGAGCCGAAGTGCTCCACGGCGGCGTCCAGCAGCGCGGCCCGATCCTCGGCGACGGTCACGTCGCCGCCCACGGCCACGGCGCGGCCGCCGGCGTCCTCGATCCTCTGCACCACCTTGTTCGCGCGCGGCGCCTTCTGGCGGTAGTTCACCACGACGCCCGCGCCGCGGGCGGCCAGCAGCTCGGCGGTGGCGGCTCCGATGCCGCGGGAGGAGCCGGTGACGACGACGCCGCGTCCGGCCAGGTCCTGCTCGGTCATGTTCTGTGCTTCCTGTCTGCTCAGCGGTCGGTGGTCGTCAGTGGCCCATGCCCAGGCCGCCGTCCACGGGGATCACGGCCCCGGAGATGTACGCGGCCTCGTCCGAGGCCAGCCAGCGCACGACGCCGGCCACCTCCTCCGGGGCGGCGAAGCGGCCGGCCGGGATGGACGTCTTGTACTGGGCCTTGAGCTCGTCGTCGAGGGACTGCGTCATCTCGGTGTCGATGTAGCCGGGGGCCACGACGTTCGCGGTCACGCCGCGCGCGCCGAGCTCGCGCGTGATCGAGCGGGCCATCCCGACGAGGCCGGACTTGGAGGCGGCGTAGTTGACCTGGCCGGGCGAGCCGAGCAGGCCCACCACGGAGGAGACCAGGACGATGCGTCCGCGCTTCAGGCGCATCATGCCCTTGGTGGCGCGCTGCACCACGCGGAAGGCGCCGGTGAGGTTCGTGTCGATCACCGAGGTGAAGTCGTCCTCGGACATGCGCAGCAGCAGCTGGTCGTGGGTAATGCCGGCGTTGGCCACGAGCACCTCGACCGGGCCGTGGACCTCCTCGACCTCGCGGAAGGCCGCGTCCACGGAGGCCGCGTCCGTCACGTCGGCCCGGACCGCGAGGACCCCCTCCGGCCCCTCCCCCGAGCGGGAGGTGATGGCCACCCGGTCGCCGTGCGCGGCGAACGCCCGGGCGATGGCCAGGCCGATGCCGCGATTGCCCCCCGTGACGAGGACGCTGCGGCCGGCGGCCTGCGCGTCCGCTGCGGGCGTGGTGGTCTGATCGGCCATGGGAACACCTTCCGGACGGGACGGGACTAGACTGAAGCACCGGCGCGGCGCCGTCGACGCCGTCCTGCGGGACGCCGCCGAGGGCGGGCGCGCCGGCATGTGAACCACCACTCTACGTCCGCGGCCACGCGGGGGCCCTCCGCAGGGCGCGACGTGCCAGGAGGATGCGCCATGACCAGCTCCGCCGCCGGCTCCCGAGCCGGCCGTCCCGCCCGCGCCGGGCGCGGGACGACACCGGAGGTCCAGGGGGTCACCACCGCCGCCGCCGGCCGCAGCGCGGACCGGGAGGCGCGCATGAAGGTCTACCTGGTCCAGATGCTGCTCCGCACCGCCTGCTTCGTCGCCGCGCTCTTCACCCACGGCTGGTGGCAGCTCGGGTTCATCCTCGGCGCGGTCGTGCTGCCCTACGTCGCCGTCGTGCGCGTGAACAACACCGGCCCGCAGCAGGCCGGCACCCTGCGCGCCGTGCCCGCCCAGGGACCCGCCCTGGCCCCCCGCCCCGACGACACGGCGGCGCCCAAGCCGGTCGTGCTCACCGGCGACCTCGTGGACGACCCGCGCGACCGTGCGCCCCGGGCGCTGGGCCGAGGGTCCTCGTCCGCCGGCGGTCCCGGCCTGCCCGGACGGGGCGCCGCGTGATCGGGGCGGGCCCGGGTGAGCCGGGCATGGACCTGCTGGGCGCCCTCGCGTCCGGCCGCCTCGACCCCGCCGCCGGTGCCTCCGCCGCCCGATCCCCGCACGCCGCAGCGGACGGGCCCGAGCGGCCGGTCTGCTCGCGCCGCGGGTGCACCGCGGAGGCGACCTGGGCCCTGGAGTGGAACAACCCGCGCGTCCACGCCCCGGACCGCGTGAAGACCTGGCTGGCCTGCGCGGACCATCGACCCTTCCTGGACGACTTCCTGAGCGCCCGCGGCTTCCTGCGGCGCTCCCGCCCACTCGACCCGCCCGCCACGGAGGCGCCCGAGGTCGAGACGCCCGAGACCCCGCAGGAGCCCCCGCGCCCATGAGCACCCCCGCACCCATGTCGGCCCCGACCGCCCGCGACGCCGAACGCCTGCCTCCCCTGCGCTTCGGCTTCCTCGCCACCGGCCCGTGGATCCTCGGCTTCGTGCTGTGCATCCTCTTCGCGTTCCTGTGCCATGCGCTCGCCCAGTGGCAGTGGGACCGCCGCGTGGAGGTCCAGCACCGCGTCAACCGCGTCCTGGAGAACTACGACGACGACCCGGTCCCGTTCGCCGAGGCCTCCCGGCTGTTCACCGCGTTCCAGACCGAGGACGAGTGGACGCCTGTGACACTGACCGGCGAGTACCTCGTCGACGAGACGCTCATCGTCCGCAACCGTCCCCGCGCCGGCCAGCCCGGCTACGAGGTGCTCGTGCCGTTCCGGACGGACGAGGGCCCCGTCGTCGTGGTGGACCGCGGCTGGCTCCCGGTGGGCAACAGCCCGGGTCAGCCGGACGCCGTGCCGGCCCCGCCCGCCGGCCACGCCGAGGTCGTGGTGCGGGTCAAGCCCGGGGAGCCGGCCCTGGACCGCGACGCCCCGGACGGCCAGGTGCCCTCGATCGACCTCGCCGAGATCGCCGACACCGTGGGCGGGCCCGTGGCCGGGACGGCCTACGGGATCATGGTCACGGAGGACCCGGCGGTGGAGTCGATGCCGCAGAAGCTCGTCGAGCCCACCCTGGACGAGGGCCCGCACCTGTCCTACGCGATCCAGTGGTACCTGTTCGCGGCCATGGGCTTCGGGGTGTGGGGGTACTCCGCGTGGATGCGCGCCCGCAACGACCGGGCCGACGCCCTCGACGACGCCGCGGACGACGGGCTGCTCTCCGCGCACCGGGTCCCCCGCGCCAAGCCGGCCCGGCGGCGGCGCGACGGGCGGCTTACGGACGAGGAGGCCGAGGACGCGCTCTTCGACTGAGCCCGCCCTCCGCCTCGGCGGCCCGCGCACTCAGGCGAGGGTGATGAGGTCCCTGTAGTCGTCGTTCCAGAGGTCCTCGACCCCGTCCGGCAGCAGCACCACGCGCTCGGGGTCGAGCGCCTCGACGGCGCCCTCGTCGTGGGTCACGAGCACCACGGCACCCTCGTACTGGCGCAGCGCATGGAGGATCTCCTCACGGCTGGCGGGGTCGAGGTTGTTCGTGGGCTCGTCCAGCAGCAGCACGTTCGCGCTCGAGGCCACGAGCGTGGCCAGCGCCAGGCGGGTCTTCTCGCCACCGGAGAGGACGCGGGCGGGCTTGTCGACGTCGTCGCCCTGGAAGAGGAACGATCCGAGCAGCGTGCGCGCCTGGGTGTCGCCGAGCTGCGGGGCGGCGTGGCGCATGTTGTCCAGGACCGACGCGTCCTGGTCCAGGGTGTCGTGCTCCTGGGCGAAGTAGCCCAGCTTGAGCCCGTGGCCCGCCTGGACCTCGCCGGTGTCCGGGGTCTCCTCCCCGGCGAGCATGCGCAGCAGCGTCGTCTTGCCGGCGCCGTTGTAGCCCAGGATCACCACGCGCGAGCCGCGGTCGATCGCCAGGTCCACTCCCGTGAAGATCTCGAGCGAGCCGTAGGACTTGGAGAGGTTCTCGGCGCGCAGCGGCGTCTTGCCGGAGGCCTGCGGGGTGGGGAAGCGGATCGCGGCCACGCGGTCGACCGCGCGCTCGCCCTCGACGCCGCGCATGAGCCGCTCGGCGCGCTTGATCATGTTCTGCGCGGCGGTGGCCTTGGTCGCCTTGGCACGCATCTTCTCGGCCTGGGCCATGAGGGCCGAGGCCTTCTTCTCCGCGTTGGCGAACTCCCGGCGGCGGCGCGCCTCGTCCTGCTGGCGCTGGGCGAGGTAGTTCTTCCACGTCATGTTGTAGACGTCCATGGTCTGCCGGTTCGCGTCCAGGTAGAGGACCTTGTTCACGGTCATCTCCATGAGCTCCACGTCGTGCGAGATCATCAGGAGGCCGCCGGAGTAGGTCTTCAGGTAGTCGCGCAGCCACACGATCGAGTCGTGGTCGAGGTGGTTGGTGGGCTCGTCCAGCAGCATGATGTCCGCGTCGGAGAAGAGGATGCGGGCGAGCTCCACGCGGCGGCGCTGGCCGCCGGAGAGGGTGTGCAGCGGCTGGTCCAGGACGCGGTCCGGCAGGCCGAGGTTGGACGTGATCCGGGCGGCCTCGGACTCGGCCGCGTAGCCGCCGCGGGCCTCGAACTCCGCCTCCAGACGGGAGTAGCGGTTCATCGCCCGCTCCCGCTCGGCGTCGTCGACGGCGGCCATCCCGGCCTCGGCCTCGCGCATGCGCCGGATGGTCTGGTCCAGGTCGCGGGCGGAGAGGATGCGGTCTCGGCCGGACTGGTCCATGTCCTCGACCTTGGGGTCCTGGGGCAGATAGCCGATGCGCCCGGTCCGGGTCACGGTGCCCGCCGTGGGCTGCCCGCCGCCGGCCAGGACCTTGGTCAGCGTCGTCTTGCCGGCGCCGTTGCGCCCCACGAGGCCGACCTTGTCCCCCTTGTCCACGCGGAAGTTCACCTCGTCCATGAGGAGACGGGCGCCCACGCGCAGTTCGACATCGGTGACGGTCAGCATGGGGGTGTCAGACTCCAGGGGTCGAGGGAAGAACAGGGGTGCACCGGCGGGGCCCGGGCGATCCCGACGGGCGGGGGCCAGTGCGGTGCCGGGCCAGTCTAGTCCGTCTACACTCTGGCCCCATGAGCTTCAACGAGAACGTGCAGATCGACGCCGGCCGGGCCCGATCGGGCGGTGGCGGCGGGCTGGGGGGCCGGGGCATCGCCATCGGCGGTGGCGGCGGCCTGCTCGCGTTGCTGCTCGCGATCTTCGCGCCCGGGCTGGCCGAGCAGCTCGGCATCGACACGGGCGGCGGATCCGCCGGACAGAGCCAGTACCAGCAGCAGACGGGCTCGGGCGGCCAGGGCCAGCCCATCTCGGACGAGGCGTGCGCCAGCGGTGCGGACGCCAACCAGAACACGGACTGCCGCGTCATCGCGACCACCGAGGCCGCGGACGAGTTCTGGGGCGAGTACCTCGCCCAGTTCTCGGACATCCAGTGGCGCCAGCCGCAGCTCACCCTGTTCCGGGGCGGCGTGAGCACCGGCTGCGGCAGCGCCTCCTCGGCCACGGGCCCGTTCTACTGCCCGGCGGACGAGTCCATGTACTTCGACACCGCGTTCTTCGAGACGCTGCAGACCGACTTCGGCGCCGAGGGCGGGCCGCTGGCGGAGGAGTACATCGTGGCGCACGAGTACGGCCACCACGTCCAGCAGGTCACCGGCTACCTGCAGCACTCCAAGGACGGGACCACCGGCCCCACCTCCGGCGCCGTGCGCGCGGAGCTGCAGGCCGACTGCTTCGCCGGCATGTGGGCCGGGCACGCCGCTTCCACCGTGGACCCCGAGTCCGGCGCGCCGTTCCTGAAGCCGATCTCGCAGGACCAGCTGCGCCAGGCCATCGACGCGGCCTCCGCCGTGGGCGATGACCGCATCCAGTCCACCCACACCGGCCGGGTGAACCCCGAGGCGTTCACGCACGGCACCTCCGAGCAGCGCATGGCCTGGTTCATGCGCGGCTACCAGAGCTCCCAGCAGGAGCCGGACATCCGTCAGTGCGACACGTTCCGGGCCTCCTCCCTGGACATCTGAGCCGGGAGCCCCGGGGCGCCTGCGGGCCCGTCCGCACTCCCCCACCACGACGGCGGCCCGTCACCTTCACGCAGAAGGTGACGGGCCGCCGTCGTGGTCCGGGCCGGATCAGATGTTGAAGCCGAGGGCGCGCATCTGGTCGCGACCGTCCTCGGTGATCCGCTCGGGGCCCCACGGGGGCATCCAGACCCAGTTCAGCCGCCACTCGTCCACCATGGTGCCGATCGCGCGGGAGACCTGGTCCTCGATCTCGTCCGTGAGCGGGCAGGCCGCGGTGGTCAGGGTCATGTCCACGAGCAGCGCGCCGTCGTCGGCGTAGTGCAGCCCGTAGAGCAGGCCCAGGTCCACGACGTTGACGCCCAGCTCCGGATCGATCACGTCCTTGAGGGCCTCACGGATGTCCTCCGTGGGCGCCTGGTTCGTGGTCTCCGTCATCTCAGGCCCCCGCCGCGGCCTTCTCGAAGCGGGCGTAGCCCTCGGCCTCGAGCTGCTCGGCGAGCTCCGGGCCGCCGGACTCGGCGACGCGGCCGTCCACCAGCACGTGCACGTGATCCGGCTTGATGTAGTTGAGGATCCGCGTGTAGTGGGTGATCAGCAGGGTGCCCATCTCGTTCTGCGCCTGGGCGCGGTTGACGCCCTCGGAGACGATGCGCAGCGCGTCGACGTCGAGGCCGGAGTCGGTCTCGTCGAGGATCGCGAACGTGGGCTTGAACAGCTCGAGCTGGAGGATCTCGGCGCGCTTCTTCTCGCCGCCGGAGAAGCCCTCGTTGACGTTGCGGTTCATGAACGCCGGGTCGATCTGCAGGGCCTCGAAGGCGCCCTTGACGTCCTTGGTCCAGGTGCGCAGCGAGGGGGCCTGGCCGTCGAGCGCGGTCTTGGCGGTGCGCAGGAAGTTGGTCATGGTGACGCCCGGGATCTCCACGGGGTACTGCATGGCCAGGAAGAGGCCGGCCTGCGCGCGCTCGTCGACGCTCATCTCCAGCACATCCTCGCCGTCGAGGGTGATGGAGCCGGAGGTGACCTCGTAGCGCGGGTGGCCGGCGATGGTCGAGGCCAGGGTGGACTTGCCGGAGCCGTTCGGGCCCATGATCGCGTGGGTCTCGCCCGTCTCGATGGTCAGGGAGAGGCCCTTCAGGATCTCCTTGGGGCCGTTCTCGGTCGCGATCTGCACGTGCAGGTCGGTGATCTGCAGGGTTGCCATGGTGGTTCTCCTCGGGTGGAAGGCGGTGGGGTCTGCGGGGCGTCGGTCAGAGCTGCGCGATGCGGAGCTCGTCCTCCATGACGGCGGTCAGCTCGTCCTCGACGTCGCCGATGCCGATCTTCTGGATGATCTCGTTGAGGAAGCCGCGCACGATCAGGCGGCGGGCCTCGGTCTCGGAGATGCCGCGGGCCATCAGGTAGAACAGCTGGGTCTCGTCGAAGCGGCCGGTCGCGGACGCGTGGCCCGCACCCTCGATCACGCCGGTCTCGATCTCCAGGTTCGGCACCGAGTCCGCGCGCGCCCCGTCGGAGAGCAGCAGGTTCTGGTTCTTCTCGTACGTGTCCGTGCCCTCGGCCTCCTTGCGGATCAGCACGTCGCCCACCCACACGGTGCGCGCGTCCGTGCCCTGCAGGGCGCCCTTGTAGAGCACGTTCGAGACGCAGTCCGGCTGGTTGTGGTCCACGAACAGGCGGTTCTCGAGGTGCTGACCGGCGTCGGCGAAGTACAGGCCGTACATCTCGGCCTCGCCGCGCTCGGCGGCGAACCGCGCGGTCGGGGTCAGCCGCACCACGCCGCCGCCGTAGGACACGGCCACGTGCTTGAAGTGCGCGTTCGTGGCGACCGAGGCCTGCTGGGCCGAGACGTGCACGGCATCGCCCTCCCAGGCCTGCAGCGCGACCACGTTCAGGCGGGCGTCGCGGCGCACGTCGAACTCGACGTTCTGGGCCAGCACGGCGGTGCCGCGGTGGGCGATCACGACGTCGGCCTGCGCGTTCTCCTCCACGAGCACGGTCAGGTGCATCGCGGCCGGGTCGGAGGAGGAGCCGACGACGTCGATGCGCACCGGCTCGGCGACCTCGCCGGAGATCGTCACGACGGTGGCCTCGGAGACCGAGTTCCAGGCCGCGGCGGACACGCGGTCGTCCGGGGTCAGGACGGAGCCGACGCGGGCGTCGTCGCGGGCCACGGTCTCCACCGTGACGCCGGCCTGCTCGGCCACGGTCACGGCGGGGGCGGCACCGGTCAGGCGCGCGTCGTCGCCCTCGGGCAGGTGCAGCCCGCCCAGGCGCTTGAGCGGGGTGAAGCGCCAGTCCTCCTCGCGCCCCGTGAGCACGGGGAAGTCGGACAGCTCGAAGGAGCTGAGGCGATCGGCGCGCGAGCCCGCGGCGTTGCGCTCCCGGCCCCCGGCCCGGGCGGCCGGGTTCTGCGCGGCGGTGAGCTTCTCGCCCTCCTCGCCCATGCCCGGGATCATGGTCCGCTGGGTGTTCTCAACGGTGTCGGTCATGTCAGCCCACCGATCCTTCCATCTGCAGTTCGATCAGCTTGTTGAGCTCGAGCGCGTACTCCATGGGCAGCTCGCGGGCGATCGGCTCGATGAAGCCGCGCACGATCATGGCCATGGCCTCGTCCTCGGACATGCCACGGCTCATGAGGTAGAAGAGCTGCTCCTCGGACACCTTCGAGACGGTCGCCTCGTGGCCGAGGGTCACGTCGTCCTCGCGGATGTCGATGTACGGGTAGGTGTCGGAGCGGGAGACCGTGTCCACGAGCAGGGCGTCGCACACCACCGAGTTGGCGGAGCCGTTCGCGCCCTCGGCGATCTGCACCAGGCCGCGATAGGCGGCGCGGCCGCCGCTGCGGGCCACGGACTTGGACACGATCGAGGAGTTCGTGTGCGGGGCCATGTGCACCATCTTGGAGCCGGTGTCCTGGTGCTGGTCCTTGCCCGCGAACGCGACGGAGAGGGTCTCGCCGGTGGCGTGCTCGCCGGTCAGGTACACGGCCGGGTACTTCATGGTCACCTTGGAGCCGATGTTGCCGTCGATCCACTCCATGGTGCCGCCGGCCTCGACCACGGCGCGCTTGGTCACGAGGTTGTACACGTTCGTGGACCAGTTCTGGATGGTGGTGTAGCGCACGCGCGCGTTCTTCTTCACCACGATCTCGACGACGGCCGAGTGGAGCGAGTCGGACTGGTAGATCGGGGCGGTGCAGCCCTCGATGTAGTGCACGTACGAGTCCTCGTCCGCGATGATCAGCGTCCGCTCGAACTGGCCCATGTTCTCCGTGTTGATGCGGAAGTAGGCCTGCAGCGGGATCTCCACGTGCACGCCCTTGGGCACGTACACGAAGGAGCCGCCGGACCACACGGCCGTGTTCAGGGAGGCGAACTTGTTGTCGCCGACCGGGATCACGGTGCCGAAGTACTCCTCGAAGATCTCCGGGTGCTCCTTGAGCGCGGTGTCGGTGTCGAGGAACACGACGCCCTGCTCCTCCAGGTCCTCGCGGATCTGGTGGTAGACGACCTCGGACTCGTACTGGGCGGCGACGCCGGCCACGAGACGCTCGCGCTCGGCCTCGGGGATGCCCAGGCGCTCGTAGGTGTTGCGGATGTCCTCGGGCAGGTCCTCCCAGGTCTTGGCCTGGCCCTCGGTGGAGCGCACGAAGTACTTGATGTTGTCGAAGTCGATGCCGGACAGGTCCGGGCCCCACGCCGGCATCGGCTTGCGCTCGAAGTACTTGAGGGCCTTGAGGCGCAGGTTGCGCATCCACTCCGGCTCGTCCTTCTTGCCGGAGATGTCGCGCACGACGTCCTCGTTCAGACCGCGGACGGCCTTCTCGCCGGCCGCGTCGGAGTCGGCCCAGCCGTACTGGTAGGCGCCGATGGCGTTGAGCTCGGGGTTCTTGTCGAGGATCTCCTGGATCACGCCGGGGTCGGCGGTCTCCGCGGAGTCCCGCTGGACGATCTGGTCGGTCATCTCAGCCTCTCTCACTAGTCACTGCGGTCGGGGTCGGTCGGGTGGTCGGCGGGAGCCGGGGCGAGGCCCGCGCGGCTCAGTCGCGGCCCAGCGGCACATGTGTGGTGCACACGTGGGCGCCGGCGGCGAGGGTCGAGAGCCGGCGCACGTCCACCTCGAGCAGGCGGGCGAACAGCGCGGTCTCCTCTTCACAGAACTCCGGATGGCGCGCGGGAATTCCCTGGAACGGGCAGTGCCCCTGGCAGACCTGGTCCGCGCGGAGGGTGGGCGCCAGGCCCGCGCCGAAGTGGCGCAGCGTGCCGGCGTAGCCGGCCTCGTCGAGGACCCGGGCGAGGATCCGGGTGCGGTCCTGCAGCGCGGTCTCCCGGCCGCCGACGGCGGCCGTGAAGCGCTCCTCGATCTCCCGGAAGGCGTGGCGCGCGGCGCGGCGCACCTCCTCCTCCCCGCCGAGCTCCTCGAGGCGGGCCAGGGTGTCCAGGGCGACGGCGAGGTGGTCCTTGGGCAGGTGCTCCTGCGCGTGCGAGGTGACCACGTAGCGACGGGAGGGCCGTCCCGCGCCGCGGGCCGCGGTGACCCGCTTGACCTCGACGAGCGAGTCCTCCTCGAGCGCGTCCAGATGGCGGCGCACGGCGGCGGCGGTCAGCTCCAGCTCGCGACCGATCTCGGCCGCGCTCACGGGTCCACGCGTCAGGACCAGCTGCAGCACACGCTCGCGCGTGCCCTCGGCCGGGGCCGGAGCGGGGGGCGACGCAGACTGATCCGAATACACCACGCCATCATGACCTATTGATCTGGAACGGTTCAAGTGAGGCTCGCCTGGCTTGATGACGCCCGCGGCGGAACCCGCGTCAGACCGGGCGCCCCGGCCCCACGAGCCGGGGTCGCAGGGCCCGAGGACTAGACTGGCACAGTGCCCCGACCTCCCCTGACCCCGGATCCCGTGCCGCGCGACGAGCCCGTCCTGCGCCTGAGCGACGTCCACCGGAGCCTCGGCCGCGGCCGGTCCCGCACCCCCGTCCTGCGGGGCGTCGACCTCACCGCCCGTGCCGGCGCCGTCACGGTGCTGCTCGGCCCCAACGGGGCCGGCAAGTCCACCACCCTCGGCCTCTGCCACGGCATGGACCGGCCCGACGCCGGCACCGTGCGCGTCTTCGGCGCAGACCCGTGGCGGGCCTCCGCCGACCTGCGCGCCCGCATCGGCGTGATGTGGCAGGAGGGCGGCCTGCCGCCCGCGATCCCCGCCCGCCGCTTCGTCGGCCACGTGGCGTCCCTGTACCGCGACCCGCTGCCCGTCGAGCCGCTGCTGGAGCGCCTGCTGATCGCCGACGTCGCCGGTCGCCCCCTGCGCCGCCTCTCCGGTGGCCAGCGCCAGCGCGTCGCGCTCGCGGCCGCCCTCGTCGGCCGGCCGGACATGCTGTTCCTCGACGAGCCCACCGCGGGCCTCGACCCGGAGACCCGGCCCGTCGTGCACGACGTCGTGCGTGAACAGACCGACCGCGGCGCCGCCGTGCTGCTGACCACGCACCTGCTCGACGACGCCGAGCGGCTCGCGGACGACGTCGCCATCCTGCGCGCCGGCCGCGTGGTGCGCTCCGGCTCGCTGGCCGAGCTCACGCGCGTGGCCGAGGGCGACGTCGTCGACGTGGACTTCGGCGACGCCTCCCCCGACGCCGTCCGTGCCTGGGCCGACACCCTGCCCGCGCCGCTGCGCGCGGCCGGCCTCGGCGAGTCCGCCCGCCTGCGCGTGGCCGGCGTCCGCGGCCCGGACGACCTGGCCGTCCTCGCGGCGAGCTGGCGGGAGCACGCCCTGATGCCCACCCGATTCGAGCGCGCCGGACTGCGCCTCGAGCAGATCCTCCGGGAGACCGCCGCATGAGCACGCCCGTCGTCGACCACCGCGCCCCGGCCGGCATCGGAGCCCACGCGGGCGCCGCCCCGCTGGCCGCCCGCGTCCTGCGTCAGGCCGGCTACGAGACCGGCACCGCGCTGCGCAACGGCGAGCAGCTGCTCGTGACCGTGGTGCTGCCCCTGCTCGCGCTCGTGGGCGTGCACGTCACCGGCCTGCTCGACGCCCCGGGCCGATCGGGCCTGGACGTGGCCGTGCCCGGCGTGCTCGCCCTGGCCGTGATCAGCTCCGCGTTCACGGCCACCGCGATCGCCACGGGCTTCGAGCGTCGCTACGACGTGCTCGCCGCCCTGGCCACCACCCCGCTGGGCACGCTCGGCCTCGTCGCCGGCAAGGCCCTGGCGGTGGTGGCCCTCCTGCTGGTGCAGGTGAGCGTGATCGGCGGCGTCGGCCTGGCGCTCGGGTGGCGTCCGGACCCCGAGGGGATCCTGCCGGCCCTGGTCGCCCTCGCACTGGGGGCCGCCGCCTTCACGGCCCTCGGGCTGCTGCTCGCCGGCACGGCCCGGCCGGAGGCGACCCTCGCCGTCGCCAACCTGCTGTGGGTGCTGTTCGGCGCCGTCGGCGGCACGGTGTTCCCCGCCCGGGTCCCCGGCGTGGACCTGCTCCCCTCCGGCGCGCTGGGCACGGCCCTGCGGGCCGCCCTCCTGGACGGGTCCTGGTCGCCCGTCCCCCTGCTCGTGCTCACCCTGTGGGGCGCCGTGGCCGTCGCGGCCGCGCTCCGCTGGTTCCGCTGGCGGCCCTGAACCGTTCCCCGTCCCCCTGCATCGAACGATCGGAAGGACACCGTGTCCACCACCACCCCCGCGGCCCGGACCGCCCCGGCCGGACTCGCCGCCCGTCTGCCGCAGCGCCTCTCGAAGGCCACCATGGCCCTCGCCGTGGCGTCCCTGGCGTCCGAGATCGGCATCATCGTCACCGGCGGCGCCGTGCGCCTCACCGGCTCCGGCCTGGGCTGCCCCACGTGGCCCAAGTGCTCGCCCGAGTCCCTCACCAACACCCCGGAGATGGGCATCCACGGCTACATCGAATTCGGCAACCGGACGCTGACGTTCGTCCTGGTGGTCATCGCCGCCGCCATGTTCCTGTCCCTGTGGAACCTGCGCGGCACCCACCGGAGCCCCTTCTGGCTCTCCGTGGGCCTGCTGGCCGGCATTCCCGCGCAGGCCCTCGTGGGCGGCGTCGTGGTCCTGACGAATCTGAACCCGTGGTGGGTGGCCGGCCACTTCATCGTGTCCTCGATCATGGTGGCCGTGGCGACCCTGCTCGTGGTGCGCATCGCCGCCGAGCGCCGTGCCGGCCGGGCGGGGGTGCCCCTCGTGGACGGCGCCACCACCGGCCGGTCCCGTGCCGCCGCCTGGGCGGCGTTCGCGCTGACGTGGGCCGCCGTGTACCTGGGCACCGTGGTGACCGGCACGGGCCCGCACTCCGGCGACCCCGGCTCGCCGCGCCACGAGTTCGACCCGCTGCTGGTCACGCGTGCCCACGTGGTCCCGGTGTACCTGCTCCTGGCGGCCACCCTCGTCCTGTTCTTCACGGTGCGCCGCGCGGCCGGTGCCTCCCGCCTGCAGCGCGCCGCCGTGCTGCGGCTCCTGCTCGCCCTCGTGTTCCAGGCCGTCGTGGGCTACACCCAGCACTTCACGGGCCTGCCGATCGGCGTGGTCCTGCTGCACATGCTGGGCTCTGCCCTGCTCGTGGCCGCCGCGACGGAGACCTGGGACCGCCAGGTCGCCCGCTACGTCACGGCCGGGCCGGGTGTCCCGGTCGAGGCCGCCGCCCCCACGCGCACCGTCGCCGCGGGCTGACGCCCCGCGCACGCGAACGGTCCCGCACCGGCAGGTGCGGGGCCGTCGTCGTCTGCGTCCCGGGGAGAGCGCCCGGGGCGGATCGGCGCTCAGGCGCCGAAGTGCATCAGCGGCGCGCCCACGAACGGGTCCACGGCCAGGGCGATGAACAGCAGCGTCAGATAGGTGATGGAGAGGTGGAAGACCTTCATGGCCTTGCGGTCCTCGAAGTCCTCGCGCTGGGCCTGCACCTGCAGCACATGGGACTCCCAGATGAACCAGGCTCCGACGACGAGCGCGACCGCGGTGTAGACGATGCCGGCCCAGCCCATCGGCACGAGCAGGAGGGAGCACGCCACGGTGGCCCACGCGTAGAGCACGACCTGGTTGGAGACGTGGCGCGCGGAGGCGATGGCGCCGAGCATCGGCACGTCGGCCTGCTGGTAGTCGCGCTTGTACTTCATGGACAACGGCCAGTAGTGCGGGGGCGTCCACAGGAAGACCACGAGGAACAGCACGATGGCCGGCCACTCGACGGTCCCGCGCACGGCCGCCCAGCCGATCAGCACGGGGAAGCAGCCGGCGATGCCGCCCCACACGATGTTCTGCTCCGTGCGGCGCTTGAGCACGAGCGAGTACACGACCACGTAGAAGAAGATGGCGGCCACACCCAGGCCGGCCGCCAGCCAGTTGGCGCCGAACCCGAGGATCAGGATGGACACGACCGTCTGCACCCACGCGAACACGAGGGCCTCGCGAGGGGTGACCTCGCCGGTGACGAGCGGCCGGTTCTCGGTGCGCTTCATGACCCGGTCGATGTCGCGGTCGATGTAGCAGTTGAAGGTGCCGGAGGCGCCGGCGGCGAGCGCACCGCCGACGAGCGTGGCGATCATGGTGAGCACGTCCGGGAAGCCGCGCTGCGCGAAGATCATGGTCGGCAGCGTGGTCACCAGCAGCAGCTCGATCACCCGGGGCTTCGTCAGCTCGACGTACGCCCGGACCTTGCGGCGCAGGGGCAGCGGGGACCGGTCGACGACGCCGGGCTCGTCGGCGGTGACGCGGGCGGCGGACGGCGACTCCAGGGAGGATGACATCTGCTTCTCACGGTGAGGGGACGGTGGGCGTGCCCGTCCCGGGGTTCGGATCGGCCACTCGGGCGGTCCGCCTGCGGGCAGGCCTTGACCCAGTCTACTCGTGTCAACGGCTGTTCGCCCGGGGGCGAACCATGTCATGGGGCGCTCGGTCGGGCCCGCCCCGCCGTCGCGCGGCTAGGCTGGGACGACGGCCCCGCGCCGCGACGCCCCGGCGTCGGCCGGGGCCGCACCCCGACGCTCCCGATCCGCCAGGAGAGAACCCGTGACCGACGCCGCGCAGCCGTCCACCCCCCCGACCCTGGACCGGGTGGCCCCGGCCCGCGGGTTCGTCTACTCGGAGCAGGACCGCCGGATGGTGGACACGCTCAAGGCGCTCTCGGCGGACGCCGTGGAGAAGGCCGGGCACGGCCACCCCGGCACCGCGATCTCGCTGGCCCCCGTGGCGTGGCAGCTGTACCAGAACGTGATGCACCTGGACCCCACGGACGACCGCTGGGAGGGCCGGGACCGCTTCATCCTCTCCGCGGGCCACGCCTCGCTCATCCAGTACCTGCAGCTGTTCGCCGCGGGCGCCGGGCTCGAGATCGAGGACATCCAGGCGCTGCGCACCGAGGGATCCAGGACCCCGGGCCACCCGGAGTACGGCCACACCCACGGCGTCGAGGTGACCACGGGTCCGCTGGGCCAGGGCCTGGCGATGGGCGTCGGCTTCGCGTACGAGCAGCGTCGCGTGCGCGGGCTGATGGACCCCGACGCCGCCCCCGGCACCTCCCCGTTCGACCACCACGTGTTCGTGCTCGCCTCCGACGGGGACATCCAGGAGGGCGTCGCCGCCGAGGCCTCCTCGCTGGCGGGGCACCAGGAGCTCGGGAACCTGGTGGTCGTCTACGACGCGAACCGCATCTCGATCGAGGACGACACGGACGTCGCGTTCACCGAGGACGTGGTGCGCCGCTACGAGGCCTACGGCTGGCACGTGCAGGAGGTCGACTGGACCAACGGCGCCCAGGGCCACGCCGTGACCGAGTACACGGAGGACGTGGAGGCCCTGTACGACGCCCTCGTGGCGGCCAAGGCCGAGACCGGCCGGCCCTCGCTGATCAAGCTGCGCACCGTGATCGGCTGGCCCTCCCCCACGAAGCAGAACACCGGCGGCATCCACGGCTCCAAGCTCGGCACGGACGAGGTCGCCGGCCTCAAGGAGGGCCTCGGGCTGGACCCGGCCACGACCTTCGACGTCGACCCCGAGCTCCTGGCCGGTGCCCGGTCCATCGCCGAGCGCTCGGCCGAGTACCGCCGCGGGTGGGAGGCGGCGTTCCAGGCCTGGCGCGAGGCGAACCCGGAGAACGCGCGGCTGTACGACCGACTGGCCGGTCGAGAGCTGCCCGCCGGCTTCGCGGACGCGTTCCCGTCCTGGGACGCGGACGAGAAGGGCCTGGCCACGCGCGCGGCCTCCGGTGAGGTGCTCACGGCCCTCGCGCCGGTCATGCCCGAGCTCTGGGGCGGCTCGGCCGACCTCGCCGGGTCGAACAACACGACCATGAAGGGCGAGCCCTCCTTCATCCCGGCCCACCGCTCCACCGCCACCTGGCGGGGCGACGAGCACGGCCGCACCCTGCACTTCGGCATCCGCGAGTTCGCGGCCGGGGCGATCGTCAACGGCATCACGATCGGCGGCCTGACCCGTGCGTACATGGGCACGTTCCTGACGTTCTCCGACTACATGCGCCCCGCCGTCCGCCTGGCCGCCCTCATGGGCACCCCGAGCACGTACGTGTGGACGCACGACTCCATCGGCCTCGGCGAGGACGGCCCCACGCACCAGCCGGTGGAGCACCTGGCCGCCCTGCGGGCCATCCCCGGGCTCGACGTCGTCCGCCCGGCCGACGCCAACGAGACCGCGTGGGCGTGGCGGACGGTGCTCGAGCACCGGGACCGCCCGGCCGGGCTCGTCCTGTCCCGGCAGAGCCTGCCCGTGCTCCCCCGGGACACGGACGGCTTCGCCCCCGCCTCGGGCGTGGCCCGCGGCGCCTACGTCCTCATCGACGCCACGGATGCCGACGGCGCGCCGACGCCGGCCCGCGCGCTGCTGATCGCGACCGGCTCCGAGGTCTCCGTGGCCGTGCGGGCCCGCGCGCTGCTGCAGGCCGACGGCGTCCCGACCCGCGTCGTCTCCGCCCCCTGCCTCGAGTGGTTCGCCGAGCAGGACGAGGCCTACCGGGCCGAGGTCCTGCCCGACGGCCCCGACGCCCCGGTCCGCGTCTCCGTCGAGGCCGGCATCGCGATGCCGTGGTTCGAGCACACGGTGACGGCCTCCTCCCCGGGCGCCCGCGTGAGCCTCGAGCACTACGGCGAGTCGGCCGACGGCGCCCGCCTGATGGAGAAGTACGGATTCACTGGCGAGCACGTCGCCGAGGTGACCCGCGGCCTCCTCTGAGGCCCGGCGCCCACGGCGCCCCGAGCACGTCCACCCCGAAGGGAAGGCACCCGCAGACCATGAGCACCCCGCAGAACCCGAACACCGCCGCGCTGGCCCAGGCCGGTGTGTCGATCTGGCTCGACGACCTCTCCCGCACGCGGCTGGACGAGGGCACGCTCGAAGAGCTGATCGCCACCCGCTCGGTCACCGGCGTCACCACGAACCCGTCCATCTTCGCGGTCGCCCTCGCGGACGCGGGCGCCTACCAGGGACAGCTGCGCGAACTCGCCGCGGCCGGCGCCTCGGTGGACGAGGCCGTCGTCGCCCTGACGACCGAGGACGTGCGCCGCGCCGCCGACGTGCTCGCGCCCGTCCACGAGCGCACCGGCGGGGCGGACGGCTTCGTCTCCCTTGAGGTCGATCCGCGCCTGGCCCGCGACGCCGCCGGCACCGTGGCGCAGGCCCGCGAGCTGGCGGCGGCCGTCGACCGTCCCAACCTCATGGTGAAGATCCCCGCGACCGTGGAGGGCCTGTCCGCCATCGCGGACGTGCTCGGCGCGGGCATCAGCGTGAACGTGACCCTGATCTTCTCGCTGCCCCGCTACCGCCGGGTGCTCAACGCCTGGCTCACCGGCCTGGAGAAGGCCCGGGCGAACGGGCACGACGTCCGCCGCCTCCACTCGGTGGCCTCCTTCTTCGTCTCCCGTGTGGACACGGAGGTCGACGCGCGGCTGCGCGCGATCGGCACCCCCGAGGCCGAGGCGCTGACCGGCCGGGCCGCCGTCGCCAACGCGCGCCTGGCCTACCGAGCCTTCGAGCAGGCCCTGGACTCGGAGCGCTGGCGCCTGCTCGAGGCGGCCGGCGCCCCCGTGCAGCGGCCCCTGTGGGCCTCCACCGGCGTCAAGGACCCCGCCCTGCCGGACACGCTGTACGTCACCGAACTCGTGGCACCGCACACCGTGACCACCCTGCCGGAGAAGACCCTCGAGGCGGTCGCCGACCACGGGGTGATCGCGGCGGACACCGTCACGGGCGCCTACGCCGAGGCCGATGCCCTGCTCGACGCGGTCGGCGCGGCAGGCGTGTCCTACCAGGACGTCGTGGACGTGCTGGAGACTGAGGGCCTGGAGAAGTTCGAGGCCGCGTGGGACGAGCTGCTCGGCTCGGTCCGCTCCGGGCTCGACGCCCATCGCTGACCGCACCCGCCCCCCGACCCCGCCGCCCGCTCGCCACGCGCACGGAAGGACCCCCCATGAGCACCCTCGGCCTCACCGCCACCGGAGCCGCCCTCGAGGCGATCGACCGCCATCTGCCCGCCCTCCTCCAGGACCGCGTCGCCTCCCGCCTCGGGGCGCAGGACGCCGACCTGTGGGGGGCGCCGGCCCGCGACGAGGCCGCCAAGCGGCTCGGCTGGATCGACCTGTTCGAGGACTCCCGCGCCCTCGTCCCGCACATCGCCCAGCTGACCCGGGAGCTGCGCGCCGAGGGCGTGGACCGCGTGCTCCTGGCGGGCATGGGCGGTTCGTCCCTGGCCCCCGAGGTGATCGCGGCGACGGCCGGCGTCGAGCTCGAGGTCCTGGACTCCACGGACCCGTTCCAGGTCTCCCGTGCCCTCGAGCGCGACCTCGTGCGGACCGTGCTGGTGGTCTCCTCCAAGTCCGGCTCCACCGTGGAGACCGACTCGCAGCGCCGCGTCGTCGAGGCCGCGTTCCGCGACGCCGGGATCGACCCCCGCACCCGCCTGGTCGCCGTCACGGACCCGGGCTCGCCGCTGCACGCCGCGTGCGAGTCCGCCGGCTGGCGCGCCGTCTTCACCGCGGACCCGACCGTGGGCGGGCGCTTCTCGGCTCTCACCGCGTTCGGCCTGGTCCCCACCGGCCTGGCCGGGGTGGACGTCGCGGCCCTGCTGGACGACGCGGAGGCCGTGCTCGACCTGCTGACCGCCGACGACGAGGACAACCCGGGCCTGCAGCTCGGCGCGGCCCTGGGCGGCACGCAGCCGCTGCGCGACAAGCTCGTCTTCGCCGACCACGGGTCCGGCATCGCCGGACTGCCGGCCTGGATCGAGCAGCTGATCGCCGAGTCCACGGGCAAGGACGGCACCGGGCTGCTGCCCGTCGTCGTCGCCCCCGGCGACCCCGAGACCGTGTGGGACGCCCCCGACCTGCTGCAGGTGCAGCTCGTCGGCGAGGACGACGTCGCGGCCCCGGGCCACGGCGTGCAGGTCGCCGGCTCGCTCGGCGCCCAGCTGCTGCTGTGGGAGGTGGCCACCGCGGTGGCCGGCCGCCTGCTCGGGATCAACCCCTTCGACCAGCCGGACGTGGAGGCCGCCAAGGCCGCCGCGCGCACCCTGCTGGACGGCCCCGCCGCCGAGCGGACGGCCGACGGTGAGGTGGAGGGCGTCGAGGTCTCCGGCCCGGCGTCCGTGACCTCTGCCCCGGACCTGGCCGGCGTGCTGCGCGCCACGGCCGCGCTGGTGCCCGAGGACGGCTACCTGGCGGTCCACGCCTACCTCTCCCGTCATGACGACGCCGAGCTCGAGGAGCTGCGCGCGGACCTGGCAGAGCTGGTCGGCCGCCCGGTCACGTTCGGCTGGGGTCCGCGGTTCCTGCACTCCACCGGACAGTTCCACAAGGGCGGCCCGGCCGTCGGCGTGTTCCTCCAGATCACGGGTGACGCCGGCCTGGACCTCGAGGTGCCCGGACGCCCGTTCTCCCTGGGCAGGCTCATCGCCGCGCAGGCCGCGGGCGACGCCCGGGTGCTGGGCGATCTCGGCCGCCCCGTGGTCACCCTGCACCTGCGCCGCCGCGACGCGGGCATCGAGGCCCTGAGGAACGCCGTCCGTGGCCGGTGAGTCCCGGACCGTCCCCCGCAACCCGCTGCGCGACCCCCGTGACCGGCGCCTGACCCGCATCGCGGGTCCGTCGGCCCTCGTGCTGTTCGGCGTGACGGGCGACCTGGCGAAGAAGAAGCTCCTGCCGGCCATGTACGACCTGGCCCAGCGCGGCCTGCTGCCGCCGGCGTTCTCCCTCGTCGGCTTCGGCCGCCGCGACTGGTCCGACGAGGAGTTCGCCGACTACGTGCGTGCCGCCGTGGAGGCCTCCTCCCGAACCACCTTCGACGAGACCGTGTGGGACCAGTTCCGGGGCGGCCTGCGCTTCGTCTCCGGCGCGTTCGACGACGAGGCGGCCTATGTCCGTCTCGACGAGGTGCTCGCCGAGCTCGAGACCTCACGCGGCACGCGCGGGAACACGGCGTTCTACCTCTCCATCCCGCCGGACTGGTTCGAGGCCGTCTCCCACCACCTGGCCGACCAGGGCCTGGCCGACCGGTCCCAGCCGGCCGACGGCCCGTGGCGCCGCGTGGTCATCGAGAAGCCCTTCGGCCACGACCTGGCCAGCGCGCAGGAGCTCAATGCTGTGATCGAGCGCGTCTTCCCCTCGGACGCGGTGTTCCGCATCGATCACTACCTCGGCAAGGAGACGGTGCAGAACATCCTCGCGTTCCGGTTCGCCAACCGGATGTTCGAGCCGCTCTGGAACGCGGAGCACGTGGACCACGTCCAGATCACGATGGCCGAGGACATCGGCATCGGTGGACGGGCGAGCTACTACGACGGCGTGGGCGCGGCGCGCGACGTCATCCAGAACCACCTCCTGCAGCTGCTCGCGTTCACCGCGATGGAGGAGCCGATCTCGTTCGACGCGGACCATCTGCGCGCGGAGAAGGAGAAGGTCCTCGAGGCCGTGACCGTCCCGGACACGCCCGAGGGACTCGCGGCGGCCTCCGCCCGCGGCCAGTACACCTCCGGCTGGCAGGGCGGCGAGCGGGTCACGGGATTCCTCGACGAGGAGGGCTTCAACCCGGCGTCCGTCACGGAGACGTACGCCGCGCTCAAGGTGGGCATCCGCACGCGGCGCTGGCAGGGCGTGCCGTTCTACCTGCGGGCCGGCAAACGCCTCGGCCGGCGGGTGACGGAGATCGACGTCGTCTTCAAGAAGCCCCCGCACCTGCTGTTCCCCGTCCACGACGGGGACGAGTTCGGGCAGAACATCATCGTCATCCGGGTGCAGCCGGACGAGGGCGTCACCATCCGCTTCGCGTCCAAGGTGCCCGGCACGCAGACCGAGATCCGCGACGTCACGATGGACTTCGGCTACGGCCACGCCTTCACCGAGGACTCCCCCGAGGCGTACGAGCGTCTCATCCTCGACGTGCTCCTCGGGGAGCCGCCGCTGTTCCCGCGCCAGGCCGAGGTGGAGCTGTCCTGGCGGATCGTGGACCCGTTCGAGGAGCACTGGGCGAGCCTGGGCACCCAGCCCGAGCCCTACGCCCCGGGCACGTGGGGACCGCCCTCGGCCGACGCCCTCATGGCCCGCGACGGACGAAGCTGGAGGCGCCCGTGAAGATCCGCATGCACGACACCACCACCTCCCAGGTGGCCAAGCGCATCACGCAGCTGCGCGAGAAGAGCGGGGTCGTGGCCCTCGGCCGCGTCCTCACGCTCGTGATCAGCACGGACGACGCCGGCATCGAGTCCGCCGTCCAGGCCGCCAACGCGGCCTCGCTCGAACACCCGTGCCGCATCGTCGTCCTGGCCCTGGGCGACCCCGCGGCCCCCACCCGCCTGGACGCCGAGATCCGGGTCGGGGGCGACGCCGGCGCCTCCGACGTCGTGGTGCTGTGGTGCGCCGGGGAGAACGCCCACGCCGACGAGTCGCTCGTCTCCGGGCTGCTCCTGCCCGATGCGCCCATCGTCGTGTGGTGGCCCGGGGTGCCACCCGGGGTCCCCTCGGCGACGGCGCTCGGTCGCCTGGCCCACCGCCGGATCACGGACACGGCCTCGGCGTCCGCGGCCGAGCCCGCCCTGTGGGCTCTGCGCGCGGGCCACCATGAGGGGGACACCGACCTGGCCTGGACGCGCCTGACGCTGTGGCGGATCCAGGTGGCCGGGATCTTCGACACGCTCGACGTGGCCACCCTGCGCTCGGTGACGGTGGACGGGGCGCCGGACTCCCCCAGCACCATGCTGCTCGCGGCGTGGCTCACCCTGACCCTGAAGGTGCCCGTGACGATCGCGCACTCGAAGGTCGGCCACGGGATCCGTGCGGTGCGCCTGCGGTGCACGGACGGGGACGTGGTGCTCTCCCGCTCGCAGTCGCAGGTGGCCCGGCTCTATCAGCAGGGCCGGCCGGTGCAGCGCATCTCCCTGCCACGCCGGACGATCCAGGACTGCCTGGCCGAGGAGCTGCGCCGCCTGGACCCGGACGAGGTCTTCGGCGCCGTGCTCCACCAGGGCCTGCCGCGCACGGACCTCTCCCCCGTGCAGGCCTCCGAACGCTGAGGGGCCCCCGGCGCCCCACCGGTCCGGGACGCGCGAACGCCCCGCACGGATCTTCCGTGCGGGGCGTTCGCGTCGGGGCCCGGCGGGGCGGCCTCAGGACTCCATGGTCAGACGCGGCAGGACGCCGAGCAGGGCGATCACGACACCCCAGGCGACCACGGAGCCGACGGTCAGGCGGGTGAGCAGACGCTGGGCGGAGCCCGAGGAGCTCATCGAGCTGGTCACGCCGCCGCCGAACATGTCCGAGACGCCGCCGCCGCGGCCCTTGTGCAGCAGGATGAGCAGCACGATGACCACGCTGAGCACGACCACGAGGATCTGCAGGGCCAGGGTCAGGACGTCCACGGGAGGGCTCCTCGGGTCGAGGTGCGGCCCCGGCGCGCGCCGGGGCCGTCACGGAGAATGCGGTCGGTCGGGCCGGACGGATCAGGCCTGGTCGAACCGGACGATCTTAGCAAACTCGTCCGCGTCGAGGCTGGCGCCGCCCACGAGGGCGCCGTCCACGTCCGGCTGCGCCAGCAGCGCCGGCGCGCTGGAGGACTTCACGGAGCCGCCGTAGAGGATCCGCAGTCCGGCGGCGACGTCGTCGCCGTGCAGTGCGGCCACGCGGGCGCGCAGGGCCGCGCACATCTGCTGCGCGTCCTCGGGGCCGGCGACCTCGCCCGTGCCGATCGCCCATACGGGCTCGTAGGCGACGACGACGCCGGCCACGTCCTGCGCCGACAGGCCCGCGATCGAGCCCTCCAGCTGGGCGAGCGTGTGCTCGACGTGCCGGCCGGCCTGGCGCACCTCCAGGCCCTCGCCCACGCAGATCACCGGGGTGAGGCCGTGGCGCAGGGCCGCGGCGGCCTTGCGCGCGACGAGCGCGTCGTCCTCCCCGTGGAGGGTGCGACGCTCGGAGTGGCCCACGATCGCGTAGCGGCACCCCAGCGCGGCCAGGAACGCGCCGGAGACGTCGCCCGTGTAGGCGCCGGCGTCCTCGGGCGAGAGGTCCTGCGCGCCGTAGGCGAGGTCCAGGCGGTCGCCGGTGACGAGCGTCTGCACGGCCCGCAGGCCCGTGAAGGGCGGGAACACCGCGACCTCCACGGCCTCCTGGTCATGGTCCGCGTCCGTGAGGAGCCACGTGAGGCGCTGCACCAGGGTGACGGCCTCGAGGTGGTCCAGGTTCATCTTCCAGTTGCCCGCGATCAGCGGCACGCGTGTGGTCTGCTCCGCCATGCTCACGCCCGCCCCTCGCCGGCCAGGGCGGTGACGCCCGGGAGCTCCTTGCCCTCGAGGTATTCGAGGGAGGCGCCGCCGCCGGTGGAGATGTGGCCGAACGCGTCGTCGGCGAAGCCGAGCGTGCGCACGGCCGCCGCGGAGTCGCCGCCGCCGACCACCGACAGGCCGCCGGCCGCGGAGGCCTCGGTGAGGGCCCGGGCCACCGCCCGGGTGCCCTCCGCGAAGGCCGGGAACTCGAACACGCCCATGGGGCCGTTCCAGAACACGGTCTGGGCGCCGCGGATCTGCTCCGCGAACGCCCGGGCCGTCTCGGGGCCGATGTCCAAGCCCATGGCGGACGCGCCGTGCGCGCCCGAGGTGAGGGCGTCCACGGCCAGGACCTCGTGCTCGGCGTCGGCCGCGAAGCCGGAGGCCATGACGATGTCCGTGGGGAGCACGATGCGGGCGGCCCCGGCCTCGGAGCGGCGCAGGTACTCGCGGACGGTGTCGAGCTGGTCCTCCTCGAGCAGGGAGGTGCCCACCTCGTGGCCCTGCGCCTTGAGGAACGTGAAGAGCATGCCGCCGCCGATCAGCAGCGTGTCGGCCTTGTCCAGCAGGTTGTCGATCACGGCCAGCTTGTCCGAGACCTTCGACCCGCCCAGCACGACGACGTAAGGCCGCTCCGGGGACTCGGTCAGACGGGTGAGCACCTCGAGCTCGGCGGCGACCAGCGGACCCTGGTAGGCCGGCAGCTGTGCCGCGACGTCGAACACGGAGGCGTGCTTGCGGTGGACCGCGCCGAAGGCGTCGCCCACGTAGGCGCCGTCGTCGCCGGCCAGCGCCGCCATCTCGCCGGCCAGTGCGGCGCGCTCGGCATCGTCCTTGGAGGTCTCGCGGGCGTCGAAGCGCACGTTCTCCAGCAGCAGCACCTGGCCGTCCTGCAGGGCGGCGGCCTTCGCGCGCGCGTCGTCCCCGGTCACGTCCGCGGCGAGGGCGACGTCGGTGCCCAGCAGCTCGGCCATGCGCGCGGCGACGGGGCGGAGGGAGTACGCGGGGTCCGGCTCACCCTTGGGGCGGCCCAGGTGGGCCATGACGATCACGCGCGCACCGGCCTCGGCCAGGTCCCGGATCGCGGGCAGCGAGGCACGGATGCGGCCGTCGTCGGTGACGGTGTCCCCGTCCAGCGGGACGTTCAGGTCGGACCGGATGAGCACGGTGCGGCCGGCGACGCCGGCCTCGAGCAGATCGGTGAGGGTCGGTGCGGGCATGATGCCTCCTGGGGTGCCGGAGCGGGGTCGGTTCACGGTGCAGTCTAGGCGGACGGCCCGGGCCGACGGAGGAACCGTCGGCCCGGGCCGTCGGGCGCCGTGCGGGCTCAGAGCTTCGAGCCGATGAGGTCTGCGAAGTCCATGAGCTGGGAGGTGTAGCCGTACTCGTTGTCGTACCAGCCGATGATCTTCACGGTCTGGCCGATGGACTTGGTCAGCGGGGCGTCGAAGGTGCACGCCGCCGGGGAGGTGATGATGTCCGAGGACACGATCGGGTCCTCCGAGTAGACCAGGCGGCCCTGCAGCGGACCGGACTCCGCGGCCTTCTTGAACGCCGCGTTGATCTCCTCGACCTCCACGTGGCGCGTCAGCTCCACGGTCAGGTCGGTGGCCGAGCCGGTGATGGTGGGCACCCGCATGGCGAAGCCGTCGAGCTTGCCCTTCAGCTCCGGGATGACCTCGCCGATGGCCTTGGCCGCGCCCGTGGAGGTGGGCACCATGTTCTGGGCCGCGGCGCGCGCCCGACGGCGATCCTTCTTGTGCACGTTGTCGTGCAGGTTCTGGTCGCCGGTGTACGCGTGGATCGTGGTCATGATGCCGTCCACGATGCCGAACTCGTCGTTGAGGACCTTCGCCATCGGGGCCAGGCAGTTCGTGGTGCACGAGGCGTTCGAGACGATGTGCATCGACTCCGCGTCGTAGGTGTGCTCGTTCACACCCATCACGAAGGTGCCGTCGACCTCCTTGGCGGGAGCGGAGATGAGGACCTTCTTGGCCCCGGCGTCGAGGTGGGCCTGCGCCTTGGGGCCGGTCGTGAAGATGCCGGTGCACTCGATGACCAGGTCCACGCCGAGCTCACCCCACGGCAGCTTCGTCGGGTCGGCCTCCTGGAAGAACGCGACGTCGCGGCCGTCGATGCGGAACCCCTTCTCGGTCCGCTCCAGCTCGCCCGGGTAGCGGCCCAGGATGGTGTCGTACTTGGTGAGCCAGAACAGGTCCTCGGGGTCGGCGAGGTCGTTCACGGCGACCAGCTCGAGGCCCTCGTGGCCGCGGTCCCTGAGCACGCGCACGATGTTGCGTCCGATGCGGCCGTAGCCGTTGATGGCGATCTTGGTCATGGTGGTCTCTCTCGTTAGTTCGCGTTGCGTGGTCCCCGTGGCGGTGGGTCCGGGGCGGTACGGTCGAGCGGTCGCGCCCGGTCCGGGCGCGCGGTGGGGACAGGGCCGGAGCGCCGAGCCCCTCCCCGCATCGGGGCGCTGACGTCGTGGGGCCACGACATCAGCGCCCCGGTGCGCGGTGTGGATCAGGCCGGGAGGATCAGGCCGGAGGCGCCGGCGCGGGCGGCCTCGAAGCGGGCCTGCACGTCGGCCCAGTTCACGATGTTCCAGATCGCCTTGACGTAGTCCGCCTTGACGTTCTGGTAGTCGAGGTAGAAGGCGTGCTCCCACATGTCCAGCTGGAACAGCGGGATGGTGGCGACCGGCACGCCGTTCTGCTGGTCGTAGAACTGCTCGATCACCAGGTTGCCGCCGATGGGCTCGTAGGCCAGCACGGCCCAGCCGGAGCCCTGGATGCCGAGGGCGGCGGCGGTGAAGTGGGCCTGGAACTGGTCGAACGAGCCGAAGTACTCGTCGATGGCGGCGGCCAGCTCGCCGGTCGGCTTGTCGCCGCCCTCCGGCGAGAGGTTCTTCCAGAAGATCGAGTGGTTCGTGTGCCCGCCCAGGTTGAAGGCGAGGTCCTTCGACAGCTGGTTCACGGAGCCGAAGTCGCCGGCCTCACGCGCGGCGGCCAGCTTCTCCAGGGCGGTGTTCGCGCCCTTGACGTACGTGGCGTGGTGCTTGGAGTGGTGCAGCTCCATGATGCGGGCCGAGATGTGCGGCTCCAGCGCGGCGTAGTCGTAGTCCAGCTCCGGAAGGGTGTATTCGGTCATGCTTCCTCCTTGGTCAGGCGAGGCTGCGGGCAGGACGCCCTCGGCCTCCACCTCGGGCAACCTCGCGTCTCGGCGGCGTATTCCGTCCGTCTCCATTGTGATCGGGGGCGGAGCGCCGGGGCCAGATCCCGTCGACGGTGATCCCGCGCTCAGCCCTCGGAGGCCGCGTCCGTCCCGGGGATGCCCCGCTCGGCGGCCCGCTTGTCCGCCATGGCCAGTAGCCGGCGGATGCGCCCGGCGACGGCGTCCTTGGTCATCGGCGGGTCCGCGAGGCGGCCGAGCTCGTCGAGGGAGGCCTGCTTGTGCTCGAGGCGCAGCCGTCCCGCGTAGCGAAGGTGGTCGGGCACCTCGTCCCCGAGGATCTCGAGGGCCCGCTCCACCTTCGCCCCGGCCGTGACAGCGGCCTGGGCGGAACGGCGCAGGTTGGCGTCGTCGAAGTTCGCCAGGCGGTTGGCGGTGGCCCGGACCTCTTTGCGCTCGCGCCGCTCGCGCCAGAGGGTCGCGGTCTGCTCCGCGCCGACGGCGGCGAGCAGCGTGGCGATCGCCTCGCCGTCGCGGACCACGACGCGGTCCGACTGACGCACCTCGCGCGCCTTCGCCGCCACGCGGAGCCGACGCGCGGCCCCCACCAGCGCGAGCGCGGCCTCCGGGCCCGGCGTGGTCACCTCGAGGGCCGCCGAGCGGCCGGGCTCGGTGAGGGAGCCGTGGGCCAGCAGGGCCCCGCGCCACACGGCGGCGGTGGCCGCCGTCGTCCCGCTGACGAGGACCGGCGCGAGGCCACGCACGGGCCGTCCCCGCTGGTCGATGAGCCCGGTCTGCCGGGCGAGGTCCTCTCCCCCGCGCACGACCCGGAGCACGTACCGCTGACCACGGCGCAGGTTGCCGCCGGAGACCACCACGATCTCCGGGGCCAGGCCGTACAGGTCGGTGATGGCGGCGCGCAGGCGGCGCGCACTGGCGCCGTGGTCCAGCTCCGCCTCCACGACGACGCGGCCGGCCACGAGGTGCAACCCCCCGGCGAACCGCAGCATCGCCGCGGTCTCCGCCCGCCGCTCCGGGGTCGCGGCGACCGGCACACGGGCCAGCTCCTCCTTGAGGGTCATGGTCAGCGCCATGCTCGTGCTCCTTCTCGGCGAGGTGCGCGCGTCAGTGGGTCATCGCCTCGTCGATCGCGACGGCCAGGCGCAGCGGGTCGTGGACCTGGGGATCCTGGGCACTGCTCACTCTACTGAACGCCACGCGCGCGCCCATCCGGGCCGCCTCGGCCTCCACCGCCGCCCGGTCGGTGACCGCGTCCACGTCGGCGATCACCACGTCCAGCCGAAGGTCCGGCGCATAGGAGCGCAGCACCTTGAGGTGGTCGGCGTGGGTGAGGCCGGTGGTCTCCTGGTCTCCCGTGCGCAGGTTCAGCACCATGAGGCGCCGGGCGGTGGTGGCGGCGAGGGCCGCGCGCACGTCCGGCATCAGCAGGTGCGGCAGCACCGACGTGTACAGCGAGCCGGGTCCGAGCACCACCCAGTCGGCCAGCTCGATCGCCGAGAGCGCCTCCGGGGTGGCGGGGGCGTCGGACGGGCTCAGGCGGACGTCGGTGACGCGCCCCTCGAACGCGGCGACCGCGAGGGCCACCTGGCCCTCCACGCATCGGGTGCGCAGGCGGCCGTCCGGGCCGGCGCTGAGCACGTCCCCGCCGATGGTCAGCGGCACCCGCGAGACCGGCAGGACCTCGCCGTGCGCCCGCAGCAGGGCGCCGGCCCAGCGCAGCCCGTCCACCGGGTCGCCCAGCAGCTCCCAGAGGGCGACGATCAGGAGGTTCCCGAGCGCGTGGTTGTCCAGGGTGGCCTGGTCGGCGGGCACCTCGGTGGAGCGGAAGCGGTGCTGCATGACGTGGGCCCAGGTCCGACCCCAGTCGGTGTCGTCGCACAGGGCGGCCAGCGCCATGCGGAGGTCGCCGGGCGGCAGCACCGCCATCTCCCGGCGGATGGTGCCGGAGGAGCCGCCGTCGTCCGCCACCGTGACGACGGCCGTGAGGTGCCCGGCCACGTGCCGCAGGGCCGCGAGGGACGCGGAGAGGCCGTGGCCGCCGCCGAGGGCGGTGACCCGGGCCGTGGGGCGGGACATGCCGGCGCCCACCCCGCGCCCTTCCGAACCCATCCCGGGCGGCAGGGGCAGCTGGCCGGTGAGCGGGGACGTCATTCGCGCCCCATGTCCCGGTGCTGGACGTGCACCGTGACGTGGGGCACCTGGGCCAGGCGCCGGGCCAGCTCCTCGGCGACGGCCACGGAGCGGTGCTTGCCGCCCGTGCAGCCGATGGCGAGCGTGGCGTAGTGCTTGTTCTCCCGCCGGTAGCCCTCGAACACCGGCCCCAGCATGGCGACGTACGCGCGCAGGAAGTCCTCGACACCGGGGCGGGAGAGCACGTAGTCCGCGACCGCGGCCTCCGTGCCCGTGTGCGGACGCAGCGCCGGCACCCAGTGGGGGTTGGGGATGAAGCGCATGTCCGCCACGAAGTTCGCGTCCGCCGGGACGCCGTACTTGAACCCGAAGCTCATGATGGTCAGGCGCAGCGTGACGGGGCCGGACTCCGAGAACAGCTCGGTGATCTCCGTGGCCAGGCCGTGCACGTTCAGCTCGGTGGTGTCCACCACGACGTCGGCACGCGCCTTGAGCGGCTCGACGACGTCCCGCTCCGCGCGGATGCCGTCCAGCAGCCGGGCGTTGCCCTGCATCGGGTGGGGGCGGCGGCCGGCCTCGAAGCGCCGGAGGAGCACGTGATCGTCCGCATCGAGGAACACCGTGCGGTACTCCACCCCACTGTTGGCCAGGTGCTGCAGGGCGGCGTACAGCTCCTCGAAGTAGGAGCGCGAGCGCACGTCCACCACGATCGCCAGGCGCGGGAACGCCTCCGGCGAGCGGGCGATGAGCTCGGCCAGCGTGCCGAACAGGGCCGGCGGCATGTTCTCCACCACGTCCCAGCCGTGGTCCTCGAGCGCGTGCGCGGCGGTGGTCCGTCCGGCGCCGGACATCCCGGCGATCACGAGCACCTCGGATGTCGGCGGCTTCTCCGGCTGGAGGGTCTCCTCGATCATGACTCCACTGTATCCGCGGGCGTGTCGGCCGTGAGCGCCGTGTGGACGGCCTCGGCCAGCCGCGGCCCGATGCCGGCGACCTCGGTCAGCCGGTCCACGCCGGCGGCCCGGATCTCGGCGACGGAGCCGAAGTGGTTCAGCAGCGCGGTGCGCTTGGCCGGGCCCAGACCCGGGATCCCGTCCAGGGCGGAGACGGTCATCGCCTTGGACCGCCGGCTGCGGTGGCCCGCGATCGCGAACCGGTGCGACTCGTCACGGATGCGCTGGAGCAGGTACAGGCCCTCCGAGGTGCGCGGCAGGACCACCGGGAACTCGTCGCCTGGCAGCCACACCTCCTCGAGCCGCTTGGCCAGCCCGACCACGGGCAGGTCGTCCAGGCCCAGCTCCTCGAGGACCGCCGCGGCCGCGGCCACCTGGGGCGGGCCGCCGTCGACCACCACGAGCGAGGGCGGGTACGCGAAGCGGCGCCCCGCCTCCTGATCGTCCCCCTCGACCTGACCGGACAGCGGGGCGCCCTCCGCGCGCTCCTTGGCCAGGCGGGCGAAACGCCGCCGCAGGACGTCGCGCAGGGACGCCGTGTCGTCCCGGGCGGCCTCCCCCGTGACGTTGAAGCGGCGGTAGTCCTTCTTCTTCGGCAGCCCGTCCTCCATGACGACCATCGAGCCGACCACGTTGGTGCCCTGGGAGTGGGAGATGTCGTAGCACTCGATGCGCAGCAGGGGCTCGGTGATCTCCAGGGCCTCCTGCAGCTCCCGCAGGGCGGCGGAGCGGGTGGTGAGGTCCCCGGACCGCCGCGACTTGTGCAGCTTGAGGGCCATCTCCGCGTTCTCCCGGACGGTCTCCATGAGGTCCGCCTTCGAGCCCCGCCGGGGCACGCGCACGGCGACCCGGGACCCGCGCAGGCCCGAGAGCCACTCGGTGAGCTGTGCGGCGTCGTCGGGCTCGACCGGGACGAGGATCTCGTGCGGGATGCGCTCCGGCCCCTCGAGGTCGCCGTAGACCTGCTGGAGCAGGTGCGCGACCATCTCCGGCTCGGCGACGTCCTCCACGCGCTCCATGACCCAGCCGCGCTGGCCGCGGATGCGTCCCTGCCGGACGTGGAACACCTGCACCGCGACCTCCAGCTCGTCCGCGTGCAGGGCGAAGATGTCCGCCTCCGTGTTCTCCGGCAGCACCACGGCGTTGCGCTCGAACACGCGGCGCAGCGCGGCGATGTCGTCCCGCAGCCGGGCCGCGTCCTCGTAGCGCAGCTCCTCGACGGCACGGGCCATGGCCTTCTCCAGCTCGCGGATGAACCGGTTCGCGTCCCCGGCCATGAAGTCGCAGAAGTCCTGGGCCAGCGCGCGATGGTCCGCCGGGCTGATCCGGCCCACGCAGGGCGCCGAGCACTTGCCGATGTAGCCGAGCAGGCACGGCCGGTCCTGGGCGCGGGCCCGCTTGAACACGCCGGCCGAGCACGTGCGGACCGGGAAGACGCGCAGCATCAGGTCCACGGTCTCGCGGATCGCCTTGGCCGGGTGGAACGGGCCGAAGTACTTCACGCCGGGCTTCCGGTCGCCGCGCATCACCTGGACGCGCGGGAACTGCTCGTTCATGGTCACGGCCAGGTACGGGTACGACTTGTCGTCCCGGTACATGATGTTGAACCGGGGGCGGTACTCCTTGATCCACGTGTACTCGAGCTGGAGCGCCTCCAGCTCGGAGCCGACGACGGTCCACTCGACCGCGGCCGCCGTGAACACCATGGTCCGGGTCTTGGTGGCCAGCCGAGCCGGGTCCTGGAAATAGGAGCTCAGGCGGGCGCGCAGGTTCTTCGCCTTGCCGACGTAGACGACGCGTCCGTCCGCGTCGCGGAAGCGGTAGACGCCGGGCGACGTGGAGATCTCGCCCGGAGCCGGGCGGTAGGAGGCCGGATCAGCCACGGGCACCCGGGGCGGCGTTGTAGGCGTCCACCCGCTCCTGCCCCGAGAGCGCGCCGATGGCGTCCATGATCGCCGCCGTCGCGTCGCGGCGCTGCGGCAGGGTGTGTCGACGCCCGGGGTGGCCGAAGTCCAGGGGCGCGCCCACGCGCACGGAGAACCGGTGGGGACGGAAGCCGTTCGTGTCCGGCGGCTGGAGGTGCTGCGTGCCGACGAGGCCCACGGGCACCACGGGTGCGCCGGTGGCCAGGGCCAGCCAGGCCGCACCGGTGCGGCCGCGGTAGAGGCGGCCGTCGCGGCTGCGGGTGCCCTCCGGGTAGATGCCGACGCCCTGGCCGGACTCGAGCAGGCCCACGAGGGACTCGAGCGCGGCCACGGAGGCGGCCTGCTCGCCCCGGCGGACGGGGACGGAGCCCACGGACTCGAAGAACCGCCGCCGGACGCGGCCCCGCAGGCCCGTGCCCGTGAAGTACTCCTCCTTGGCGAAGAAGTGGACCGGGCGGGGGGCGAGGGCCTGGAGGATCACCGAGTCGACGAAGGACAGGTGGTTGGAGGCCATGACGAAGGGGCCCCGCGCAGGGACGTGCTCCATGCCGACGACCTCGGGGCGGCAGGTGAGCCGCAGGAGCGCGGCGGCGCTCCTGCGCACGGGCTCCGACGTCGCCATGGCTCTCCTTCGTCCGCGTCCTGCGTGGGCGGGGTCCATGCTACGCGAGCAGTTCCGCGAGGAACCGGCCCGTGTGGCTCTCCGCGACGTGTGCGACCTCCTCCGGCGTGCCCGCGGCCACGATCGTGCCGCCCCCGGAGCCGCCCTCGGGGCCGAGGTCGATCACGTGGTCGGCACTCTTGATGACGTCGAGGTTGTGCTCGATGGTGAGCACCGTGTTGCCCTTGTCCACGAGGGACTGGAGCACGTGCAGGAGCTTGCGGATGTCGTCGAAGTGCAGCCCCGTGGTCGGCTCGTCCAGCACGTAGATGGTGCGGCCGTTGGAGCGCTTCTGGAGCTCGGCCGCCAGCTTCACGCGCTGGGCCTCGCCGCCCGAGAGCGTGGTGGCGGGCTGGCCCAGGCGGACGTAGCCCAGACCGACGTCGACGAGCGTGTCCAGGTACCGCGAGATGCGGGTGTACGCGCTGAAGAAGTCCGCGGCCTCCTCGATCGGCATGTCGAGGACCTCGGCGATGTTCTTGCCCTTGTAGGTGACCTCGAGCGTCTCCCGGTTGTACCGGGCCCCGTGGCACACCTCGCACGGCACGTAGACGTCCGGCAGGAAGTTCATCTCGATCTTCAGCGTGCCGTCGCCCGCGCACGCCTCGCAGCGCCCGCCCTTGATGTTGAAGGAGAACCGGCCCTGCTGGTAGCCCCGGACCTTCGCCTCGGGGGTCTCCGCGAAGAGCTTGCGGATCGCGTCGAACACGCCCGTGTAGGTGGCGGGGTTGGAGCGCGGCGTGCGCCCGATGGGGCTCTGGTCCACGTGGACCACCTTGTCCAGGTGCTCGAGCCCCTCCACGGACCGGTGCCGGCCGGGCACGAGCTTGGCGCCGTTGAGCCGGTTGGCCAGGACCTTGTAGAGGATCTCGTTGATCAGCGTGGACTTGCCGGAGCCGGACACGCCCGTCACGGCGGTGAGGACCCCGAGCGGGACCTCCACCGAGACGTCCTTCAGGTTGTTCTCCTGGGCGCCGCGGACCGTCAGCATGCGCCCCTTCTCCGGGACGCGACGCCGCTCCGGCACCGCGATGGAGCGGCGCCCGGAGAGGTAGTCGCCGGTGACGGACCGCGTGTTCGCCTTGAGATCCGCCAGGGAGCCCGAGTGCACGACCTCGCCGCCGTGCTCGCCCGCGCGAGGACCGATGTCCACGATCCAGTCCGCCTCGGCGATCGTGTCCTCGTCGTGCTCGACGACGATGAGGGTGTTGCCGAGGTCCCGCAGGCGCAGGAGGGTCTCGATGAGGCGGCGGTTGTCCCGCTGGTGCAGGCCGATGGACGGCTCGTCGAGCACGTAGAGGACGCCGACCAGCCCGGAACCGATCTGCGTGGCCAGGCGGATGCGCTGGGCCTCGCCTCCGGAGAGGGTGCCGGCCGGCCGCTCCAGGTTGAGGTACTCGAGGCCGACGTCCAGCAGGAACGCCAGCCGGGCCAGGATCTCCTTGAGCACCTGGTCCGCGATCTGCCGCTCGCGGTCCGTCAGCCGCAGCCCCGAGAAGAACTCCATGGCCTCCCGCATGGGCAGGCGGGTGGCGTCCGCGATGGACAGGCCGCCCACGAGCACGTTCAGGACCGTGGGGTTGAGGCGGGCCCCGTGGCACGCCGGGCACGGGATCTCCCGCATGAACGACTCGTAGCGCTCGCGGGCGCCGTCCGACTCGGTCTCCCCGTGCTTGCGCATCACGTAGGGGATGACGCCCTCGAAGCCCGTGGTGTAGCGGCGCTCGCGCCCGAACCGGTTGCGGAACGTCACCTCCACCTTGAAGTCCTTGCCGTTCAGGACGGCGTCGCGCTCCGCCTCCGTCAGGTCCTTCCACGGGGTGTCCAGGGAGAAGCCCATCTCCTTGCCCAGCCCGCCGAGCACGCGCAGCCAGTAGTCCGAGGTGGACTTGCCCAGCGACCACGGCACCACGGCGCCCTCACGCAGGGACAGCTCGTCGTTGGCGACGACGAGGTCCGGGTCCACCTGCAGGCGGGAGCCGATGCCGGTGCACTCGGGGCACGCGCCGAACGGGTTGTTGAAGGAGAACGAGCGCGGCTCGATCTCGTCCACGGTCTGCTCGTGCCCGTTGGGGCAGGAGAGCTTCTCGGAGAACGAGCGGTACCGGGGGTTGCCCTCGGCGTCCCGCCCGCCGAACTCCGCGGTGTTCTTCCTGGCCTTCTCGGCGACCGGCTCCACGTCCACGAACTCGGCGACGACGAGGCCGTCCGCCAGCTTCAGGGCGGTCTCCACCGAGTCGGTGAGGCGCTGGCGGATGCCCTCCTTCATGGCGAGGCGGTCCACGACGACGGCGATGGTGTGCTTGACCTGCTTCTTCAGCACGGGCGGGTCCGAGAGCTGGACGGTCTCCCCGTCCACGACGGCGCGGGCGAAGCCCTGCGTGGACAGGTCCTGGAACAGGTCCACGAACTCGCCCTTGCGGCCGCGGACCACGGGCGCGAGCACCTGGAAGCGGGTGCGCTCGGGCAGCTCCTCGAGCTGGTCCACGATCTGCTGCGGGGTCTGCCGGCTCACCGGCTCCCCGCACTGCGGGCAGTGCGGCACCCCGACGCGCGCCCAGAGCAGGCGCATGTAGTCGTAGATCTCGGTGATGGTCCCCACCGTGGAGCGCGGGTTGCGGTTGGTGGACTTCTGGTCGATGGACACGGCCGGGGACAGGCCCTCGATGAAGTCCACGTCCGGCTTGTCCACCCGGCCCAGGAACATGCGGGCGTAGGAGGAGAGCGACTCGACGTAGCGTCGCTGGCCCTCGGCGAAGATCGTGTCGAAGGCCAGGGAGGACTTGCCCGAGCCGGACAGACCCGTGAACACGACCATGGCGTCCCGCGGGAAGCTGACGTCCACGTCCTTCAGGTTGTGCTCGCGGGCGCCCTGGACGACGATGCGGTCCCGCTCGCCCGAGCGCGCGCCGCCGGGGCCGGAGGCGAGGCCGCCGGCGTGGGTCTCGACGGCGGAGGAGACGGTGGTGGAGGAGTTCTTGGGCACGCGGCCAGCATAGGGGCGGCACGGACACGACACCGGGGTCTCGCCTATGGGCGAACCCACCGCGGGCTGGGCCCGCCCTGGCGCCTCGCCGCCCCGTCCGTACACTGTTGCGCATGCCCGAGACCGCCCGGAACCGCCTCCTGCACGATCTGCCCGCCGTCACGGTGCGCACCTGCTCCGTGTCGGAGATGGACAACAACGTGTACCTGCTCACCTCCAAGACCACGGGGGCGCAGGTGCTGATCGACGCCGCCGACGACGCCGAGGCCATCCGCGACCTCATCGCCTCGGCCGCGGACGACACCCCGTGCGAGCCGCGCCTCGAGATGATCGTCACCACGCATCGACACTGGGACCACGTGCGCGCGTTGCCGGCGCTGGCCTCCCTGACCGGGGCCCGCACGGCGGCCGGCGAGGACGACGCCGACGCGATCGCCGAGGCCACGGGGGTCGCCCCCGACGTGCGCCTGCGCCACGGGGACACCGTGGGGGCGGACGGGCTCCGGCTCGAGGTCGTGGCCCTGCGCGGCCACACGCCCGGGTCCATCGCGCTGGTGTGCCGCCCCGAGGCGGACGAGCCGGCCGTGCTCTTCACCGGCGACGCCCTCTTCCCGGGCGGGGTGGGCAACACCGAGGGCGACGACGGCCGGTTCCGTCAGCTGTTCACGGACGTCACCGATCGGATCTTCGACGCGTTCGACGACGACGTGGTGGTCCACCCCGGCCACGGCGCCTCCACGACCCTGGGCGCCGAGCGCCCCCACCTGCCGGAGTGGGCCGAGCGCGGCTGGTGACGGCCCGCCCGGGCGGTCCCGGGCCCGGCGTCAGGCCGGCTTCTGCCCCGCCATGAACAGGCGCCGGGCCGGGAAGATCGTCACCGGGCCGCCGTCGTCGGCCGTGACACCGGGCACCGGCGGGTACGCCTCGCGCATGGCGGCGCGGTACCGGTCCACGAACGCCTCGAGCAGCCCGGCGCCCTCGGCGGCGCCCTCCTCGGCGTCCCAGCGGGCCAGAGCCTGCAGGCTCGGTCGCAGGGCCGCGCCGGAGGTCCACCGGAACACCGGGTCCTCGCCCGTCAGCACCTGCTGGTACTCCGTCTCCCAGACGACCGGGGACCACCCCGCCTCGAGGAACAGCCGCGTGTACTCCTCGGGCGGCGCCACGGTGCGGGTCGTCGCCACCCCGTGCAGCGGCTCGGAGAAGGCCGGGTCCTCCGCCAGCGCCACGATCGCCGCGTGGGAGGGCTGCTCGTAGGGCCGCGGGATCTGCGCCGCGAACCACGCCCCCGGCGTGAGGTCCCCGAGCCAGCGCCGGATCAGGCGACGGTGCGTCGGGATCCACTGGAGCATCGCGTTGGACACCACGACGTCCGTCGCCCCCGACGGGCGCCACTGCGAAGCGTCGACCGCCTCGAAGCGCAGGTTGGCGGGGGCGCCCGTGCGGGCCGCCTGCTCCCGGGCCCGCTCCAGCATGGCGGGCGAGTCGTCCAGACCGATCACCTCGGCGTCCGGCCAGCGCTCGGCCAGCGTCCGGGTCAGGGTCCCCGGGCCGCAGCCCAGGTCCACCACGACGCGCGGGGCCTCGGCGCGCACGCGCCCCACCAGGTCGTGGAAGGGGCGGGCGCGGTGTTCGGCGAAGCCCTCGTACTGCGCGGGATCCCAGGTGAACCCCCCGCCCTGTCGGCCGGTCACGTCCCCCACGACGGCGTCGGTGTCCGGGTGCGGGCTCTCGGGCGCGATCTGACTCATGGCGGCACCGTATCGCGCGGAGCGGCCGATACCCTGGGGGCGATGACTTCTGCCGCCACGAACCCGCCCTCGCTGACCGACCGCATCGACGCGCTCCCGCCGGCCCCGGACGCCGACGACGTCTTCGGGGCCTTCGCGGCCTGGACCGAGGACCGCGGGATCTCGCTCTACCCCGCCCAGGAGGAGGCCGCCCTCGAGCTCGTCCAGGGCCGGCACGTGATCCTGGCGACGCCCACCGGCTCCGGCAAGTCCCTGGTGGCGCTGGCCGCGCACGCCGACGCGCTCGCCCACGACGCCGTCTCCTACTACACGGCGCCGATCAAGGCGCTCGTCTCGGAGAAGTTCTTCGCGCTGGTGGACGTGTTCGGCGCGGAGAACGTCGGCATGGTCACGGGCGACTCCACCGTCAACGGTGACGCGCCCATCATCTGCTGCACCGCCGAGATCCTCGCCAACCGCGCGCTGCGCGAGGGCTCGGGCATGGAGATCGGCACCGTGGTGATGGACGAGTTCCACTACTACGCGGACCCCTCCCGCGGCTGGGCCTGGCAGGTGCCCCTCCTCGAGCTGCCGCAGGCCCGGTTCCTGCTGATGTCGGCCACCCTCGGCGACACGACCCGCCTCGAGGCGGACCTGACCGAGCGCACCGGGCGCGAGGTCGCCGTCGTCGCCCACGCGGAGCGCCCCATCCCGCTGACGTTCGAGTGGTCCGAGGTGCCGCTGCAGGAGAAGGTCGAGGAGTTCGTGAGCACCCACCAGGCACCGGTGTACATCGTGCACTTCTCGCAGCTGGACGCCGTGGAGACGGCCCAGGGTCTGTCCTCGATCTCGGTGACGTCCAGGGAGGAGAAGGAGGCGATCGCCGCGCGGATCGCCGGCTTCCGCTTCTCCGCGGGCTTCGGGCACACCCTGAACCGCCTCGTCCGGGCGGGCATCGGCGTGCACCACGCGGGCATGCTGCCCAAGTACCGCCGCCTCGTGGAGAAGCTGGCCCAGGACGGGCTGCTCAAGGTCATCTGCGGCACGGACACGCTGGGCGTCGGGATCAACGTGCCGATCCGCACCGTGCTGCTCACCGCGCTGTCCAAGTTCGACGGCGAGAAGACCCGCCTGCTCCAGGCCCGCGAGTTCCACCAGATCGCCGGCCGGGCGGGCCGGGCCGGCTTCGACACCTCCGGCACCGTGGTGGTCCAGGCCCCCGAGCACGTGATCGAGAACAAGGCGGCCGAGCGCAAGGCCGCGGCGAAGTTCGCGAACGTCAAGGACGAGGCCGAGCGGGCCAAGCGCATGAAGCAGTCCGTGAAGTCCGGCAAGCGCAAGACCCCGCCGGCCGGCTTCGTCTCGTGGGGGCCGGCGACGTTCGAGCGCCTCGTCTCCGCCGAGCCGGAGCCGCTGGTCTCCCGCATGCGGATCACGCACTCCATGCTGCTGAACATCCTCGACCGGCCCGGCGACCCGGTCATCGCGGTCCGGCGCCTGCTGCGCGGCACCCACGAGACCCCGGCCCGCCAGGCGGTGCTCATGCGCCGCGCGCTCGGGATCTTCCGGGAGCTGCTGGCCACGGGCGTCGTCGAGCGTCTGCCCGAGCCGGACGCCGAGGGCCGCACCGTGGACCTCACGGTGGACCTGCAGCCGGACTTCGCGCTCAACCAGCCGCTCTCCCCCTTCGCCCTCGCCGCGCTCGACCTGCTGGACCCGGCCGATCCCGACCACGCGCTCGACGTCGTCTCCGTGATCGAGGCGACCCTCGACCCGCCGCGCCAGGTGCTCTCCGCCCAGGTCAAGCACGCCAAGGGCGAGGCCGTGGCCGCCATGAAGGCCGAGGGCATGGACTACAACGACCGCATGCGGGCCCTCGACGAGATCACCCACCCGCGGCCGCTGGCCGAGCTCCTCGAGCAGCAGTTCGAGCTCTACCGGCAGGACGCCCCGTGGCTCGCGGAGTTCGAGCTGACCCCCAAGTCCGTGGTGCGCGACATGTTCGAGCGGGCCATGGGCTTCGGCGACTACGTGCGGTTCTACGGGATCGCCCGGTCCGAGGGCGTGCTGCTGCGCTACCTCACGGACGCGGTCAAGGCACTGCGCCACACCGTCCCCGAGGCGGCCCGCACCGAGGAGCTCCAGGTGCTGCTGGACTGGCTCGACGAGATGGTGAAGCAGACCGACTCGTCCCTCCTGGAGGAGTGGGAGGACCTGGTGGCCGGGGACATCGACGAGCTGCGCCGGGACATGGAGGCGCTCGAGCCGCCGGCCCCGCCTCGCCTGACGGACAACGAGCCCGTGTTCCGGGTGATGGTCCGCAACGCGATGTTCCAGCGGGTGCGCCTGTTCGGCGACGAGCGGGACGAGGCGCTCGCGCGCCTGTCCGGCGAGCTGTCCGCCGACGACTGGGCCGACGCCCTCGACGCCTACTTCGACGACCACGAGGACATCGACGACGGCCCCGCCGCGCGCGGCCCCGAGCTGTTCCGCGTGGCCGCGGCCCCCGACGTCGCCGCCCCGCTGGAGCTGGCCGGCCCGCGCTGGTGGGCGGTGCGGCAGGTCCTGAAGGACCCGGACGGGGACCTGGACCACGGGATCAACGCCGTGGTCGACCTGGACGCCTCCGACGAGGCGGGCCATCCCGTGATCCGGGTGGTCTCCGTGGGCGCGCCCGAGTCCGGGTGGGGCCTGTGAGCGCCGGGGACGCTCGGGCGGCAGGACGGCCCGTGGCGGGCGACCCGCGCGGCTTCGCTCCCCTCGAGCCGGCCCGCCACCGCGTGGGCGAGCGCACCGAGCTCTACGACGGCACCGTCACGGTGGACCACTGGTTCTCGGTGCCGATCGACCACGCGCTGGGCCTCGCCGAGGCCGAGGCGCAGGACGCGGCGGGCACCGGCGTCGGGCCGCACGGGCGCGGCACGCTGACCGTCTTCGCCCGCGAGATCCGGGCGAAGGACGACCCCGGGGGCGAGCGTCCCTGGGCCCTGTACCTCCAGGGTGGCCCCGGCAGTGCCGGGCCCCGCCCGGCGCGCCTGAGCGGCTGGCTCGGCGCGCTGGCCGAGAGCCACCGCGTGCTGCTGCTGGACCAGCGCGGCACGGGGCGTTCGACCCCGGCCACTGTGGCGACCCTGACCGCCCCGGGCGCCTTCGCCACGGACGAGGCGCGCGCCGAGCACCTGGTGCACCTGCGGGCGCCCTCGATCGTGCGGGACGCCGAGATGCTGCGCCTCGCCCTCGGCGCCGGGCCGTGGACCACACTGGGCCAGAGCTTCGGCGGGTTCTGCACGCTGAGCTATCTCTCCTTCCACCCGGAGGGCCTGCAGCGCAGCCTGGTGACCGGCGGCCTCGCCCCGCTCACCGGCCACGCCGACCGGGTCTACCGGGCCACCTACGCCCGGATGCGCGCCCGCACCGAGGAGTTCTTCGACCGGCACCCGGCCGACCGCGACGCGTGGTCGGAGGCCGTGGGGCTGATCCGCGCCGCCGAGGCCGCGGGCGCCCCGATCCCCCTGCCCGGCGGCGGGCCGCTCACCGTGGGACGGGCCCAGGGTCTGGGCATGCTGCTGGGCGGCAACACCCGCGTGGACCGCCTGCACTGGGCCCTCGCCGAGGCCGTGGACCGCACCGGACCCGCGCCGCGCCTGTCCGAGACGTTCCTGGCCGCCGTCGCCGACCAGGACGACCGCCTCGTCAACCCGCTCTACACCGTGCTGCACGAGGCGATCTACGCGCAGCCGGCGGACCTGGCCGGCGGCCGGGCGGACACCGGCTGGTCGGCGTCCCGGATGCTCGCCGAGCACCCGGACTTCGACCCGGAGGCGACCACGGTCCCGCTGCCCACGGGCGAACACGTCATGCCCTGGTCCGTCGAGGTCGACCCCCGGCTGCGGCCCCTGGCCGGCACGGCGCGGCTGCTCGCCGAGCGCACGCAGTGGGGCCCGCTCTACGACGTGGCTGCCCTGGCGCAGAACACCGTCCCCGTGGCCGCCGCCGTCTACGCCGACGACGTGTACGTGGACCGGGACCTCTCGCTCGAGACCGCGCGGCGCGTCCGCGGCCTGCAGGTGTGGGAGACCGACGCCTTCCACCACGACGGCATCGCCGACGACGGACCGGCGATCCTCGAGCGGCTCCTGGCGATGACCGCGCCGGACGGCGCCGGGACGACGACGGCCCCCGACCCGGTCGACTGACCGGCCCGGGGGCCCGGGCGCCGGCGGAGGGCTCCCCGGCGCCGTGATCGGCTCAGACGGTGGGCCCGTCCTGCCGCACGATCTGCTCGGAGACCCCGCGCGCGTCGTCGTCACGGGGATCGGCGAGCCGGGTCTCGTGGGCCGTGCGGATGATGGCCGACCACGCGTCCTTGTGCTCGAGCAGCTGGTCGCGCCAGCGCTGGTCCACGGCCTCGGCCCGGGCCGTCCAGCGATCCATCAGGGCGGCGGCGCGCTCGCGCTCGGCCGGGTCGGCGTCCTCGGGCAGCTTCGAGTACCGGTACGAGTACTTCTCGGCGTTCTGCAGCGCCCGCAGGGCCTGGCCCTTCGGCGAGGCCAGGGAGATCGCCACGGTGATCGCCAGGATCACGACGACGACCACGAGGGACAGCGTCGTGGGGATCTCGACGACGGGCACGTTCTCGCCGCCGTTGATGAACGGCAGGTTGTTCTCGTGCAGGGCGTGCAGGATCAGCTTCACGCCGATGAACGCCAGCAGCGCGGAGAGCCCGTAGGCCAGGTAGACGAGGCGGTCGAGCAGGCCGTCGATCAGGAAGTACAGCTGGCGCAGGCCCATGAGCGAGAACGCCGTGGCGGTGAAGACGATGTACGCCTCCTGGGTCACGCCGAAGATCGCGGGGATGGAGTCGAAGGCGAAGAGGATGTCCGTGGCGCCGATCGCGATCATCACGAGGAGCATCGGCGTCATGAGGCGCTTGCCGTCCACCGTCGTGAAGAGGCGGTCGCCGTCGAACTGCTCGGAGGCGGGCAGGAACCGCTTGACGAGGCGGACCATCACGTTGTCCGCCTCGTCCTGGGCGCCCTCGGCGTCGCCGGACATCTCGCCCTTGAGCTGGCCGCCGGCGATGATCAGCAGGAACAGGCCGAAGAGGTAGAACACGTCCGACCACGCGGCGATGACGGCGGCGCCCAGCAGGATGAACAAGGTGCGCGAGATCAGCGCGAACGTGATGCCGAACAGCAGCACCTTCTGCTGGTAGTCGCGGGGCACGCGGAAGCTGGCCATGATGACCAGGAAGACGAACAGGTTGTCGACGCTGAGCGCCTTCTCCAGCAGGTAGCCGGTGTAGTACTCGACCGCGTGCTGGGTGTCGCCGAAGGCGAAGAACACGAGGCCGAAGATGAGCGCGAGGCCGACGTAGACGCCGGACCAGATCGCGGCCTCCCGGATCGTCGGCGTGTGCGCCTTGCGGACATGGGCGAAGTAGTCGAATGCGAGGAGGCCGACGATCAGCGCGATCGTCAGGCCCCAGGTCAGGCCGTTGATTTCCACGGGTCACCTCTCGGCGTCAAGGGTCGGGACGGTGCCGCAAGTCTCTCCGCCCGCCGCGACCGCGGCCCGGGCCCCTGTGTCCGGCCGGCGGCGCGCTCTCGGCGGCCGCGGCGTGCTGACGTCCACAGTGTTCGGGATACTCCCCTACGTCGCCGGTCAGTCTACCCGGTCGCACGACGACGCCCCGACCCGCGGCGGGCGGAGCGGGGCGTCGTCGGGCCCGCTGGCGCAGGCCCATGAGGGCGAAGATATTGGCGGTCAGGACGATGAACCAGTTCTGGGTGAGGCCGAAGATCGCCGGGATGGAGTCCACCGCGAACATCACGTCCGTCAGGCCGATCGTGATGAACACGACCACCATGGGGGTGAACATGCGCCGGCCGTCCACGGTGGTGCGCAGTCGGTTGCCGTCGTAGTCCGGCGCCACGTTGAGGCGGCGGGTCAGGCGGGCCACGACGCCCGGCTCGGACTCCTCGTCCCCGCCGTCGTCCTTGAGCTGCTGCCAGGCGGTCCAGAGCAGGAAGGCGCCGAAGATGTAGAACTCCCACGTCAGGTGCTCGATGGCGACGGCGCCGACCGCGATGAACACCGCGCGGGCGATCAGCGCGATGATGATGCCCACCATCAGCACCTCCTGCTGGTAGCGGCGGGGCACCTGGAACGTGGCCATGATGATGAGGAACACGAACAGGTCGTCCACGCTGAGGCTGTACTCGGTGACCCAGCCGGCGAGGAACTCGGTGCCGTGCTGCGCATCGCCCAGGGCGAAGAGCAGCCCCGCGAAGAGCAGCCCCGCGAAGACCAGCGCCAGCGCCACGTAGAACCCGATCCACAGGCCGGCCTCCTTCATGGAGGGCTCGTGGGGGCGGCGCGCGACGTACAGCAGGTCGAGCAGGAGGATGACGCCGAGGACCACAAGGGTCGTGGTCTCGAAGGCGGGACAGAGCACGTCCTTGGAGGGGTTCCTTTCGTGGGGGCCGCGCCAGTCTAGACGGGTGCGGCCCCGCGCGCGGATGCGGGTGGGCCCGGTCTCAGGCTGCGCCGGGGGCGGTCAAGCCGAGGGCGAGCCAGACGACGACGGCGCCGGCGGCGGCCAGGCCCCAGCTGGCGAGGGAGCCGATGAGGAACTCCTCCGCGCGCGAGCCGGCTCCGCGGTCCGCCGAGATCTCCGGGAAGCGCACGATGCCCTTGGCCGCCATCAGGGCCGCGATCACCGGATAGGCCTGCGCGAGCCCCAGCACGACCATGAGCAGCCGCTCCATGGGCCCGATGTAGCGGCCGCCGCGCAGGCCGTCGGCCGCGGGGTCCGTGGGCGCGGCGGACGGCACGGTCGTGGGCTCCGCCGCGGGGTCCTCCGCCTCCTCGTCGCCTCCGTCGGCGGGCCGGCCCGCCAGGGCGAGGACCGCGCGGGTGACCCGGTTGCCGGTCTCGGTCAGGGCCAGCGCCACCGCCAACAGCGTGAGGGCCGGGGGCGCGGAGCGCAGGCCCGCGGGCGCCAGGGTCGACTCGAGCACGGCCACCAGGCCGACCACGGCCACCACCGCGACCACCCCGAGCGGCCGGTCCGGGTGCAGCCACGTCCAGCCCATCAGCAGGCCGAGGGACACCAGGCCGCCGCCCACCGCGACGGCCACGCCGGTCGGCGCCAGCACGGCCACCAGCACCGCGGCGAGGACGGCGGCCACGGCCGCGCCGGCCCGGGCGAGCCACCGCCGCCGTGGGGCGGGCCAGGCGCCGGGCAGGACGGCGTCGAGCAGGTCGTGCAGCCCCAGGGCGAGCAGTGCGAGGGCGGTCACGGCGCGACCTCCGTCGCCGCGGCGGCGAGCTCGGCGTCCAGCTCGAGCAGCCGGCCGATCCCGGACCGCGCGACGGTCTGCGACACCGCGGACTGCGTGATCCGCTCCGCCCGTGCGGCCTCCGCCTGGGTCGCCCCGCCCAGCAGGGCTGCGGCGATCCGGCGTTCGCGGGCCTTGAGCCGGCCGAGGACGTGGTCGCGCAGCAGGGCGAGCCCGTCCACGGCGGCGGTGAGGGACGGGTCCGCGGCACGGAAGGCGGTCGCGGCGCCGGCGGCCCGCTCGTGCGCGTGCTCGACGGCCTCGCGGGCCCGATACCAGGCCGTGCCGTCCTCGATGCCGTCTTCGCCGGCGTCCAGGGCCCGCCGCTGCCCCAGGCCGATCCCGAAGCGCAGGTCGAGGCCCGGGGGCAGGGCGAGCGTGACGCGGACGGTCAGCCGGAGCGCGTCCGGCCAGGTGCGGTGCAGCGCCTGGAACTCGTCGCCGACGCTGGCCCAGGCGGGGCGCAGCGGCGGGACGTCCTGTTCCGCGGCCGCGAAGGCGGCCAGGATTTGCTCCTGCGCGCGCTCCCGGTCCGGGAGGGCGCGGGAGCCGACGATGTCCGCGATCACGGCCGCGACCGGGGGTGCTGCGCTCATGGCGTCACACTATCACTGATATGACGACATTCATCAGTGTTTTCATAACACCCTGGGTCGGCATCATGCCGGGTGGTCACTGCTCCCGCTTCATCTGCCGCAGCTCCTTCTTGAGCTCGCCGACCTCGTCGCGCAGGCGGGCGGCGAGCTCGAACTGCAGGTCCGCCGCCGCCTGGTGCATCTGCTTCGACATCTGCTCGATCAGATCGGCCAGGTCCTTGGCGGGCAGCGACGCCGGGTCCACCGCCGGGGCCTCGGTGCCCTCCCCCGTGGCCGGGGCCCGGTCCAGTGAGCTGAGGCCGCGGTGGCCCATGCCGAAGTCGAACCCGGACTTCACGCCCCCCATGCCCTTGAGGAAGTCGGCGGTGTCCGCGTCCTCCCGGGCCAGCTGGTCCGTGATGTCCGCGATGCGCTTGCGCAGCGGCTGGGGGTCGATCCCGTGCTCCTCGTTGTACGCGATCTGCACGGCCCGGCGCCGCTCGGTCTCGTCGATCGCCCGCCGCATGGAGTCCGTGACGTTGTCGGCGTACATGTGGACCTCGCCGGAGACGTTGCGGGCGGCGCGGCCGATGGTCTGGATGAGGGAGGTGGTGGAGCGCAGGAACCCCTCCTTGTCCGCGTCCAGGATCGCCACGAGCGAGACCTCGGGCAGGTCCAGGCCCTCGCGCAGCAGGTTGATGCCCACCAGCACGTCGAAGGTGCCCTTGCGCAGCTCCCGCAGCAGCTCCACGCGGCGCAGCGTGTCCACATCCGAGTGGAGGTACTCGACCTTCACCCCCGCCTCGAGCAGGTAGTCCGTGAGGTCCTCGGCCATGCGCTTGGTCAGCGTGGTCACCAGGACGCGCTCGTCCTTGGCCGTGCGCACGCGGATCTGCTCGAGCAGGTCGTCGATCTGCCCCTCGGTCGGCTTGACCACCACCTGCGGGTCCACCAGCCCGGTGGGCCGGATGATCTGCTCGACGTAGCCGTCCGCCTGGCCGAGCTCGTAGGCGCCCGGCGTCGCGGAGAGGTACACGGTCTGCCCGATCCGCTCGAGGAACTCGTCCCACTTCAGCGGGCGGTTGTCCATGGCCGAGGGCAGGCGGAAGCCGTGCTCCACGAGGGTGCGCTTGCGGGACATGTCCCCCTCGTACATCGCGCCGATCTGCGGGATGGTCACGTGGGACTCGTCCACCACGAGCAGGAAGTCGTCCGGGAAGTAGTCCAGCAGGCAGTGCGGGGCGGAGCCGGCGGGACGGCCGTCGATGTGGCGCGAGTAGTTCTCGATGCCGTTGCAGTAGCCCATCTGCTGCATCATCTCGAGGTCGTACGTGGTGCGCATGCGCAGCCGCTGCGCCTCGAGGAGCCTGTCCTGGGACTCCAGCTCCTGCAGCCGCTCCCGCAGCTCGTCCTCGATGGTGGTGATCGCCCGGCCCATGCGCTCGTCGCCGGCCACGTAGTGCGAGGCCGGGAAGATGTACATCTCCTCCTCCTCGCGCACCACCTGGCCGGTGAGCGGGTGCAGGGTCTGGATGGACTCGATCTCGTCCCCGAAGAACTCGATGCGCACCGCGAGCTCCTCGTACATGGGGATGATCTCCACGGTGTCCCCCCGCACCCGGAAGGTGCCGCGGTGGAAGTCGACGTCGTTGCGCACGTACTGCATCTGCACGAACCGCCGCAGGAGCACGTCCCGGTCCATCTCCGCACCGCGGCGCAGGGTGACCATCTGCTCGATGTACTCCTCGGGCGTGCCGAGGCCGTAGATGCAGGAGACGGTGGCCACCACGATCACGTCCCGCCGGGTCAGCAGCGCGTTCGTGGCCGAGTGGCGCAGCCGCTCGACCTCCTCGTTGATGGAGGAGTCCTTCTCGATGAAGGTGTCCGTCTGCGGGACGTACGCCTCGGGCTGGTAGTAGTCGTAGTAGGAGACGAAGTACTCGACCGCGTTGTTGGGCAGCAGCTCGCGGAACTCGTTGGCCAGCTGCGCCGCGAGCGTCTTGTTCTGCACCATCACCAGCGTGGGCCGCTGGAGGCGCTCGACGAGCCACGCCGTCGTCGCCGACTTGCCCGTGCCGGTGGCGCCCATCAGGACGACGTCCTTCTCCCCCGACTCCACGCGCTCGGCGAGCTCGGCGATGGCCTTCGGCTGGTCACCGGAGGGCTGGTAGGGGGAGATGACCTCGAACGGGGCGACGACGCGGTTGATCTTCTGGGCCAGGCTCATGGCAGAACCCTACGTCGCGCCCCGGACACCCCGGCGGTCAGTCCGCCGAGGGCTCAGCCGCGCCGGGGGCGAGGAACCGGTCCCACACCTGGTTCGCCACGGACGCGAGCCGCTCGAGGTCGGCGTCGTTGACGATGACCACGTCCGCGACGGCGCGCCGCTGCTCGTCCGTGGCCTGGGCCGCGATCCGCGCCTCGGCGTCCGCGCGGCTCATGCCGCGGTCCTCCACCATCCGGCGCAGGCGCTCCTCGAGCGGGGCCTCCACCACGATCACGAGGTCGAACGCGTCCGCCTGCCCGGTCTCCACCAGCAGCGGCACGTCCTGGACCACGACGGCGTCCGGCCCGGCCTCGGCGACGATGCGCCGGGCCGCAGCCCGGATCCGGGGGTGCACGATGCGGTTCAGGCGCTGTCGGGCGCCCTCGTCCCCGAAGACGATGCGGGCCATCTCGACGCGGTCGAGCTCACCGTCCGCGGTGATGACGCGGTCCCCGAACTCGTCCTGGACGGCGGCCAGCCCGTCGGTGCCCTTCTCGAGGACCAGCCGGGCGAGGGCGTCCGAGTCCACCAGGAGCGCGCCACGCTCCTGCAGGACACGGGCCACCGCGGACTTGCCGGCGGCGATCCCGCCGGTCAGGCCCACATGGACGCGCGGCCGTTCGGCCACCGGGTCGGTCTCGGTCATACGCGCTCTCCTCGGGCGGCCTCGAGCTGAGGCTGGATCTTGGCCTCCCAGTATGCCCGGACGGCCTCCTGCAGGTCCTCGAGCGAGCCGTCGTTCTCGATCACGGTGTCCGCGATCTCGGCCCGCTCCTCGTCCGCCGCCTCCTCATCGATGAAGGCCCAGGCCTGCTCGCGGGTCATGTCGTGGGACTCCATGAGCCGGGCGACACGCACCTCGGCGGGAGCAGAGACGGCCAGCACCTGGTCGAAGTCGTGCTCGGAGCCGGTCTCGGCCAGCAGGGCCAGGTCGACCACCAGCACGGAGTCCTCGCCGACCTCGCGAGCCCGGCGGTTCGCCTCGTCGCGCACCGCCGGGGCGACGATCTCGTACATGCGCGTCCGGGCGGTCGAGCTCTCGGCGGTGAGCCGGTTGAGGGTGCGCGCGTCCAGGGTGCCGTCCGCGCGGACGATGTCGTCGCCGAAGACCGAGCGGAGCTCCTCGAGCACGGGGCTGCCGGGCACGAGGATCTCCCCCATCAGGTCATCGAACTCCACGACGACGGCCCCCAGCCGCTCGAGCTCCGCGCCGACCTCGGTGCGGCCCGAGGCGATGCCGCCGGTCAGGCCGACGGTGACGAGGGCCTTGGCCGCGTCGATGCGCTGCTGGTGCCACGTCTTCGGGGTGTGCGTGTCGTTCTCCGGCTCGGTGCCGACCTCGAACTCGGGGCGGATCACGAAGTCCGAGACGTCCACGCCGTCCTCGGTGGCGCGGCGGCGGTACTCCTCGACCGGCAGCACCTGCTTCCACTGGCGGGTCCGCATGGGCCGCGCGGCACCCGCGTCCTCGCGCAGGGCCTGCAGCAGCAGTGCGGCCTGCGTGACGGTGATGAGCAGGATGGGCAGGCCGATCACGATGATGACCTCCTGCAGCGCCGCCAGGCCGTTCTCGCCCGCGGTGAGGATGATGGCCGCGCAGACCGCGCCGATGGACACGGCCCAGAACACGGACTGGCGGCGGGGCGCGGCATCCTCGTGGCCATTGGCCATCGCGTCCATCACGAGCGCGCCCGAGTCGATCGAGGTGATGAAGAACAGCGTGATGACCACGAGCGCCACGACCGCGGCCACCGTGTAGAGCGGCGTGCCCTGCAGGTGCTGGAACAGGGCGGCCTGGACGTTGCCGTCGGTGACGATCGTCTGCGTGAGGTCACCGCCCTGGCCCGGCGCCGGCGCGGTGGCGCGGTCCGACTGGAACGCGGAGTAGCCGTAGATGCCCATCCAGATGATGACGAACGCCGTGGGCAGGCCGAGGCCGGCCATGATGAAGGAGCGGATGGTGCGGCCGCGTGAGATGCGGGCGAAGAACATCCCCACGAAGGGCGCCCACGTCACGGTCCAGGCCCAGTAGAAAACGGTCCAGTCACCGGACCACTGGCCCGAGTTGTACGTGTCGTTGTAGGTGGAGAGCACGGGCAGCATGGAGGCGTACTCGCCGATCGCCTGCACGGTGCCGCGGATGACGTCCATGCTGGAGACGGCCCACATCAGGACGTACACGAGCAGGGCGATCGCCAGCAGGATGTTGCCGTAGGACAGCCGCTTGACGCCCTTGTCCATGCCGGCCAGCACGGAGGCCGTGCCCACGGCGGTGACGACGGCCAGGATGAGCGCCTGGACCCAGCCGGCCACGGGGGTGCCCAGCACGTAGTTCATGCCCGCGTTGATCTGCAGGGCGCCCAGGCCCACGGACACGCCGAGGCCGAACACGGTGGAGACCACGGCGATGATGTCGATCGTCTTGCCGATGGGGCCGTGGATGCGATCGCCGAGGAGGGGCTGGAAGGCGGAGGACACGCGCGGGGGCAGCTTGCGCTTGTACGTGAAGTAGCCGAAGCACAGGCCCGGGACGAGCAGGATCGCCCACATGTGGATGCCGAAGTGGAAGTTCGCGATCGCCATGGCCTCCGAGGCCGCGCGGTCGGAGAACGGCTCCGTCCCCGCCATGGGCGGGTTGGCGTAGTGGTTCATCGGCTCCGCGATGCCCCAGAACATCAGCACCGCGCCGACGCCGGCGGCGAACATCATGCCGAACCAGGTCAGGCCGGAGTACTCCGGCACCGCGTCGTCGTCGCCGAGCTTGACCCGGCCGTACCGGGTCACGGCGAGGATGAACAGGAACGCCACCAGCAGGGTCAGGCTGAGGGTGTAGATCCAGCCGACGTCGTAGCGCAGCCAGCTCGAGACCACGCCGAAGGCCGCCTGGACCGGGCCAGGGAACAGGCCCATCGCGGCGGTGAAGAGCACGACCGCGGCGGCCGAGCCGAAGAAGATCGCCGGACTCGTGCGGAGCCCCAACGTGTCGTGCAGGCGAGTGAGCGGGGAAGTCATGAGTCTCCCGGGACAGGGTCGTGGGAGGCCCGCGGCGGCACGCGTGCACGCTCACCGGTGGGCCGGTGCCGGGTGGCACGGTCTTCCACTGTACCGAAGCTCACGTCCGGGCTCGACGGCGTGCCCGTCCTCGGCCAGCCCCTAGGGTGGGGTCATGCCCGATCCCGCCCCCGCCCCGACCGCGCGCTGCACGGTCCTGCCGGCGTCCGCCCGCGACCCCGACGGCTGGCTGGAACGGGAGGTGGAGATCCGCCGCAGCCGCTTCCTCACCTACCTCGGGCGCGTCGAGGACGAGGCGCAGGCGCGCGAGATGGTCGCCGTCCTGCGGCGCCGGCACCACGACGCGCGGCACGTGTGCAGCGCGTTCGTCCTCGGCCCCGCCCGGGACCGGATGCGCTCCAGCGACGACGGCGAGCCCGCCGGCACGGCCGGCGTCCCCATGCTCGAGGCCGTCCTCCAGCGCGAGACCGCGCCGGGCCGGACCGACCTGACGGACGTGTGCGCCGTCGTCGTGCGCTGGTTCGGGGGGATCAAGCTGGGCGCCGGGGGCCTGGTGCGCGCCTACTCGGACTCGGTGTCCGGGGCACTCGACGCCGCCCCGCTGCGCACCCGCTCCCGGCTGGCCCTGCTCGCGGTGGAGGCGCCCCACACCGACGCCGGCCGGTGGGAGAACGAGCTGCGCGCGGCGGGCGTGTCCGTGCTGGAGGCGAGCTACGGCGCCGCGGCGGTACGCCTGACGGTCGGCGTGCCGGACACCGAGGAGGCCCGCGCGGCGTTCGCGGAGCGGCTCGCGGACGTCACGGCCGGCGCGGGGCATGCGGAACGGATCGGAGAGGACTGGGTGGACCATGAGTGAACCGCTGCCCCGGGGGGTCACCCCCGATGTCGCCCACGGCGGGCTGCCGGACGACCTCACCGCGGGCGTGGACTTCGCGGCGCTGGATCGGTGGCCGCTGCCGCCCGAGCCCGACCGCCAGGCCCACGACGCGGCGGACCTGCTCCTGCTCGACACCCTGGCCGGGTGGATCGCGAGCGGGCACGTCCCCGGCCCGGTGGCCGTCCTGGAGGACCGACACGGCGCCCTGACCCTGCCCCTGCTCACGGCCGGCCACGACGTGCGGGTCCACCAGGACGACGCCTCCGCCGAGCGCTCGCTGGACGCGAACCTCGCCGCGTGGCGCGCCGCCGGTCGCCTCGGCGGGGAGGCGGGCGAGCTCGAGCGAACGGCCACGCCCGAGGACGCGGCCCGGGGAGCCCGGACGGTCCTGCTGCCGCTGCCCCGCTCGCTCGACGAGCTCGACCGGCTGTCCCGGATCGTCGCAGCCGCGGCCGACCCCGGCGTGGTCCTGCTGGCCGGCGGCCGCGACAAGCACATGAGCCCGCGCATGAACGCGGTGCTCGGCGCGGCCTTCGAGGACGTCGTCGCCGGACGGGGCCGCCGCAAGGCGCGCGTGCTCACGGCCCGGGGCCCGCGTCCCGGCGTGACCCCCCGGCCACCGGAGGAGGCCGACCGCGACGTCCCCGGCGTGGGGAGCCTGCATCTGGTGGCCCACGCCGGCGCCTTCGGTGGTGCCGCCGCCGACCCGGGCTCCCGTCTGCTGCTCGCCTCGCTCGCCGACGACCCGCGCCCGCCCGGGCGCGTCGTGGACCTGGGCTGCGGCAACGGGCTGCTCTCGGTCGGGGCGGCGCGGCTGTGGCCGCACGTCACCGTGCTGGCCACCAACCAGTCCGCCGTGGCGGTGGCCTCGACGCTGGCCACGGCCCGCGCGAACCGCGTGGCGGACCGCGTCCGGGCCGTGCGCGACGACGCCCTGACCACGTGGCCGGACGGGACGGAGGAGTGCGTGCTCCTGAATCCCCCGTTCCACGACGGCAACGCCGTGGACCCCTCCGTGGCCCACCGGCTGGTGGCGGCCGCGGCGCGGGTGCTGGAGCCGGGCGGCCGGCTGTGGTGCGTCTGGAACTCGCACCTGCGGTACCGGCCGGTGCTGGAGGACCTCGTCGGGCCGACCCGGCAGACGGCGCGCGACCGCACGTTCACCGTGACGGTCTCCGAGCGCCGCTGAGCGCGGCCGTCGGGTCCCGTCCGCTCCCCCACGGCCAGCCCCCCGGGACGCGACGACGCCCCGCCCCTCCGGAGGGAGGGACGGGGCGTCGGGTGCTCGGCGCGGGCCGTCAGGGACGGTCACGCACCGCGGCGATCAGTTGCCGGTGAGCTTCTCGCGCAGGGCGGCGAGGGCCTCGTCGGAGGCCAGGGTGCCGCCGTCCGAGGACGGGGCCTCGGAGGAGTAGGACGAGCCGCCCAGGCCCGCACCGGCGTCGGCGCCGGCGGTGGCCTCCTCCTGGAGGGAGCGGCGCACCTGCTCCTTGTGGGCCTCCCAGCGGGCCTGAGCGTCGGCGTACTGCTGCTCCCAGGCGGCGCGCTCGGTCTCGAAGCCCTCCATCCACTCGTTGGTCTCGACGTCGAAGCCCTCGGGGTACTTGTAGTTGCCCTCCTCGTCGTACTCCGCGGCCATGCCGTAGAGCGCCGGGTCGAACTCGGTGCCCTCGGGGTCCACGCCCTCGTTGGCCTGCTTGAGGGACAGGGAGATGCGGCGACGCTCGAGGTCGATGTCGATGACCTTGACGAACAGCTCGTCGTTGACCGACACGACCTGCTCGGCGGTGTCGATGTGGCGCGAGGCCAGCTCCGAGATGTGCACGAGGCCCTCGATGCCGTCCTCCACGCGGACGAACGCACCGAACGGCACGAGCTTGGTGACCTTGCCCGGCACGACCTGGCCGAGGGCGTGGGTGCGGGCGAAGAGCTGCCACGGGTCCTCCTGGGTCGCCTTCAGCGACAGGGAGACACGCTCGCGGTCCATGTCCACCTCGAGGACCTCGACGGTGACCTCCTGGCCCACCTCGACGACCTCGGACGGGTGGTCGATGTGCTTCCAGGACAGCTCGGAGACGTGCACGAGGCCGTCCACGCCGCCCAGGTCCACGAAGGCGCCGAAGTTGACGATGGAGGACACGGTGCCGTTGCGGACCTGGCCCTTCTCCAGCTTGTGGAGGAAGTTGGAGCGGACCTCGGACTGGGTCTGCTCGAGCCAGGCGCGGCGGGACAGGACCACGTTGTTGCGGTTCTTGTCCAGCTCGATGATCTTCGCCTCGAGCTTCTGGCCGATGTAGGGGGCCAGGTCGCGCACGCGGCGCATCTCCACGAGGGAGGCCGGGAGGAAGCCGCGCAGGCCGATGTCGAGGATGAGGCCGCCCTTGACCACCTCGATGACGGTGCCCTCGACGACGCCGTCCTCCTCCTTGATCTTCTCGATGTCGCCCCAGGCGCGCTCGTACTGGGCGCGCTTCTTCGAGAGGATCAGGCGACCCTCCTTGTCCTCCTTGGTGAGGACCAGGGCCTCGACGGTGTCGCCCACGGCCACGACCTCGTCCGGGTCCACGTCGTGCTTGATGGACAGCTCGCGGGACGGGATGACGCCCTCGGTCTTGTAGCCGATGTCGAGCAGGACCTCGTCGCGGTCCACCTTGACGACGGTGCCCTCGACGAGGTCGCCATCGTTGAAGTACTTGATGGTCGCGTCGATGGCGGCGAGCAGGTCCTCGGCAGAGCCGATGTCGTTGATGGCGACCTGCGGGGCGTTGGAAGTGGTGGTCATGTAGGAGGGACTCCGTTGGGATCGGGGGTCACGTCGGGATCGATGCCGCCGGTGGGCGGCATCCGGGCACCAGAGGGGCCCCACCCGGCGTGGGTCGTGATGGACATGTATCAAATGCGCACGAATGTGCTCGTCCAGCGTATCAGAAGCCGACGAGGGTGTGCAGGGGTCGGCTGGGTCGCACAAGCCCGTCGAACGCCTCCGCCGCGCCGGCCCGCAGCTCCGCCACGACACCGGCCTCCGCCAGCACCGCGGCGCCGGCCCCGCGGGAGTGCCCGCCGAGCCAGAGCGCGGAGAACCGGGCCGCGTCGAGCCGGAGCCCCGCGCCCAGGCCCACGGCGTCGGCCGCGGGGCCCAGCCGCTCGGCGGCGCCGCGCCCCTGGCGGACGGTGAGCCGCCACGTCCCGTCGATCGCGCCGAGCGCGTCCTCGACGGCGACGACGACCTCCCCGTCGCCCGCCCAGCCACGGGCCGCCATGGCGGCGGGCAGGTTCAGGACCCGCAGGTACAGGTCGTCGGAGCCGCGGTGCCGACTCACCCGCCGCTCGTCGACGAAGAGCGCCTCGAGCCAACCGGGCTCGGGCGCGCGGCCCCACTCGATCCGCTCGACCAGGTCCAGTCGGGCCAGGTGGTGGACGAGCCCGCGCCGCGCGTCGGCGGTCGCCGCGAGGAACGCGGTGACGGTGATCGTGGGCGGCTCCTTCTCCCAGCCCTCGAACCGATACAGCGCGACGCCCTGGACCCGCCCGTCGTCGTCGCGGTGGACCGCCGCGTACAGCCCCGAGCCGCGCCCCTCGTTCCGACTCGCCTCGCGGTCCTCCCAGCGAGGCACGCTGAACGAGGTCCGCTGGACCGAGCCCGGGGTGGCCGGCAGCACCCGCCCGTACAGCTCGTCCACGAGGCCGGGGATCTCCCGCGGCTCCTCGACCGTGACCCGCCCGCCGGCCGGGGCGCCCGTGAACGCGGGGGCGCCCGAGACGTCGATCCGCACGGCGTGCCACCGGGTGGCGGCCCCGAAGCCGAAGCGGCCGTAGATGGCGGCCTCGGTCGCGGTCAGGGCGGCCGCGCACAGGCCGGCGTCGCGGGCGTCCGCGAGGGACCTGAGCATCATGGCCCGCAGCACGCCGCGCCGGCGGGCGTCCGGCGAGACGGTCACGTCGGTGATCAGCCAGGCGTCGACGGTGCGGCCGGGCCACGTGGTCAGCGGCTGCACGAAGTCCTCGAAGGTGGCGGCGGGGCGGCGGGCCGCCGGGTCGTCCCCCGGCGCGTAGACGCCGAGCCGGCGCCGTCCGTCGGCCGCGTGGGCCTCGAGCTGCTGGCGGAGCGCGGCGCCCGTGGGCACCGTCTCGTAGAAGCCCCGTTCGACCGCGGCCGCGAAGTGCGATGCGGCGGGGTCCTCGGGGCCGAGGACCCCGAGGTCGCGCAGCGCGAGGCCGTGCTCGCCGAGCCGGTCCTCGGCGGCGTCGGCCAGCCGCCGCAGCGACGGACCCTCCGGCGCGTCAGTGTGCGGCGTCATGCCAGCTCCTTCCCTGGCCGACGTGCACGTCGAGCGGCACGGAGAGCTCGGCGGCCCGGCCCATCCGCTCCTTCAGGAGCGCCGTGGCCTTGTCGAGCTCGGCGGCCGGGACCTCGAGGATGAGCTCGTCGTGGACCTGCAGCAGCAGGCGCGAGGCCAGCCCGTGCTCCTCGAGGCCGGCCTGCACGTCGAGCATCGCGCGCTTGATGATGTCCGCGGCCGAGCCCTGGATGGGGGCGTTGAGCGCGGCGCGCTCGGCCACGTCCCGCAGCTGACGGTTGTCCGAGCTGAGGTCCGGGAGGTAGCGGCGGCGCCCCTCGATCGTCGAGGTGTACCCGTCCTGTCGGGCCTGCGCGACGACGTCGCGCAGGTAGTCGCGCACGCCGCCGAAGCGGTCGAAGTAGCCCTTCATGAGGCCGCGCGCCTCGTCCACCGAGATCTTCAGCTGCTTGGACAGCCCGAAGGAGGACAGCCCGTAGGCCAGGCCGTAGCTCATCGCCTTCACCTTGGCGCGCTGCTCGGCGGTGACGTCGTCCGGGTCCACGCCGAACACCTGCGAGCCGACGAACGAGTGCAGGTCCTCGCCCTCGCGGAAGGCCTGGATCGGCCCCTCGTCCTCGGACAGGTGCGCCATGATGCGCATCTCGATCTGGGAGTAGTCGGCCGAGAGCAGCACGGCCTGCTCGCCGGCCACCTCGTCCGCCACGAACACCTCACGGATGCGGCGGCCCGCCTCGGTGCGCACCGGGATGTTCTGGAGGTTCGGGTGCAGCGAAGACAGCCGGCCCGTGGCGGCGGCGGTCTGCGAGTAGGTGGTGTGGATGCGGCCGTCCGGGGCGACGGTCTCGAGCAGCCCCTCCACGGTCTGCCGGAGCTTCGTGGCGTCACGGTGGGCCATCAGGTTCTCGAGGAACGGGTGCCGGGTCTGCTCGAGCAGGTCCTGCAGCGAGTCCACGTCCGTGGAGTAGCCGGTCTTCGTCTTGCGCGTGCGCGGCATGTTGAGCCGCTCGAACAGCACCTCCTGCAGCTGCTTGGGCGAGCCGAGGTTGACCTGCATCCCGCCGGTCTCCTCCGCGACGGACGCCCACGCGGACTCCTTGGCGGCGTCGGCGGCGTCGGTGAAGTCCTCGCGCAGGCCGGTCAGGGCGTCGACGTCGACGGCGATGCCGGTCAGCTCCATCCGGGCGAGCAGCCGCGAGAGCGGGATCTCGAGCTCTTGCAGCAGCCGCTGGGCCCCGCGGTCGAGCACCTGGGGCGTGAACTGGGTGGAGAGACGGCGCACCACCCAGGCGGCCCGCACGGCGTCCGCGGCGCGGTCCGAGCGTTCGGCGGCGGCCTGCCCGCCGTCGAGGTCGAACGTCCCCTGCGCCCGCTGCTGCGCGGGCTCGCGCGGGGCGGTGAGGGGGGTGTGCAGATGCGCCTCCGCCAGCGCCTCGAGCGAGGTGTCCCGCCGGTCCGGCTGGATCAGGTAGGCCGAGAGCAGCACGTCGTCCACCACGCCGTCCAGGGCCGCGTCCGGGCCGAGCCCGTCGCCCTCGGTGGGCGCGGCCAGCGCCTTGAGCGTGCGCTTGAGGTCGTGCACGGCCTTGGCCAGTCCGCCCTCGCCCAGGGCCTCGCGCACGGCGGCCACCAGCGCCGGGTCCGGGGCGTCGCCGTCGAGGGTGACGTGCAGGCCCGCGTGCTCGCCCACCAGCGCGACGCCGACGGGCGTGCCGAACGTGCCGGGCACGGGCACCTTGCGGCGGGGCAGCAGGGCCGGGCCCTCGACGTCCACGTGGACGCCGAGCAGGTTGCCGGCCTCGGCGGCGAGGAAGGATCGCACGTCCTCGGCCGTCGTCGCCTCGGTGAACTCCGGGGCGGCCTCGACCTCGGGGGGCGGCGCGTCCTCGCCCACCCGCTCGCCGAACACCTCGAACACGCGCTCCCGGATGCGGTTGAACTGCAGCGCGTCGAACAGCTCCTCCACGGGCTCGCGCTCGGGCATCTCGAGCCGCATCGCCTCGAGCCCGATCGGCAGGTCGAGGTCGCGCACGAGGGCGTTGAGGCGGCGGTTGCGGCGCACGTCCTCGAGATGCTCGCGCAGCGCCTCCCCCTTCTTGCCCGTGATCTCGTGCGCGTGTGCGAGCACGCCGTCGAGGTCCCCGTACTGCTTCAGCCATTTCGCGGCGAACCCGGGACCGACGCCGGGGACGCCGGGCAGGTTGTCCGCGGCCTCGCCGACGAGGGCCGCGAGCTCGGGGTACTGGGCGGGGGCGACCCCGTACTTGGCCATGACGGCGTCCGCGTCCATCGGCGGGATGTCGGAGACGCCCTTCTTGGGGTAGAGCACGGTGGTGCGCTCGGAGATGAGCTGGAACGCGTCCCTGTCACCGGAGACGACGACGGCCTCCCACCCCGCCTCCTCGGCGCGCGCGGACAGCGTGGCCACGATGTCGTCGGCCTCGTAGCCCTCCAGCGTGAGCGTGGGGATGCCCAGGGCCTCCATGACCTTCACGGTCAGCTCGATCTGGCCCGCGAACTCCGCGGGCGTCTCGGAGCGGCCCGCCTTGTACTCACCGTACTCCTCGGAGCGGAACGTGGGCCCGGAGAGGTCGAACGCCACGGCCACGTGCGTGGGCCGCTGCTGCCGGATCATGGTCAGGAGCATGGCGGTGAAGCCGTACACGGCGTTCGTGTGCTGGCCCGTGTCCGTGGCGAAGTTCTCGGCGGGCAGCGCGTAGAACGCGCGGAACGCCATCGAGTGCCCGTCCAGGACCAGCAGCCGCTGTGGGGCCTCTGGGGTCGGATCTGCCGCCATGGGTGCTCACGTCTCCTCTCGGCGCGCGGCGCGGGGCGCACCGGTCGCGTGTGCCAGCCTAGTGCTCATGAGTGAGCACACCGCGACCACCCCCGCCGCCTCCGACCGCGTGTACCGCCCCGGCGTCACCCCCGAGCTGAGCCCCGCCGAGCTGGCGGCGGCCTGCGCCGAGGCCGGTCTGACGCCCGAGCTCGTCGCCGCGCTCGGCGGCGCGGCGATCAGCCCCCTGGCCCAGAAGATGGGCCTGCGCTTCCTCGAGCTCACGGCCGAGCGCGCCGTCGCCACCCTGCCCGTGGCAGGCAACGAGCAGCCCGTCGGGCTGCTGCACGGCGGCGCCCACCTCGTCCTCGCCGAGTCCCTGGGCTCGATGGCCGCGAAGATCCACGCCGGGCCGGACCGCAACGTCGTCGGGGTCGAGATCAGCGCCACGCACCACCGGGCCGTCCGCTCGGGCCTCGTGACCGGCACCGCGACCGCCGTCCACCTGGGCGGCACCCTCGTCACCCATGAGGTGGTGATGACGGACGAGCAGGGCCGGCGGCTCTCGACCGTGCGCATGACGAACATGCTCCTCGACGCGCGCTGAGGCACGCCGCCCGGGCGGGCCGGCCCGTGCCTCAGTCCATGTCCGGAAGGCGCGGGGCCGCTCGGCCACCCTCGCGGCCGGGGGTATCCTCGGCGAGCTCGTCGTAGTGCCCCGGATTCATGGGCACCCCAGTGAGGTAGGCCGAGCGGCCCAGGGCCATGGTGGCCACCGAGGCCGAGCCCAGCTGCAGCACCACGATCAGGGCCACCTTCACGAACGCGGCCACCCCCGGGGCCAGTAGCAGGGCGCCCACCACGATCAGGATCATCCCGACGCCGCCGGCGGTGCCCACGGCGGAGACGCGGGTGTAGGGGTCGGGGAACCGGATCAGACCGAGTCCCGCGGTGACGAACGCAAGGGCTCCGATCACCACGAGCACGGAGCCGGCGGCGGTCAGGACGACGTCCACGGGTGCGACCTCCTCAACGCTTGCCGCGCGTGAGCGCGCGGGCCAGGGACATGCCGGACAGGAAGGCCACGACCGCGGCGATCAGGACCAAGTCGAACGTCCACGGGTTGTCCGCCCGGACGCCGAACAGCACGAGCATCCCGAGCACGCTGAACGTGAGCAGGTCGCCCGAGACCGCGCGGTCCGCGTCGAGCGGGCCCACCACGATCCTGTACGCGGACACGAGCGCCGACACGGTCAGCAGCGCGATGGCCAGGTCGATCCCCACCAGGGACCAGTCGTAGGCGAAGGGCATCATGCCACCCCCGTCTTCCGCATCGCGTGGAGCATGCGCGCCTCCATGTCGTGGATCTCCGCGCGCAGGGCGTCGGCGTCGTCAGCGTACAGGCCGTGCACGTAGAGCAGGCGCCGCGCGTCCGGGTCACCGTCCTCGTCACCGACGGCGCCGGCACGCCGGGTGCCCAGCGTCAACGTGCCGGGCGTCAGGGTGATCAGCGCCGAGAGCAGGGTGACCTCGGCGTCCGTGCGGCAGTTGCTGCGCACGCGGGCGATGCCCGAGCGCGCCTGGACGCCGGGGGTGACGAGGTCCTTGATGACCGCCTTCGAAGAGGTCACCAGGGCCCACGCGTACCAGCACCAGAACACGAGCCACCGCCAAGGCCAGGACACGGCGGAGGCCGTGCCGGGCGCCAGGTCGACGGTCCCGTCGGCGGGGGCGACGGTGTGCATGGGGGCGTCTCCTTCCGGAGGCTGCGGGAGTGCGGTGCTCATGGGTTGAGCACCGCCTCGATGTACCTGCTGGGGTCCATCAGGCCCTGAGCCGCGAGGTCGGTGACGGTCCACAGGGCCTGACCGCCGAGCCCGAGGGCGAGGGTGGCCATAGCTAGGACGACGGCGGGGGCGGCCAGCCGGCCTGGGATGCGGGAGCGCGTGACGTCCTCGTCCGGATCCACGGTCACCGGCAGCACGCCCGTGGGCGGATCGAGGGTTTCCTGCGAGGCCCACGACTCGGTGCGCTCGTGGTCGGTGCTCGAGCCGCGGCCGGAGGGCGACGGCACGGAGCCCGCCCGGCCCACGATGGGCATGGCCGCGGTGGCCAGGCGCTCGCGGTGCCCGTGTGGGGCCGTCGGAGCGCCCCAGAACCAGGCGTCCCACACCCGCAGCAGAGCCCACAGGCTCACCAGGGAGGCGCCCAGCACCAGCGCAGCGGTGACACCGCGGCCGGCGTCCAGGCCGGCGCTGATGAGCATGAGCTTGCCCACGAACCCGGAGAAGGGCGGGATGCCGACCAGGGAGAGCAGGCCCACGAAGAAGGCGACGGCGATCAGCGGCTCGCGCCGGGCCAGGCCCTGCAGGTCCGCGAGACGGCCGGTGCCGTAGCGCACCTCGATCGCGCCGGCCGCCATCAGGAGGCAGCCCATCGCCACCATGTGGTGCACGAGGTAGAACAGGCCCGCCGCGAGACCCAGGCGCGTGGAGAGCCCGAGTCCGACGAGGATGCCGCCGATGCCGCTCACCATCTGCCACGACAACACGGCGCGCACACCGTGCTCACCGACCGAGGCGAGCGCACCCACCACGAGGGTGGCGAGGGACAGGACCAGGATGAGCGGCAGCAGACGCGCATCGCCGTCGTACATGACGGAGTAGATCCGGTAGAGCCCGTACACGGCGACCTTGGTGTGCAGGGCGGCGAAGAGGGCCGTCACCGCCGGGGAGGTCGAGGAGTACGCCCAGGCCAGCCAGCCGTGCAGCGGGGCCACCGAGGCCTTGATGGACAGTGCGAACAGCACCATGCCCGCGGCGATCGCGATGCGTGGGTCCGCCGCGGCGGACCCGGCGAGCATCGCGAGGTTCACCGAGCCGGTCAGCCCGTAGACGAAGCCGACGCCGACCAGGAGGATCGTGGAGGTTAGCAGGTTGAGGGTGACGTACAGCCGCGCCCCGTCCACTCGGCGCAGGGGCTCACGGCGGTTGGCGGAGAGGACGTAGAGGCCGTAGCTGGGCACCAACATGACCTCGATGAACACGAACAGGTTGAACAGGTCCGCCGTCAGCAGGGCGCCGTTGACTCCGCCGATGAGGATCAGGAGCAGCGGGGCGAAGAACTGGGAGTTAGCGACGCGGGAGCCGTAGGCGAACGCCGCGCCCACGATCGTGAGGGCGCTCGTGAGCACGAGCATCAGGGCGGACAGCATGTCCGCTGCGAAGCCGATCCCGATGCCCCCGGGCCAGCCGCCCAGCGAGGTGGCGAGCACGGACCCGTCGAGGGCGTGGACGCCCAGGGCCAGCCCGCCGGTGGTGACGAGTCCGAGCACCGCGAACAGGACTGCCCGGTGGAGGCGGGGACGCTCCCCCGCCAGCACGAGCAGACCGGCGGACAGCAGCGGGACGGCGGCGAAGAGGGGCAGCAGCTGGCCCAGCGGGACGGCGCTCATCGACGCACCTCCGGGCCCTGGCCGGCGTAGTGCTGCGCGATCCGGCCGGCCGCGGCGTGCCGCTCCTCGCGCGGGAAGCGTGCGTCGGCGGCGGCCTGCTCCAGGGAGTCGCGGGTCTCCCCCGGCGAGGCCACCGCGTCGTCCGCGCGCCCGGTGACGGCCAGCGCGAGCAGCAGCACGGTGATCGCGAAGGCGATCACGATAGCGGTCAGGACGAAGGCCTGCGGCAGGGCATCGGCCTGCACCTCGACGTCTGAGGTCCCCGCGAAGGGCAGCCCGCGGCGGTCGGTGCCGCCCGCGGCGATGATGGCCAGGTTGGCGGCGTGGCCCAGCAGGACCATGCCGAGGATCACGCGCAGCAGCTCGCGCTTGGAGAACAGGTAGAACGCGCCGAAGGTCAGAAGTCCCACGGTAAGGGCGACGGTCATCGGGTGACCTCCTCTCGTGCAGTCGTGGTGGTCGGGGCCGAGGGATCGGAGGACGGGGCCGCCGGCGCGACGCCGGGGTCACGGCTCGAGGCGCGGAGCGGGTCCTCACCCGGCCGCTCGGGGCCGAGCAGGGAGAACGCGGCCACGATCAGGCCGATCACGGCCAGGTACACGCCCATGTCGAACGCGAGCGTGGTGGAGAGCCCGTAGTCCAGGACCTTCACTCCCGCGGCTCCGAGGAAGCCCTTGCCGGTGAGGTAACCGACGATCCCCGTCGCGGTGCCGACGGCGATGCCCGAGCCGATGAAGGCCAGGTACGGCCACCGCAACTCCGGGGCCGTGTCCGAGTCGGCGGCCAGGTAGAGCAGGGCGTAGCCGGCACCGGCGACCAGTGCGGCGATGAAGCCGCCGCCGGGCTCGTAGTGCCCGCGCAGCAGCAGGAACGCGGACAGCAGGATGATCAGCACGCCGAAGACACGGCCGAACACCCGGATGTGGACGAGGTTCTCGCGCACGTGGGCGAGTGGGGAGCGCATGTCCACGGCGGAGGGCTGTGGAGGCGTCGGCCGACGGTTGAGCAACAGGGCCGCGATGGTCAGCGCCGTCGCCCCGAGCACGGTCATCTCGCCCCACGTGTCCACGGCGCGGAAGTCCACGAGGATCACGTTCACCACGTTGGTCCCCCCAGCCTGGGCATAGCTCTGGGTCAGGTAGAAGTGGGCGATCTCCGACATGCTGGAGCGGCCGGTGAACGCGAGCACGCCCAGGGTCGCGGCGACGCCGGCGACGGAGGCGGCGAGGACCGCCTGCATCCTGCGCGGGGTCGGCTCGTCGCTGAAGCGGGCGGGCAGGCGGCGCAGCAGCAGCACCATGACGCACACCGTGAGCACCTCGACCATCAGCTGGGTCAGGGCCACGTCCACGGCGCCGAGGGTGAGGAACCACAGGGTCATGCCGAACCCTACGACGCCGACCACCACCATGGCGGCGATGCGCGTCTTGGCGCGGATGGTGGCGATCACGCCGGCACCCACCAGGACGACCAGCACCCAGTCGTGCCAGCGCGAGGGCTGGCCGACGACGGCGGGCAAATCCTCGATCGTGGCGACACCGGCCACGGCGAGGAGCCCCAGGACCAGGGCGGGGATGAGGAGGTGGGGGCGGGGAGCCAGGGTGCCGGAGGCGCGCGAGACGACCGCGCCGACGCCGATCAGCCGGTGCCGAACCTCGTCCACCGCATCCAGGGCGGAGAACGGCAGGGCGGCGTGGGAGGCCACGCGCTCCACCGGGCGGCGCAAGGCCACCAGCAGCAGACCGAGCACGATGATGGCGGCGGAGACGAGCAGGGCCGTGTTCACGCCGTGCCACAGCGCCAGGTGCGCGTGCACCTCCGCGCCGGAGGCGGCCTCGGCCGCGTAGGAGACGGGGGTGTCCAGCACACCGGGCAGCAGGCCCAGGGCCACGCCCGCGGCCGCGGCCAGCACGGGCACGCCCCAGAAGGTGGCAGGAGCCTCGTGGACCTCGTCCTCCCGGCCGGTCGGCCACGAATGGGCGGCCCCGTCCGGGCTTGGACCCCAGAGGCCCAGGGCGCCGAGCACGAGACGGCCGGAGTAGGCCACGGTGAACACGGAGGTCAGGGCGATGCCGGCGGTGACGAGGACGGGGAGCCATGCGGGACCGGGGGTCCCGAGAGCGGCCTCGACCAGGCCCTCCTTGGAGATGAAGCCGAACAGCGGCGGGATGCCCGCCATCGACAGGGCGGCGACGGCGATCGCCGTGCCGGTGACCGGCATGCGCACGTGGCGGGCCGCGAGCTCTCGCAGGTCGCGGGTGCCGGCCTCGTGGTCGACCACGCCGATCAGCATGAACAGCGCCGACTTGAACAGCGCGTGCGCCACGGTGTGCACGATCGCCGCGGTAAGCGCGACGGGGGTGCCGATGCCGATGGCGGTCACCAGCAGGCCCAACTGGCTCATCGTGGAGTAGGCCAGCAGACCCTTGAGGTCGTGGCGACGGATCGCGGAGACGGCGCCCAGCAGGGCCGTAATGAGGCCCGAACCGATCAACAGCGCGGACCACACCGGGTTCCCGGCCAGGACCGGGCTGAACACCAGCAGCAGGAAGATGCCGGCCTTGACCATCGCCGCGGCGTGCAGGTAGGCGGAGACCGGGGAGATGGCCACCATGGAGTCCGGCAGCCACGCCTGGAACGGGAACTGGGCGGACTTGGTGAACGCGGCCACCGCCAGCAGGACGGCGACCGTGGTGGTGAAGCCCGCCTCGGACCACACGTCCGAGGCCAACACCCCGGACAGCGAGGCAGTGCCGGTCCGCACGGCCATGAGGGCGACGGCGGCCAGCAGCGCGAGGCCGCCGCCCACGGTCACGAGCAGGGTCCGGATCGCGGGGTCGCGGGCATGGTCCCCCGAGCGCCCGATGAGGAAGAAGGAGGTGAAGGAGGTGAACTCCCACGCGACGAAGAGGACCACGATGTTGTCGGCGAGCACCAGCAGCAGCATCGACGCCGCGAACGCGGTCATCAGCAGGTAGAAGGAGCCGGGTCGGCTCTCCGTGCGGTCCCGACTGAGGTACCGGCTGGAGTAGGCGAGGATCGCGGCGCCGATGACGAGGACGATCATGGCGAACACCAGGGCCAGGCCGTTCAGCCGGAGGTCGAGGTCCACCCCGACCGCGGGGATCCACGGATGGTGCTCCGTCCGGACGTCGCCCGTCCACGCCGCGATCAGCACGCCGGCCGCGGCCAGCAGGGGTGCGGCCAGGACCCAGCCCGCATCCCTGCCCAGCGCCCGGGAGGCCGGGACGGCCGCCACCACCGAGAGGAGGGTCAGCAGGAGACTGGTCAGGAGCACAGGACACCACTCAGCTCGGGTCGATCGGTCACGGACACGGCGCCCACGGCGGGTGGCCGCGCGCCGACGGTGCCCGAAGTGGGACTCGAACCCACACGCCTCTCGGCACCGCATTTTGAGTGCGGCGTGTCTACCGATTCCACCATTCGGGCAGTGCCGCCCGGAGGCGGGACTCGATCACCCTATCAGCGCCCCGACCCGGCGTCCCCGGCCTTCCGGCGGGGGGTCACCGCCGCCGCGCCCGCGCCGCACTCATCGCGCACGGTAGCCTGGTGGACCACCAGCGGCGCCGCACCGACGCCGTCCCGGCCCGCGCGAAGGAGCTGCCGTGTCCACGCTGACGCCTCCCGAGGAGACCGGTCTGCGGGCCGTCGTCGCCGAGGACGAGACCCTCATCCGCCTCGACCTGGTGGAGGTGCTCACCGGGGCGGGCTACCGGGTGGTCGCCGAGGCCGGCGACGGCCGCGCCGCCGTCGAGGCCGTGCGCGAGCACCGCCCGGACATCGTGGTGATGGACGTGAAGATGCCCGTGATGGACGGCATCGCGGCTGCGGGCGAGATCGCCGGGGAACGGCTCGCCCCCGTGGTCATGCTGACCGCCTTCAGTCAGCGCGAGGTGGTGGAGCGCGCCCGGACCGCCGGGGCCATGGCCTACGTGGTCAAGCCCTTCACCGAGGCCGACCTGGTCCCCGCGATCGAACTGGCCGTGGCCCGCTTCGACGAGCTGCGCAGCCTCGAGGCCGAGGTGCGGGACCTGGGCGACCGCCTGGAGACCCGCAAGATCGTGGACCGGGCCAAGGCGCTGCTCCAGGAGCGGATGCGCCTGACCGAGGCCGAGTCCTTCCGCTGGATCCAGAAGACCTCCATGGACCGGCGCCTGACCATGCGGGAGGTCGCGCAGGCCGTCATCGACCAGGTCGGCTGAGCGGCGCCCGCGCGCTCGTCAGAGCGGGGAGCGGGCCGGCCAGAAGCCGACGGGCTCGCGCGTCTGCGGCGACGCCGCGGACGAGCCGCCCGCGGCGTCGTCGCCCACGCGGTGCACGCGCAGCGTGTTCGTGGAGCCCACGGCCCCGGGAGGGGACCCGGCGGCGATGACCACGAGGTCGCCGTGCTGGGCGATGCCCTCCGATGTGAGCGACTGCTCCACCTGGAGGGTCATCTTGTCGGTGGAGTCCTGGAACGGGACCATCTTCGGATAGACGCCCCACGTCAGGCACAGGATGTTGTGCGTGTGCTCGTGGTGGGTGAACGCGTAGATCGGCTGACGCGGCCGCAGGCGGCTGAGCCGACGGGCCGAGTCGCCGGACTCGGTGAACGTGGCGAGGAACGGGATCTCGAGCTGGTTCGCGACCTCGACGGCGGCCCGGGTGATCGCGCCGCCACGCGTGCGCGGACGCGAGCCGAGCGGGTGGATGAGCTCGAGGCCGTGGGTCTCGGTGGACTCGATGATCCGGGCCATCGTCTGGACCGTCTCGACCGGATACGCGCCCACTGAGGTCTCGCCCGAGAGCATGACGGCGTCCGCGCCGTCGAGCACGGCGTTGGCGCAGTCCGAGGCCTCGGCGCGCGTCGGGCGCGGGCTGTCGATCATCGACTCGAGCACCTGCGTGGCCACGATGACCGGCTTCGCCCAGCGGCGGGCGAGGTCCACTGCGCGCTTCTGCACCACGGGCACGTCCTCGAGCGGCAGCTCCACGCCGAGGTCGCCGCGGGCCACCATGATGGCGTCGAACGCGTCCACGATGGCCTCGAGGTTCTCCACCGCCTGGGGCTTCTCGATCTTGGCGATGACCGGGACCCGGCGCTCCTCCTCGTCCATGATCTCGTGCACCCGGTCCACGTCCGCGGCGTCCCGCACGAAGGACAGCGCCACCATGTCCACGCCGGTGCGCAGCGCCCAGCGCAGGTCCCGCTCGTCCTTCTCGGACAGGGCCGGCACGTTCACCGCCACGCCGGGCAGGTTGATCCCCTTGTTGTCCGAGACCATGCCCGGCACCTCGACCTCGGCCAGCACGTCCGTGTCCGTGACCTCGACGGCGCGCAGGCGCACCTTGCCGTCGTCCACCAGGAGCACGTCACCGGGGGCGACGTCCCCGGGCAGCCCCTTGTGGGTGGTGCCGACCAGCTCCCGGGTCCCGGGCACGTCCCGGGTGGTGATGGTGATCCGATCGCCCCTCTCGAGCAGATGCGGGCCGTCGGTGAAGCGGCCGAGGCGGATCTTGGGACCCTGGAGGTCGGCGAAGATCGCGACGGGGCGGCCCTCCTCCACGCTGAGGCGGCGCACCCGCTCGAAGGAGGCCGCGTGCACCTCGTGGTCCCCGTGGCTCATGTTGAGGCGGACCACGTCCGCCCCCGCCCGGATGATCGAGCGGGTGGTCTCGTCGGAGTCGGTGGCGGGCCCGAAGGTGGCGATGATCTTGGCGTGTCGCATGGGTCCACTCTAGGCGCGGGCGCGCTCCCTGTCCGAGGGGCTAGCCCCGCCGTTCACCTCAGGACGAAGCCGTGGTCGGAGGGCCGGACCGGCGCCGGGAGCATGGTGTCCCCCGAGAGGAACCGGTCCACCTCGGCCGCGACGGCGCGGCCCTCGGCGATCGCCCACACCACGAGCGAGGCGCCGCGCGAGACGTCGCCGCACGCGAACACGCCCGGGGCCTGCGTGGCGTACGTCTCGTCGCGGACCACGAGGCCGCGCTCGAGGGACACGGCGGAGCGGTCCACGAGCTCGTCCAGGTCCGCGCCCGTGAAGCCGAGGGCCAGCAGCACGAGGTCGGCCGGGATCTCGTGCTCGGTGCCGGCGCGCGGGCCGCGGGTGCCGTCGGCCCGGATCTCGGTCTCGGCCACCTTCAGGGCGCGCACCCGGCCGTCCGCGTCGCCGAGGAACTCGACGGTGGAGGCGAGGTAGGTGCGCTCGCCGCCCTCGGCGTGCGCGGAGGCGACCTCGAACAGGGTGGGCACGGTGGGCCAGGGCTGATGCTCGGGGCGCTGCTCCGGCGGCCGCCTGCCGATCGCCAGCGTGGTGACCGAGGCGGCCCCCTGGCGGTGGGCGGTGCCGATGCAGTCCGCGCCCGTGTCGCCGCCGCCGAGGATCACGACGTGCCGGCCCTGGGCGCTGATCGGCTCGGGCTCGCCGCCGGCGACCCGCCGGTTGACGGGCACGAGGTAGTCCATGGCCAGGTGGATGCCGTCCAGGCCGCGGCCCGGCAGGGGCAGCTCCCGGCCGACGGGGGCGCCGGTGGCCAGCACCACGGCGTCGTAGCGGCGCTGCAGCGCCTCCCAGCTCATGTCCGTGCCGATCCGCACGCCGGTGCGGAACCGGGTGCCCTCCTCGGTCATCTGGGCGATGCGGCGGTCGATCAGATGCTTCTCCAGCTTGAAGTCCGGGATGCCGAACCGCAGCAGCCCGCCGAGCGCCTCGTCCTTCTCGTAGACCACCACGGTGTAGCCGGAGCGGGTCAGCTGCTGGGCAACGGCCAGGCCCGCCGGGCCCGAGCCGACGACGGCGACGGTCAGCCCGTTCTGCCGCTGCGGCGGGTGCGGGATGAGGGAGGGCGCGTCGAAGAGGTGGTCCGCGATCGACAGCTCCACCTGCTTGATGGACACGGCCGGCTGGTTGATGCCGAGCACGCACGAGGCCTCGCACGGGGCGGGGCAGATCCGGCCGGTGAACTCGGGGAAGTTGTTCGTGGCCTCGAGGCGGGCGCCGGCCTCGTCCCAGTCGTCCCGGTACACGAGGTCGTTGAACTCGGGGATGAGGTTGCCCAGGGGGCAGCCGGCGTGGCAGAAGGGCACGCCGCAGTCCATGCAGCGGGAGGCCTCCGTGCGCACGATCGCCTCGTCCTGGCGCACGTGGACGTCCTTGAAGTCCATGATGCGGACGGGGACGGGGCGCGAGGGGCGCGCGACGCGCTCGCGATGCTTCAGGAATCCGCGCGGGTCAGCCACGGGTCACCTCCAGGATTCGGGCCCAGGCGGCGTCGCCGTCGGGGTCGGTGCCGGCGTCCCGGCTCTCAGTTCGGATCTCCTGCACGGCCGCGTAGCGGCGCGGCCGGACGGTGGTGAAGCGCTCCCAGAGCGCCTCGGCGGCCTCGGCGGGGCCGTCCAGCTCGGCGAGCAGGCGGGCGGCCAGGTCCGAGCCGGTGGCGGCCCGGTGCTCCTCGAGCAGCTCGCGGATGAGCGCGCGGTCCGCGCCCTCGGGGCGGCCGAGCAGCAGCTCGTCCTCCTTGACGGCGAGCGGGTTGAGCTGGGCGGGGTCCAGGTCCAGGAAGAACCCGACGCCGCCGGACATGCCGGCCGCGAGGTTGCGGCCGGTGTTCCCCAGCACGAGGGCGGTGCCGCCCGTCATGTACTCGAGGCCGTGGTCGCCGATGCCCTCGACGACGGCGACCGCCCCCGAGTTGCGGACCAGGAACCGCTCCCCCACGCAGCCGTTGAGGAACAGCCGCCCCGAGGTGGCGCCGTAGCCCACCACGTTGCCGGCGATCATGTTCTCCTCGGCCGCGAAGGGGGCCTCGGGGGCGGGTCGCAGGGCCACCGTGCCGCCGGAGAGGCCCTTGCCCACGTAGTCGTTGGCGTCCCCGGACAGGGTGATGCTCACGCCGGCCGGCAGGAAGGCGCCGAGGGACTGCCCGGCCTCGCCGGTCAGCTCGATGCGGATGGTGTCCCGGGGCAGCTCGTCGTCGAGCCGGGCCGCGGTGACGCGGTGGCCCAGCAGGGTGCCCACGGAGCGGTCGGTGTTCACGAGGCGGTCCGTGACGGTCACGGGCGTCTCGGTGAGCACGGCGTCCGCCACCTGGTCCAGCCAGCGCTGGTCCGCCTGGTCCTGGAGCCGGTGGTCCTGCTCCGTGAGCCGGCGGCGCGGGGCCTCCTCGGGCACCCCGACGTCCGAGAGCACGCCGGACAGGTCCAGGCCCTCGGTCTTGAAGTGCCCGATCGCCGCGTCCTTGTGCAGCAGGTCCTGGCGGCCGATCGCCTCGTCCAGGGAGCGCAGGCCGAGCTTGGCGAGCAGCTCGCGCACCTCCTGGGCGATGTACTCGAAGAACGTCACCACGAACTCCGGCCGGCCGGTGAAGCGGGCGCGCAGCTCGGGGTTCTGCGTGGCCACGCCCACGGGGCAGGTGTCCAGGTGACACACGCGCATCATGATGCAGCCCGAGACCACGAGCGGCGCCGTCGCGAAGCCGAACTCCTCGGCGCCGAGCAGGGCCGCGATCACCACGTCCCGGCCGGTCTTGAGCTGGCCGTCCACCTGCACGGTCACGCGGTCGCGCAGCCCGTTGAGCCGCAGCGTCTGCTGGACCTCGCTCAGCCCCAGCTCCCACGGGGTGCCGGCGTGCTTGAGCGAGTTCAGCGGGGAGGCCCCGGTGCCGCCGTCGTGCCCCGAGATGAGCACGACATCGGCCTTCGCCTTGGTCACGCCGGCCGCCACCGTGCCCACGCCGGTCTCGGAGACCAGCTTGACGTGCACGCGGGCCTGCGGGTTGGCGCGCTTGAGGTCGTGGATCAGCTGGGCGAGGTCCTCGATCGAGTAGATGTCGTGGTGCGGCGGCGGGGAGACGAGGGAGACGCCCGGCGTCGAGTGCCGCGTGCGCGCCACCCACGGGTACACCTTGGCGCCCATGAGCTGGCCGCCCTCGCCGGGCTTGGCGCCCTGGGCCATCTTGATCTGCAGGTCCGTGGCGGTGGACAGGTACAGGCTCGTGACGCCGAACCGGCCCGAGGCGATCTGCTTGACGCGCGAGTTGCGCTCCGGGTCGAGCAGGCGCTCGGGGTCCTCGCCGCCCTCGCCCGAGTTCGAGCGGGCGCCGAGGCGGTTCATGGCCACCGCGATCGTCTCGTGGGCCTCCTGGGAGATCGAGCCGTAGGACATGGCGCCGGTGGAGAACCGCTTCACGATCGACTCGACGGACTCGACCTCGGAGACCGGCACGCGCTCGCGCCCCTCCGTGGCGAGCCCGAGCAGGCCGCGCAGGGTCATCAGGTCCGCGGACTGCTCGTCCACGCGCCGCGTGTAGTCCTTGAAGATGTCGTAGCGCCGCTCGCGGGTGGCGTGCTGCAGGCGGAACACGGTCTCGGGGTTGAACAGGTGCGGCGGCCCCTCCCGGCGCCACTTGTACTCGCCGCCCACGGGCAAGCCCGCGGTGCCGCGCGGGCCCACGGTGGAGGCGGAGGAGCCGTCCACGGGGAACGCCGTGGCGTGGCGGGCCGCGGACTCGGCCGCGATCACGTCCAGCCCCACCCCGTCCATCGGCGAGCGGGTGCCCGTGAAATAGCGGTCCACGAAGGACCGGGAGAGGCCGAGCGCCTCGAACGTCTGGGCGCCGCAGTACGAGGCCACCGTGGAGATGCCCATCTTGGACATGATCTTCTGCACGCCCTTACCGAGCCCGTGGATGAGGTTCCGGGTGGCCTCCTGCTCGGTGACGCCGGTGAGCGTGCCGGTGCGCACGAGCTCCTCGGCCGTCTCCATGGACAGGTACGGGTTGACGGCGGAGGCGCCGTAGCCGATCAGCACGGCCACGTGGTGGACCTCGCGCACGTCGCCGGCCTCCACGAGCAGGGAGGTGCGGGTGCGCGAGGCGCTCGCCAGCAGGTGGTGGTGCACGGCCGAGGTGAGCAGCAGGGACGGGATGGGCGCCCACTGCGCGTTGGCGTCCCGGTCCGAGAGGACCACGTACTGCACGCCGCGCTGGACGGCCGCGGAGACCTGCTCGCAGATCTCCTTGAGGCGGGAGCGCATCTCCTCGGCGCCGCCGGCCACGAGGTAGAGCCCCTTGACCTTGAGGGCGCGGCGCGTGCCGTCCTCGGCGCGCACCGCGGCGATACGGGCGAGCTGCTCGTTGTCCAGCACCGGGAAGGGGATCTCGACGGCGTCCGTCGTCACCTTGCCCGCGGCGAGCAGGCTCGCCTGGGGTCCGATGCACGTGCGCATCGAGGTGACCTGCTCCTCGCGGATGGAGTCCAGCGGCGGGTTGGTCACCTGCGCGAAGTTCTGCGTGAAGTAGTCGAAGAGCAGGCGCGGGCGCGGGGAGAGCGCCGCGATCGGGGTGTCCGTGCCCATCGCCCCGAGGGGCTCGGCGCCGTGCCGCGCCATGGGCTCGATGATCGTGCGCACCTCCTCGTCCGTGTAGCCGAACAGGCGCTGGCGCAGGCGGACGGAGTCGCCGTGGTAGCGGACGGGCTCGCGCTCGGGCAGGTCCTCGATCCGCCGCAGCGAGTCGGCCACCCAGTCCTTCCACGGGGCGGAGGCGGCGATCTCGGCCTTGACCTCCTCGTCCTCGATGATGCGGCCCTGCTCGGTGTCCAGCAGGAACATCCGCCCGGGCTTGACCCGGCCCTTACGGACCACGGTGGCCGGGTCGATGTCCAGGACGCCGACCTCGGACGCGAGCACCACGAGCCCGTCCCGGGTCTCCCAGTAGCGGGCGGGGCGCAGGCCGTTGCGGTCCAGCACCGAGCCGAGCTGCACGCCGTCGGTGAAGGCGATCGCGGCGGGGCCGTCCCACGGCTCCATGAGCATCGAGTGGTACTGGTAGAACGCGCGCCGGTCCTCGTCCATGGTGGTGTGGTTCTCCCACGCCTCCGGGACCATCATCATGATCGCGTGCGAGAGCGGGCGGCCGGCCAGGTGGATCAGCTCGGCCACCTCGTCGAACGAGGCCGAGTCCGAGCCGGAGGCGCTCACGATGGGGAACATCTCCTCGGGCACCTCGCCGAGCAGCGGGTGGCGCAGCTCGCCCTGGCGGGCCCGCATCCAGTTGCGGTTGCCCTTGACGGTGTTGATCTCGCCGTTGTGCGCGATCGTGCGGAAGGGCTGGGCCAGCGGCCACGAGGGGAACGTGTTCGTGGAGAAGCGGGAGTGGACCACGGCCAGGCGGGTCACGTACCGCTCGTCCGAGAGGTCCGGGTAGAACGGCTCGACCTGCGCCGTCGAGAGCATGCCCTTGTAGACGAGGGTGCGCGAGGACAGGGAGGGGAAGTAGACGCCGCTGCGCTGGGCGCGGCGGCGCAGGCGCCAGGCCCGGGCGTCCAGCGAATGGCCGGGGGCCTCGACGTCCTCGCCGGCGGGGACGGCCAGGAAGAGCTGCTCGAAGACCGGCATGACAGCGCGCGAGCCCGGGCCGAGCACGGACTCGTCGGTGGGGACGGGACGCCAGCCGAGCAGGTCGAGGCCCTCGACGACGGCGGCCTCGGCGATCGCCTCCTGCGCGGCGGCGCGGGCGGCCTCGTCCTGGGGCAGGAAGGCGGTGCCGACGGCGTACTCCCCCGCCGCGGGCAGCTCGAAGGAGACGGTGGCGCGCAGCAGGGCGTCGGGGACCTGGGTGATGATGCCCGCGCCGTCGCCGGTGCCCTCGTCCGCTCCCACGGCGCCGCGGTGCTCGAGCGCCCGCAGGGCGGTCAGCGCGTCCTGGACGATCTTGTGGGTGGCCGGGCCGCGCAGGGTGGCCACGGCGGCGAGGCCGCACGCGTCCTTCTCCTGCTCCGGGTCGTAGAGACCCGCCGCCTCCGGCTGGGCGGCGAACGCGCGGAACGGGTCGGCGTGCGGGGTCTTCGATGGGTGCTGCATGGCGCGTCCTTCTCCTGTGGCCGGCCGGAGGGCCGGGGTGAGGAGGGGACGACGCTGGCCCCTGCGATGGTGAGCGGACCCTGCCTCGGGGATCGCCCGGCGGGTCGCGTTGCGCACGAGAGTAGCGAGGAAGGCGACCTGCGCCACATTCTCAGACGCGGATGTCCGAATGCTGGACGCTCAGCGGTCCTCGCGGACCCCCGCGGCCGTGGATCCGGCGCCGTCGTCGGGGCCCTGCCCCGCGACCGCCGCGTCGACGGGCGCGCCCGCGCCGGCCTCGAGGGCGGGGCCGCGGCCGGGCAGCCACACGGAGTCGTCCGAGCGCGGGCCGGCGGCGGCCGGGCCGTGCTTGACCAGGATGACGGCGAGCATCACGAGCGCCAGCAGGAGCATCACGATCGAGGTCCACACGTTCAGGCGCTGGGTGAGGCCGAACAGGGTGACCAGCTCCGCGTCGTCGATGCGCAGCGTCTCGATCCACACGCGCCCGGCGGTGTACCAGGCCACGTAGGCCCAGACCATCGCCCCGCGGCGCAGCCGCCACCGGCGGTCCGCCAGGAGCAGCACGGCCACGCCGAGCAGGCACCACAGGGACTCGTAGAGGAACGTGGGGTGGAACAGGGTGTCCGGGGCGACGCCGTCCGGGAAGTTCGGGTGGCCGGCGTCCACGCGCAGGCCCCACGGGGCCGTCGTCGGGCCGCCGAAGAGCTCCTGGTTGAACCAGTTGCCCCACCGGCCCACGGCCTGGGCCAGCAGGATGCCCGGGGCGACGACGTCGGCGAACGCGCTCAGCCGCACCCCGTAGCGGCGGCACGCGATCCACGCGCCGACCGCCCCGAGGGCGATCGCGCCCCAGATGCCGAGTCCGCCGTTCCACACGTACAGGATCTGGATCGGGTCGCCCGTGCCGTCGAAGCCGGGCCCGAAGTACCGGTCCGGTGAGGAGAACACGTGGTAGAGCCGCCCGCCCACGAAGCCGAACGGGATGGCCCACAGGGCGATGTCGAGCACGCGGTCCTCGGGGCCGCCGCGGGCGCGCCACCGGCGCTCGGCGAGCCACAGGGCCAGGACGATGCCCAGGATGATGCACAGCGCGTACGCGTGGATCTTCACCGGGCCCAGCTGGAACCCGTCCCACCCGGGGGCGGGGAAGGCGGCGAGCGGGGCCAGGGCGGCGGTCACCCTCAGCCCTCTCGGACCGTGCCGGCCGCGAGCTCGCGGGTCAGCGTGCCCACGGCCTGCGGCCCGCCGTCCGTCAGCGCGCGCACCAGGGCCGTGCCGACGATCGCGCCGTCGGCGTAGGCGCCGATCTCGCGGACGTGCGCCGCCTGGGAGACGCCGAGGCCGACGCACACGTGCTCCGCCCCGGCATCCTGGGCCCGGCGGACCACGGTCTCGGCGACGGTGGACACCGCGTCGCGGGTGCCGGTGACGCCCATGACCGACACCGCGTACACGAAGCCGCGGGAGGAGTCGACGGTGAGGCGCACCCGCTCGTCCGTGGACGAGGGCGCGGTGAGGAACACGCGGTCCAGGCCGTGACGGTCCGAGGCCTCCATCCAGGCGCCGGCCTCCTCGGGCACGAGGTCAGGGGTGACGAGACCGGCGCCCCCGGCCTCGGCGAGGCGGCGCGCGAACTCGTCGACGCCCATGCGGTCCACGAGGTTCCAGTACGTCATCACCAACACCGCGGCGTCAGTGCGCTGGGTCACCCGTCGGATGATGTCGAAGACGTCGGCCACGTGGAAACCCGCCTGCAGGGCGGCCTGGGTCGCGGCCTGGATCACGGGGCCGTCCATCACGGGGTCCGTGTAGGGCAGGCCCAGCTCGATGACATCGGCGCCGTTCTCCGCGGCGGCGACGACGGCCTCGACGCACTCGTCCACGGACGGGTAGCCGGCCGGCAGGAAGGCGACGAGGCCGGTGCGGCCGGCCGCCTTCGCGGCGTCCAGGGCCGCGGCGGTCTTGGAGTGCACGGTCATGCCGGTCACTGCTCCTCTCCGGGGGTCATCTCCTCGAGCGGGTCCTTCTCCTCCGCGGCCGTGCCGAGGCCGAACCAGGCCGCGGCCGTGGCGACGTCCTTGTCCCCGCGGCCGGAGAGGTTCACGATGATGATCCGCTCCTCCCCCTGCGGGGCGTCCGGCCCCACGAGGCCCTCGTCCGCCCAGCGGCGGGCCAGGCGCAGCGCGCCGGCCAGGGCGTGGGCCGACTCGATGGCGGGCGTGATGCCCTCGGTGCGCGTGAGCCGGAGGAAGGCGTCCATGCACTCGGTGTCCGAGACCGGCTCGTAGACGGCGCGGCCCGTGTCGTGCAGGAAGGCGTGCTCCGGGCCGACGGCCGGGTAGTCCAGGCCGGCGGAGATCGAGTGGGAGTCGATCGTCTGCCCGTCCTCGTCCTGCATCAGGTACGTGCGGGCCCCGTGCAGCACGCCGGTGCGTCCGAGCGTGATGGACGCGGCGTGGCGGCCGGTCTCGAGGCCCTCGCCCCCGGCCTCGAAGCCGTAGAGCTCCACCTCAGGGTCGTCGAGGAAGCCGTGGAACAGGCCCATCGCGTTGGACCCGCCGCCCACGCACGCCGCGACGGCGTCCGGCAGGCGGCCGGCCTGCGCCAGGATCTGCTCGCGGGCCTCTTCGCCGATCACGGAGTGGAAGTAGCGCACCATGGCGGGGAACGGGTGCGGGCCCGTGACCGTGCCCATCAGGTAATGCGTGGTGTCCACGGAGGCGACCCAGTCCCGCAGGGCCTCGTTGATCGCGTCCTTGAGGGTGCGGGCGCCGATCGCCACGGGGACCACCTCGGCGCCGAGCATCTGCATGCGGGCCACGTTCAGGGCCTGGCGGCGGGTGTCCTCCTCCCCCATGTACACGGTGCACTCCATGCCGAACAGCGCGGCCGCCGTCGCCGTGGCCACGCCGTGCTGGCCGGCCCCGGTCTCCGCGATCAGACGCGTCTTGCCCATGCGGCGGGCGAGTAGCGCCTGGCCGATCACGTTGTTGATCTTGTGCGAGCCGGTGTGGTTGAGGTCCTCGCGCTTGAGGAAGATGCGCACGCCGGGGGTGTCCGCGGCGAACCGCGGCACCTCGCTCAGCAGGGAGGGCCGGTTCACATAGTCCCGGAACAGGGTCCGCAGCTCGGCCTCGAAGGCGGGGTCCTGCCGCGCCTCGTCGTAGGTGCGGGTGAGCTCCTGCAGCGCGGCCATGAGGGACTCGGGCATCCACTGCCCGCCGTAGTCGCCGAAGTAGGGCCCGGCCTGACCCTGATACGGCCCCTCGAACTCGATCGCGGGCTCGGTGCTCGGACGGTCGGTGCTCATGGCGACCACGCTCCTCGGGTCTGGTTCGGTCAGCGGACGGTGAGGGACGCGGCGCGGAACGCGCGCAGCGCCTCCTCGGGGGCGCCGTGGCGCACGAGGGCCTCGCCCACCAGCACGACGTCGGCGCCCGCGGCGGCGTAGGCCTTGATCTGCTCCTCGGACTCGACGCCCGACTCGGCGACCCGGACGACGTCCTCGGGCAGCCCGTCGGCCAGCGCGGCGTAGCGGGCCGGGTCGACGTCCAGGGTCTTGAGGTTGCGCACGTTGACGCCGAGGATGCGGGCGCCGGCGGCGACGCCGCGCTCGATCTCCTCGGGCGTGTGGGCCTCCACGAGGGCGTGCATGCCCAGGGACTCGGTGAGCTGCAGGAAGCCGGCCAGCTCGGCGTCGTCGAGGGCGGCCACGATCAGCAGGACGAGGTCGGCCCCGTGGGCGCGGGCCTCGTGGATCTGGTACTCGGTGACGGTGAAGTCCTTGCGCAGGACCGGCAGATCGACGGCGGCACGCACGGCGTCCAGGTCGGCCAGGCTGCCGCCGAAGCGGCGGGCCTCGGTGAGCACGGAGACGGCACTGGCGCCGCCGCGCTCGTACGCGCGGGCCAGGGTGGCCGGCTCGGGGATCTCGGCGAGCGCCCCCTTGGAGGGGCTCGCCCGCTTCACCTCGGAGATCACCCGGATCCCCGCGGGGTCGGTGCGTCCGCCGTGCAGGGCCGCGTGGGCGTCACGCGGCGCAGGGGTGGCGGCCACCAGCTCGGCCAGGCGCGCCTCGGGCACGGCACGGCGACGAGGCTCGAGGTCCTCGCGGACGCCGTCGATGATCTCCTGGAGGACGGACACGCGGATCAGTGACCGTGCTGGCCGCGACCCGCGCCGGCCTTGCCGGCGACGATGCCCACGACGACGCCCACGGCCATCAGGGCCAGGCCGATCCACACGACGACGCTCCAGTCGGCGAGCAGGCCGACGCAGCCGGCCACGAAGCCGACGAGCACGAGCGCCACCATGGCCCACGCGCCGGGCGAGTTGCCGTGGCCAGGCAGCTCGAGGTGGGTCGGGTCGTTGAGCACCAGGCCGTCCTCGGTGACGACGACGTCCTCGACGGCGCCGCGGCGGGCGGCGCGACGGGTGGTGGGCTCGGTGTGCGCGGTGTTCGCGGTGTGGCTCATGGCTGTCCCTCACTGGTGCGTGGTGTACATGACGACTGTCCCTCATTGTGCCATGCGGGCACGGGACCGGGCCCGCGTGACCCGGGACGACCCGGGCGGTGCGGGGCGGTCCGAGAGACGGGCGCTCACGTGGGGTCGTTGCCGCGGGACAGCTCGTCCCACGCGTCCATCTGGTCCACGCGCCGGCGCTGGGCCGCCTCGCGGGCGGACTGCGCGGGCTGCTCCCCGGCGGCGGCCGGGCCGGGCTCGGAGGCCGCAGGCGCCTTCTCGTAGCGCCGGGACGAACGCCAGCCACGGCCCGCCAGTGCCGCCACGACGCCGCACAGCGCCGCGAGCACGCCGCCGGCCGCCGCGACCCACGGCCACGCCGTCACTGCGTAGTCCTGCGCGAGCGCGGTGGTCCCGGTCGCGTCGGCGACCGCGGCGGCCGCCGTCGTCGCCGGATCCAGGGCGGCGGTGACCGAGGTCGAGGCGATCACGACCCCGGCCAGCGCCATGAGCACGCCGACGATCACGGCGCCGAGGCGCCGGGCGGTGGTCAGGGCGAGGGCACCGGCCATCACGACCAGGGCCATGGCGGTGGCGACGGGCGCGGCGGCGCCGCCCGACGTCGTCGCCTCGGAGGCGATCCCGCCGGACAGGCCCGTGGCGGTCACCCAGGTGCGGCCCGCCGTGAGCAGCACGAGCCCGCCGGCGGCCAGCGCGGCGAGGACCACGGTGCGGCGGCGCATCACGCCTGCCCCAGCTCGCCCGCGGTCAGCACGGACCGCAGCGGCGCCGTCGCCTTGGTGACGGTCTCGGCGGTCTCGGCGTCGGGATCGGAGTCGGCGACGATGCCGGCGCCGGCCTGCACGTGCGCCTGGCCGCGGTGCAGCGTGGCCGAGCGGATGTTGATCGCCATGTCCATGTTGCCCGCCAGGTCGAAGTAGCCGACGACGCCGCCGTAGGGCCCGCGCTCGGTCGGCTCCCACTCGTCCAGCAGCTGCAGGGCGCGGGGCTTCGGGGCGCCGGACAGCGTGCCGGCGGGGAAGGCGGCGCGGAGGACGTCGAGCGCGTCGACATCGTCGCGCATGCGGCCCTCCACGTGGGAGACCAGGTGGAGGATGTGGCTGAACGCCTCGAGCTCCATGAACTGGGTGACCTCGACGGTGCCGGGGCGGCACACGCGCGAGAGGTCGTTGCGGGAGAGGTCCACGAGCATGAGGTGTTCGGCCCGCTCCTTCTCGTCCTCCAGCAGGTCCTTGCCGAGGAGGCGGTCGTCCTCCGCGGTGGCCCCGCGCCGCCGTGAGCCGGCGATCGGATGGGTGACCACGCGGCGGTCCCGCACGGTGACGAGCGCCTCGGGCGAGGAGCCCACGATCTCGTACGGCTCCCCGTCCGGGGTCTCGAAGGAGAAGAGGTACATGTAGGGGCTCGGGTTCACCATGCGCAGGACGCGGTACACGTCCAGACCGGTGGCGTCCGTGGTGACCGAGAGGCGGCGGGAGACGACGGCCTGGAACACCTCGCCGTCGCGGATCGCCCGCTGGGCCTTCCCGACGGCCTCCCGGAAGCCTTCGGCGCCCCACCGGTCCTCGGCCTGGGCGGCGACCTCGTCCGCGTCCGCCTCGAGCCAGCGGCGCGGGACGTCGCTGACCGGGTCCGCGGCCGGGGCGGTCAGGCGCTCGACCATGGCGTCCAGACGGGCGAGCGCGTCGTCGTAGGCGCGGTCCGCGCCGGTGGCCAGGCCGTTGCCGTTCACCGCGTTGGCGATCAGCGTCACGGTGCCGTCCAGGGCGTCGTGCACGGCCAGGTCGGTGACGAGGTTCATCGCGAGGTCGGGCAGGCCGAGGTGGTCCTCGGGCGGGTGCGGCAGGCGCTCCCACGCGCGGACCGTGTTCCACCCCAGGAAGCCGGCCATGCCGGAGACGAGATGCGGCAGGACGCCTCCGACCTCGGCGCGCACGTCCGTGCTCAGCAGGCGCAGGCACGCCGCGAGCACGTCCAGGGCGCGGCCCTGCGTGGGCAGCCCCTCGGGCGGGGTGCCCTGCCAGTGCGCCTCGCCGTCCCGCGAGGTCAGGGTGACGGCGGAGCCGGCCCCGATGAAGCTGTACCGGGACCACGCCGCGCCCGGGGTGGCGGACTCCATCAGGAAGGTGCCGGGGCGGGAGCCGGCCAGGCGCCGATGGATCGCCAGCGGCGTGAGGCCGTCCGCCAGCACCGTGCGGACCACGGGGATCACGCGGGCGGTGTCCGCCAGACGCAGGAACTCCGCACGGGAGGGAGTGGTGGCGGCGGTCATCGGGCGGCCTCCTCAGGGTCGACGGCGGCCGGCGGCATGACGAGCTCGCGGCCGGTGAAGCAGGTGCGGGTGCCCGTGTGGCAGGCGGGGCCGGTCTGGTCCACGGTGAGCAGCAGGGTGTCGCCGTCGCAGTCCGCGTGGACCGCGCGCACCCGCTGCAGGTGGCCCGAGGTCTCCCCCTTGCGCCACAGCTCGCCGCGCGAGCGGGACCAGTAGGTGGCCCAGCCGGTCTCGAGCGTCGCGCGCAGGGACTCCGCGTTCATCCACGCCATCATGAGCACCTCGCCGGTGCCCTCCTGCTGGGCGATGGCGGGCACCAGGCCCCGGTCGTCGAAGGTCACGGAGGCCACGAGGTCGTCGGGCGGGGAGATGCTCATGGAGGTCCAGTCTAGGGAGCCGGAGCGGGGCGTGGCCGCCGGGGTCAGCGGACGGTGTGCCCCGCCTGCCGCAGGGCGTCCTTGACGCGGGCGAGCATGTCGTCCGGGCCGAAGTGGAACAGGGAGGCGGCGAGCACCGCGTCCGCACCGGCCGCGACGGCGGGTGGGAAGTGCTCGGGCTCGCCGGCGCCGCCGGAGGCGATCAGCGGCACGCGCGTCACGGCGCGCACGTCCCGGATCATCTCCAGGTCGAAGCCCTCGCGCGTGCCGTCCGCGTCGATCGAGTTGAGCAGGATCTCCCCCACGCCGCGCTCGGAGGCCTCACGGCACCAGGCGACGGCGTCGATGCCGGTGCCGCGGCGTCCGCCGTGGGTGGTGACCTCATAGCCGGAGGCGCAGCCCGGGTCCTCCGTGCGCCGGGCGTCGAGGGAGAGCACGAGGACCTGGGACCCGAAGCGGCGGGTGATCTCCGTGATCAGCTCGGGCCGGGCCACGGCGGCGGTGTTGACGGAGACCTTGTCCGCCCCCGTGCGCAGCAGCCGGTCCACGTCCTCGACGGTGCGTACGCCGCCGCCCACGGTCAGCGGGATGAAGACCTCCTCGGCCGTGCGGGTCACGACGTCGTAGGTCGTGGCGCGGTCCGAGGTGGAGGCGGTGACGTCGAGGAACGTGATCTCGTCGGCACCCGCGGCGTTGTAGCGGCGGGCGAGCTCGACCGGGTCGCCCGCGTCCCGCAGGTTCTCGAAGTTCACGCCCTTGACCACGCGCCCGGCGTCCACGTCCAGGCAGGGGATGACACGCACGGCGAGGCTCACGTCGGCTCCTTCGTCTCGGGGGGCTCGGGCGGGACGGCGCGGGCCGTCAGAGGCGGATCGCGTGGATCGCGGAGATCAGGATGCCGCGGGCGCCCAGGGCGTACAGCTCGTCCATGACGCGGTTGGCGTCCGGCTTGCGGACCATGGAGCGCACGGCGACCATCGTCTCGTCCCGCAGCGGGGAGACCGTCGGTGACTCCAGTCCGGGGGTGACCGCGGTGGCCGCCTCCAGCAGGTCACGACGGATGTCGTAGTCGATCATCACCCAGCGGCGGGCCACGAGCACGCCCTTGAGGCGGCGCAGCAGCACGTCGAGGCCCTCGGGGCGCTCCCCTGCGCGGCCGATCAGCACGGCCTCCGAGTCGAGGATGGACTCGCCGAAGACCTCCATGCCGGCGGCGCGCAGGGTGCTGCCGGTCTCCACGACGTCGGCGATCGCGTCCGCCACGCCGAGCTTGACGGAGGACTCCACGGCGCCGTCGAGGTGGACCACCTCGGCGTCAAGGCCGGTGCGCTCCAGGTAGGCGTGCAGCAGGCCGTCGTAGCTGGTGGCGATGCGCCTGCCGGTCAGCTCGGACTCGGAGGAGAACGTGCCCACGGGCGCGGCCAGTCGGAACACAGACCGGCCGAAGCCCAGCGCCATGATCTCCTCCGCTGTGCCCTCGACCTGGGCGTCGCGGAACAGGTCCCGCCCGGTGAGGCCGACGTCGAGGGTGCCCTTGCCCACGTACACCGCGATGTCTCGGGGACGCAGGTAGAAGAACTCCACCTGGTTCTCGGGGTCCACGAGCACCAGCTCGCGGGAGTCGCGGCGCTGGCGGTAGCCGGCTTCCTGCAGGATCTCACGGGCGGCCTCGGCGAGGGCGCCCTTGTTCGGAACGGCGATGCGCAGCACGCGTCGGTCTCCTCGGGGTGCGGTGGGCGGGGAACGGGGCCGGCGGCCTCAGAGGTGGCGGTAGACGTCCTCGAGGCTGATGCCGCGGGCGATCATCATGGTCTGCACGTGGTACAGCAACTGAGAGATCTCCTCGGCGGCGGCCTCATCCGACTCGTACTCGGCGGCCATCCAGACCTCGGCCGCCTCCTCGACGACCTTCTTGCCGATCGCATGGACGCCGGCGTCGATCTGGGCCACGGTGCCGGAGCCCTCGGGGCGCTCTTGCACCTTGCGCGTCAGTTCCGCGTACAGCTCGTCGAAGGTCTTCACGTGACCACCCTAGCTGTTGTGGGTCATGAGGTTCTTGCCACGGGGTACGGGCTGAGATGAGACGAGCGGGCCCCTGCCGCAGGATGGAAGTTCCTCAACAACCCACCTGCCAGAAGAGACCCGCTCATGACTCACGCTAACGCACCCCTGACCCCGACCGGCCGGCTGCGCATGGTCCAACGCCACCTGCACGACGGGATCCCGCAGTCCCACGTGGCCGCGGAGTTCCGCGTCAGTCGGCCCACGGTGGCCACCTGGGTCGCCCGCTACCGTGCCGAAGGCGAGGCAGGACTGCAAGACCGGTCGAGCCGGCCCCATCGCTCACCTGCCCGGCTCGACCCCGCGATCGTGGCCGAGCTGGAGGCCCTGCGCCGGGCCGAGAAGTGGTCCGCCCGGCGCATCCATCACCACCTCGTCTCTGAAGGCCACCAGCTGTGCTTGCGCACCGTGGGGAGGTGGATGCACCGGCTGGGCATCTCCCGGTTGCGAGACCTCGCGCCCACGGGTGAGGACCTGCGCCAACGACCGCAGAAGATCACCGCCCGCGGCCCGGGGCACATGGTGCACCTGGACGTGAAGAAAATCGGGCGCATCCCCGAGGGGGGCGGCTGGCGTGCTCACGGACGTGAAAGTGAAGCAGGCCGTGCTTCCAAGCGTGGTGCAGGCCGGCGGGTCGGGTACACCTATCTGCACTCGGCGATCGACGGGTTCACCCGGCTGGCCTACACCGAAGCGTTGGAGGACGAGCGCGCGGTGACCACGATCGGGTTCTTCTGCCGGGCGAGGGCGTTCTTCGCCGCCCACGGCATCACCGTGGACCGGGTGATCACGGACAACGGGAACAACTACCGGGCCGTGGACTTCACCCGGAAGGTGGTCTCGCTCGGGGGCCGGCACCACCGGATCCGCCCCTACACCCCGCGTCACAACGGGAAGGTCGAGCGGTACAACCGGCTGATGGTGGACGAGGTCCTCTAGGGCGTGTCTGAGAATAGATGCACGAGTCAGCTGAGACCCTGGGGACATGTCCCGGTTCCAGATGCTCTCCGACGCCCAATGGGAGTTGATCGCCCCGATGCTCCCGACCCGGACCGGCCGCGCCGGCAGGCCGTTCGCCGACGCCCGCACCATGGTGGAGGCGATCATC